>CAMAPJ010000077.1 GCA_945860085.1 Synechococcus sp. UW140 | reverse complement strand
ACCGCAGCGATGAACCTGTTGCGCCTGGCTGGGTTCCGGTCAATCCGCTCTGGCTTGCAGGCGGTGATGCACGACATCACGGCGCTGCTGGCGATGGCCAGGCGGAGGCCTCAGCCGAACCCATGCTGAGACTTTGAATCAGCCCTGGGGTAATAGCCATAATAACGACTACCACGGTGGAGCCGGTAATGACATAATAAGAGGCGGACAAGGAGACGATTTGCTTCAGGGAGAGTCTGGCGGCGATAATCTCTATGGCGACGATGGAAATGATAAGGTCGGTGGCGGCGATGGCAATGATCACCTCTACGGTGGCATAGGCGAAGACTCCTTAACCGGTGACATCGGCAATGATGTCATCGAAGGTGGCGACAATAATGATTCGATCTATGGCGGAGTCGGCGCAGACACTCTTTACGGTGATAGCGGCAATGATCTCTTGAATGGAGGATCCGAAAACGATTCGATCTATGGCGGCTCCGGTTCAGACTCCCTAACCGGTGAGATTGGCAATGACGTGCTGGATGGGGGAGATGGTAACGACATTATTACCGGCTGCATTGGAGATGATGTCATTGCAGGCGGCTTCGGAATTGACATTTTAAGTGGCGGAAGTGGGGCCAACAAATTTATATATAGCTCTTCTGCTGATTCACTTACTGGGTCTGGCCGCCGCGATCAAATCACTGATTTCCAGGCAAATCAAGGCGATCGAATCAATCTTTCAGCAATTGATGGCAATAGCATGGTCGCAGTCGATCAAGCCCTTAGCTGGTTAGGATCCGCTTCCTTCAGTGGCAAGCTTGGTCAATTGCGATTTGGATCTGGCCTACTTCAAGCCGATTTAAATGGGGATCGGATTGCTGATTTCGAGATAACCTTTGGCGGAGTGGCCTCCTTTGGCAGCGCTCAAATCATCTTGTAAATCAAACCAAGAGAAAAGGCCTGAGCATGACATCTTGACATTTCCCAATTCCATGACTTAAGCAAATTGTAATTCACTCAATAACAAGTCCTAGCTGCCAAGACTCGGCGACTGAAGCCTTCAGCTGCCGAGTCTTCAGCCGCCGAGTCTTCAGTCTTTTCATCAGCCAATTATATCGACTTCCGCAATCATCCCAAGACGACAAATCAGGTCATGTGAAATAGTGATCAAGCTTCAACAGAAATCAGATTGGAATGCTCAACTTACCAAGAGAAGAGAGGCTGCTGCTTGACAGAAAAGGAGCTGAGGATACCATGCTCTCGACAAGAGAAAAGCGCTAGCAGTTATCTAAGCTTTCAGGCTATCTTGCCCTATCAAGCTTAGCCTCCCCATCATCAACTACGCCCCCAACAGAAGGCTGACTCAAGGCGTATTACGAGGTCATTTAAGCTGGCCTTCACCAGAATCTAGGGCAGAAAAAAGATATGCAAATATCAAATTCATCAGCTATACTCGCGAAACACGAACCTGTAATGGCCCTCAAAATACCCCCCAAGTATTACATTAGCGTGACCGCAAGACTCTTGGATTAGCTTCCTAACCCTGTTCAGGAAAAGAAAGCCGCTGACAAGACAAACAAAAGCCCAGCTTGAAGCCGGGCTTGAGTTATTCGGCTAGTGTAAAAGAACTAGTCTTGAAAACCCCTTGATCTTAAGACAAACTCCCCTATACTCCCGCCGCGGCCAATTCAGGGAGTGGAGTAACGGCATCCTTGCGGATCACCACCTGCTTGCTGTCATCCACATCAACAAGGGCCGAGTCGCCGTCGCTGATCCGGCCGGAGAGGAATTCTTCGGCTAGGGAATCTTCGAGCAGGCGCATTACGGCACGGCGCAAGGGACGGGCGCCGTAGCTGGGGTTGTAGCCCTCCTCTACGAGCCGCTCCTTGAAGGATTCAGAGACTGACAGGGTAATTCCCTTTTCCTGCATGCGGGCAAAGACTTCGCGCAGCATGATCTCGGCAATCAGCTTCACCTCGTCACGACTGAGTTGACGGAACACGATGATTTCATCGAGCCTGTTGAGGAATTCGGGGCGGAAGTATTGCTTCAGCTCCTCATTCACCAGCGAGCGGATGCGTGTGTATTGGGTGTCTTCGACACTGCTGCCTGAGAACTCAAAACCGAGGCCGCCGCCGCCCTTCTCAATCACCTTCGAACCGATGTTCGAGGTCATGATGATCAAGGTGTTCTTGAAGTCCACCGTGCGACCTTTGGAGTCGGTGAGGCGACCATCTTCGAGCAGCTGCAACAGCAGATTGAAGACGTCGGGGTGGGCTTTCTCGATTTCATCGAAGAGCACCACGGTGTAGGGACGCCGGCGCACAGCCTCTGTGAGCTGGCCGCCTTCGTTGAAGCCCACATAGCCGGGAGGCGAGCCGATCAGCTTGCTGACCGTGTGGCGCTCCATGAACTCCGACATGTCGAGGCGGATCATCGACTCTTCACTACCGAAGAAGTAGGCGGCTAAGGCCTTGGTCAGTTCGGTCTTGCCGACGCCGGTGGGGCCGGAAAAGATGAAACTGGCAATTGGCCTGTTGGGATTTTTCAAACCTACCCTCGCCCGGCGGATCGCCTTGGACACGGCCCTGACGGCCTCGTCCTGGCCGATCAGGCGCTGGTGGAGGGTTTCTTCCATATTCAGCAGTTTCACCGATTCGCTTTCGGTGAGTTTTTGCACCGGCACCCCGGTCCAGGAGGCGACGATTTGGGCGATGTCTTCCTCAGTGACCACCGGCGTGCGCTCGCCGGAGGCGTCGTAAACCGATTGGCCATCGGCAAAAGCGCCACCGCCACTCACGGGCTCCGCTTTCGAGCCTTCGGCCGGGGAGCTGGGCTCCTCGTCGCGACGAGTTTGGAGGATGGTGCGGATCTGCTCGCGCAGTTCCACTTCCTTGTCACGCAGTTCGCCGGCCTTGCCGAAGTCCTGCTCACGCACAGCAGCTTCCTTGCGCTTCTGCACATCGCGCAACTGCTTATCCACTTCCTTGGCGGCCACCGGCAGCTTGGAATTGAGCAAGCGCACTCGGCTACCAGCCTCATCGATCAAGTCGATGGCCTTATCGGGCAGGAAGCGATCGGAGATATAGCGATCACCGAGGGTCGCCGCTGCTACTACCGCTTCATCGCTGATCTTGAGGCGATGGTGTTGCTCGTAGCGCTCCCGCAGGCCCCGCAGGATTTCGATCGTGTCAGCCACGGAGGGCTCACCCACCATCACCGGCTGAAAACGACGCTCGAGGGCAGCATCCCGTTCGATGTGCTTACGGTATTCGTCGAGGGTGGTGGCGCCGATGCATTGCAGTTCGCCGCGGGCAAGGGCCGGTTTGAGAATATTGGCGGCATCAATGGCACCTTCCGCCGCACCCGCACCGATCAGGGTGTGAACCTCGTCGATCACGAGGATCACATTGCCGGCGCTCCGGATCTCTTCCATGATTTTTTTGAGGCGCTCCTCAAATTCACCCCGGTATTTGGTACCTGCCACCAACAGGCCGATATCAAGGGTAAGTACCCGTTTGTCTTCGAGAATGTCGGGAATTTCACCCTGGGTGATGCGTTGGGCTAGGCCTTCGGCAATGGCCGTTTTGCCCACGCCGGGCTCCCCGATCAGCACGGGATTGTTCTTAGTGCGGCGGCCGAGGATCTGGATGACCCGCTCGATTTCGTTCTGGCGCCCCACCACCGGATCCAACTTGCCGTCGGCGGCCAGCTGGGTGAGGTTGCTGCCAAATTCATCCAGCGTTGGGGTCTTGGTTGAACCCTTGCTGCCGCCACCGGAGGCCACCTCGGCGGTTTCGCCGAGCATGCGGATCACCTGGGTGCGCACCTTGGCCAGATCGACGCCGAGGTTTTCCAGCACCCTGGCGGCCACGCCTTCACCCTCGCGGATCAAGCCCAGCAGCAGGTGTTCAGTACCGATGTAGTTGTGGCCGAGTTGACGCGCTTCTTCGAGAGACAGCTCTAGGACCCGCTTGGCCCTGGGTGTGAAAGGGATTTCGACGGCGACAAAACCAGAGCCGCGGCCAATAATCTTTTCGACCTCGACCCGGGCGTCCTTGAGGTTGACCCCCATCGACTTCAGAACCTTGGCCGCCACACCCGTGCCCTCGCCGATCAAGCCCAGCAGGATCTGCTCGGTGCCGACGAAGTTATGGCCGAGGCGGCGGGCCTCCTCCTGGGCCAGCATGATCACCTTGATGGCTTTCTCGGTAAACCGCTCGAACATGGGGCGGTGCCAGTTGCAGGTGTCCCCAACCTATCAGGATTGGCCAGGAGTTGCGGTTGCCGCAGCATCAAGGGGAGAAGTCAGGCTCTGACAGGGCAAAGGCCCCGTTGGCGCAACAACGTAAGCGGGGAAACTTTTGGGCGTTTGCGACAAAAATAGGCGGCAATCCGTACCAGCCCTGACAGTTAGCGGGCGCCCCTCTCAGGCGTGGTCCGATGCAGCAGCGGTGATCCTTTTCCATTGGATCAGGGCATCCTGGCCGCTTCGGTAGTAACCGCGACGGGTTCCAGCCGTCTGGAAGCCGCAGGCGGCATACAGGCCCAGGGCGGCCTGGTTATCGGCCGCCACCTCCAAGGTGGCGTGCAGGGCCCCCCGGGCCCTGGCCGCAGCGAGCAGGGCCTCCAGCAGCTGGCGCCCCTGGCCCCGGCGCCGGCCCTGGGGATCGACGGCCAGCACGGTGATGTGAAGTTCATCGACCACCAGCCAGCCGCAGGCCACCCCCGCCAGGCCACCCGGGCCCAGACCCTCAGCAACCAGACCCTCTGCAACCAACCCATCTGGGATCAGGGGATCGGCCTGGTCGATGCCAATACAGAGGCGGCCCGCTCCCTCCAGCTCGGCGCGCCACTGGCTCTCGCTCCAGAAGCCCCCCAGGGCGGTGGCGTCGAGGACCAGGCAGGCCCCTAGATCGCCGACCTGCAGCAGCCGGGTGGGGTTCCATCCCACGGGCTGGCCCCAGTCCAAGCCAGCTCCCAGCCCGGATGCCTGGGCACCTAAGCGCTCAGCTGACTGGGCCCGACCTGCTGCCGCGTCCGTTCGATCGGCCACAGCCCCAGAACCCGTTCTGCCTACGATTGTCGCCCTTGCCGGATCCGGGCGCCCTGATGACCATCTCCACAGAGTCAGCTGGAACGGCGTCCGACAGGACGGCTGGAGTGGCCGCTGGCCTGACAGCTGATGCGGTGGTGGCGACCACCCCGGCAACCGCCGCCCCCTACGAAGTGGAGCGAGACCTCGAGAGTCCCAACCGCAACCTGACGCCGATCAGCTGCAGCCTGGATGCCAGGGGCCGGCTGCAGGTGGGTGGCTGTGATTTGGCAGACCTAGCCCAGCGCTACGGCACGCCCCTGTATGTGCTCGATGAGGCGACCCTGCGGGCCACCTGCCGGGCCTATCGCCAGGCCCTCGAGGCCCACTACCCCGGCCCGGCCCTGGCCCTCTACGCCTCCAAGGCCAACAGCAGCCTGGCGATCTCCGCCCTGGTGGCCTCTGAAGGCCTGGGCCTAGATGCGGTGTCGTCGGGGGAACTGCTCACCGCCTTAGAGGGAGGCATGCCCGCCGAGCGGATCGTGTTGCATGGCAACAACAAATCCCGCGAGGAGCTGGCCCTGGCGATCGGGGCCGGCGTCACGGTGGTGCTCGACAACTGGCACGACCTGGAACTCCTAGCCGAGCTGGCGCCCCAGGCCCCCGTGTCTCTGATGCTGCGGCTCACCCCGGGGATCGAGTGCCACACCCACGAGTACATCCAGACCGGCCACCTCGATAGCAAGTTCGGCTTCGACCCCGACCAGCTAGAAGCCGTGCTGCAGGAGCTCACCCGCTACCCCTGGGCCGAACTAACCGGCCTCCATGCCCACATCGGCTCCCAGATTTTCGAGCTGCAACCCCACCGGGACCTGGCCGGGGTGCTGGCCGATGCCCTAACCCTGGCCCGCTCCCTCGGCCATCCCGTGCGCGATCTCAATGTGGGCGGCGGCCTCGGCATTCGCTACGTCGCCAGTGACGATCCCCCCTCGATCCAGGAGTGGGTGCGGGGCGTGGCCGAAGCGGTGCGCCAGGCCTGCCAGCAACGGGGCCTAGAGCTGCCTCGCCTGCTCTGTGAACCGGGCCGCTCCCTGGTGGCCAGCGCCGGGCTCACCCTCTATCGCATCGGCAGTCGCAAAGAGGTGCCCGGCATCCGCACCTACCTGTCAGTGGATGGCGGCATGAGCGACAATCCCCGGCCGATTACCTATCAATCCCAGTACACGACGGTGTTGGTGGAGCGGCCCAGAGCTGAGGCCAGTGAACGCGTCACCCTGGCCGGTAAGCATTGCGAATCGGGCGATGTACTGATGAAAGATTTGGCCCTGCCGCCCACCCGCAGTGGCGATGTGCTCGCCGTCTTCGCCACCGGGGCCTACAACGCCTCGATGGCGTCCAATTACAACCGCATCCCCAAACCGGCGGCCGTGCTCGTGCACGAGGGAGCGGTGGATCTGGTGCAACGGCGCGAACAGCCAGAGGAGCTGCTGCGCTACGACGTGCTGCCAGAACGGTTAACGCCGGTACCCTGAATTCAGTGGCTTACTGAGGGGATCCGGTTGGGGTTCGTCGATCTGAGGCTGCTGCTCGATCTGCTGCTAGCGACGGCCCTTGGCATGGTGCTCCTGGCCCGGGTCAAGGAGCCCCGCACCCTCTGGCTGTTGCGGGGTTACCTACTCCTAGTGGCCCTCGCCTGGGTGGTCCAGCGCTACGCCAACCTGCCGCTCACCAGCAAGCTGGTCGATGCAATGGCCTTGGCCTGCAGCCTGGCCCTGGCGATCCTCTGGCAGGGGGAACTGCGCCGGTTAATGGAGCTGCTCGGCACGGGTCGGCTCGATGTCCTGTTCGGCAACCAGGGGGCCGACAAGCTGGCCTTCGGGGCCGTGGCGGTGCTGTCTGAGGCGGCGGGGCGGCTCTCCCAGCTGCGGCGCGGCGGCCTGATCGTGCTCGATCTCGGCAGTGACCTGCGCCCGGAAGACTTCCTCAATCCCGGCATTGCCCTTGATGCCCAGCTCTCCGTCGACCTGATCCTGAATCTCTTCACCGCTAATACCCCCCTCCATGACGGAGCCTTGCTGGTCAAGGGCAATCGCATCCTTTCGGCCGGGGTGATCCTGCCGATCTCTCGCCAGGGGCTGAACCGCTTTGGCACCCGCCACCTGGCTGCCCTCGGCATCACCGAGCGCTTCGATCGCTGCCTTTGCATCGTGGTTTCAGAGGAAACGGGCACCCTGTCCCTGGCCCGCCAGGGCCGGCTGGAGCGACCGATCACCAGCGGCCGCCTGCAGGAGCTGCTCGCCGATGCCATGGCCCAGTCCGCCGCCAAGCCCGGCAGCAAGGCGCCGGCCAAGCCCATGGCGAAAACGGCTGCCCTGGGCGGTGCCAAGGGTGCCGGCCCGGCTTCGGCCGCCAAGCCCCCTGTCAGCACAGGACGTACCGTGGCCAAGGAAGGCCCAGACCCCCACGCATGAGTCGCTCCCTGGCGACCACGGAGACCCCCCAGGCGAGCAGTCCGTTGGTCCAGACCCTGCCTGCCTCGCTCGATCCCAGCCGCCTGCCGGCCCATGTGGCCGTGATCATGGATGGCAACGGCCGCTGGGCCCGCCAGCGCAACCTGCCCCGGGTGATGGGCCATCGCGAGGGGGTCGAGGCACTCAAACGGACCCTGCGCCTCTGCAGCGACTGGGGCATCGGCTCGCTGACCGCCTACGCCTTCTCCACCGAGAACTGGAGCCGCCCCGGCGAGGAAGTCAGCTTCCTAATGGCCCTGTTCGAGCGGGTGCTGGCCCGGGAGCTCGAAGCGCTCGAACGGGAGCAGGTGAGGATCCGCTTCCTAGGGGAACTGCAGCAGCTGCCCGAGGGCCTGCAGCAACGCATCGCCGATGCCACAGAGCGCACCGCCCAGAACACGGGCATCCATTTCAATGTCTGCACCAACTCCGGCGGCCGCCGTGAGCTAGTGCTCGCGGCTAGGCGCCTAGCGGAACAGGTCGCCGCCGGCAGCCTCGATCCGGCCGCCATCGATGAACACAACTTCGCCGCCGAACTCCACACCGCCGGCGAGGTCGATCCCGACTTGCTGATCCGTACCAGTGGCGAGCACCGAATCAGTAACTTCCTGCTCTGGCAGCTGGCCTACGCCGAGTTACACATCACCGATGTGCTTTGGCCGGATTTCAACGAAGCGGCCCTGACCCGGGCCCTGCTCGACTACCAGAGCCGCCAACGTCGCTTCGGTGGCGTCCACCCCCCCACTCCCTGACACCGGGCCCTTGACCCTTTCCCCCGCCGCGCTGCCAACCCAGGGCCTGACCCAGGACCTCGCCCAGATAGTGCGCCACGAGCTGGAGCATCGCCACGACTGGAGCGTGGCCGAAATCGAGGTCCTGCTGGACCTGCCCTTGATGGACCTGCTCTGGCGGGCCCAGTCGGTGCATCGCCAGGCCAATCCGGGCTACCGGGTGCAGCTCGCCTCCCTGCTCAGCGTCAAAACCGGCGGCTGCGAGGAAGACTGCGCCTACTGCCCCCAGTCGATGCACAACAGCAGCGACCTCGACGGCCGGCCCAACCTGGAGGTGGCGCCGGTGTTGGAGCGGGCCCGGGCCGCCAAAGAAGCCGGCGCCCAGCGCTTCTGCATGGGTTGGGCCTGGCGCGAAATCCGCGAAGGAGCCCCCTTTGAGGCGATGCTGAAAATGGTCAGTGGCGTGCGTGAGCTGGGCATGGAGGCCTGCGTCACCGCCGGCATGCTCACCGTCCCCCAGGCCCAGCGCCTGGCCGAGGCCGGCCTCACCGCCTACAACCACAACCTCGATACCAGTCCTGAGCACTACGACCAGATCATCAGCACCCGCACCTACCAGGAACGGCTGGAAACGCTGGCCCGGGTGCGGAGCGCCGGCATCAGCCTCTGTTGCGGCGGCATCATCGGCCTGGGCGAGTCGGGCCGGGATCGGGCCTCCCTGCTGGCCGTGCTCGCCGGCCTGGAGCCCCACCCCGAAAGCGTGCCGATCAACGCCCTAGTAGCAGTGGAAGGCACGCCCTTGGAGGACCAGCAGCCCGTGGATCCCCTCGAGATGGTGCGGATGGTGGCCGTGGCCCGGATCCTGATGCCCTACAGCCGCGTGCGGCTCAGCGCCGGCCGCGAAGCCCTGGGCCGCGAGGGTCAGCTGCTCTGCCTGCTGGCCGGCGCCGATTCGATCTTTTACGGCGACACCCTGCTAACCACCGCCAATCCAGGGGTCACAGAAGACCAGGAGCTGCTGGCCGCCGCGGGGGTTGTCCCCTGGGACGCCTTGGTGTCTTGATGGCTCCAGTCGGGGCCCTGCAGGTGGCGGCCTTTTACGCCTTTGCACCCATGCAGGACCTAGCTGGCCTACGCAGCGAGCTGCTGGCTGGAACCCAGACGGGCCAGGTGTTTGGCACGGTCCTGCTGGCCGAAGAGGGGGTGAACGGCACGGTTTGCGGGCCCGAGACGGCTGTGCAGGCCCTGCTCGCCCTCTTAAGGCGGCGCCCAGGCCTAGAGGGCCTCACCGCCAAGCTGAGCTGGGCGCCCCAGCAGGCCTTCCATCGGCTCAAGGTGAGACTCAAGCGCGAGATCGTCACCATGGGCTGCCCGACGGTAAAACCAGTGCAAGCCCCAGCCGCAGGCGCAACCCCGACCGCTGGCTCGCCGGTGGGCACCTATGTGGGGCCCCAGGACTGGGACGGGCTGATCGCCGATCCCGGCACCCTGGTGATCGACACCCGCAACGCCTATGAAGTGGCGGTGGGCAGCTTCGAGGGGGCCCTTGATCCCGGCACCGAAAGTTTTCGCCAATTTCCGGCCTGGGTGGAGTCCCACCTGCGGCCCCTGGTCGCAGAGCAGCAGCCCAAGGCCCTGGCCCTGTTCTGCACCGGCGGCATCCGCTGCGAGAAGGCCACCGCCTACCTGCTCCAGCAGGGTTTTCAGGGGGTGCACCACCTGCAGGGGGGGATCCTGCAATACCTAGAAGACGTGCCGGAGTCAGGCAGCCGCTGGCGAGGCGAATGCTTTGTCTTCGACCAGAGGGTGAGCGTCAACCACCAGCTTGAGCCTGGCAGCTACCGGCTTTGCCATGCCTGCGGCCTGCCGCTCTCACCCACCGATTGCCAGCTGGCGAGCTATGTGCCAGGTGTGAGCTGCCGCCATTGCCTCAGCCGCTTCAGTGACGACGACCGCCGCCGTTTCGGCGAACGCCAGCGCCAAATCGCCCTGGCCGCCGCCCGGGGCCAGGGGCATATCGGCGTGGGCCCAAGCAGCCCCGGAACCAGTGGCCATGGGCCCAGCAGCCCCGCTCCCCACAGCCAAGACACCAGCGGCAGTGACCATGACCCCATGGGCTGTGAACCCAGCAGACAGCCAGCCAACGGCCAGCCGCCAGGCTCCCTACCGGCAGCAGCCGATGGCCCTTGATCAGCCAGGACCAGGGGAGAACGGAGGACCTGGACCCAGGGCCCAGGGACCAGCCGAACCGGTTGACCTGCCGGTCCTCTACAGCTTCCGCCGCTGCCCCTATGCGATTCGCGCCCGCCTGGCCCTGGCGGCAGCGGGGCTGAGACCGGGCTGCGATCTGGTCGTGCGGGAAGTGAACCTGGGCTGCAAGCCCCCCGAATTGCTGCTGGCTGCACCCAAGGGCACCGTGCCCGTGCTGGTGGTGCCCCCTCAGGCCGACGCTGATCCCCAGGGCGAGGCCACCGTGATTGACCAGAGCCTCGCTCTGATGTACTGGGCCCTGGCCCGGGGCAATCCTGGCGATTGGTTGCGCGGCGGCACCAGCCCCGCCGCCCGGGCCAACCGGGCTGAGCAGGCCGGCTTGATCGCCGAAAACGACGGTCCGTTCAAGCACCACCTCGATCGCTTCAAATACCCGGATCGCTTCGCGCCCAGGGATTCGGTGAGCGCTTCAGCTGAACGGCCAGCTGGCAATGCAGCTGGCCGTTCAGCGGCCAATCCATATGGCGAGCTCCTCGGCGAGCCCCAACAGCATCGCGCCGCCGCCCTGAAGATTTTGCGTGGCTGGAACCGGCGCCTTAGCGCCGGTGGCTGGCTCCTGGGCCAGGCGCCCTGCCTAGCCGACTGGGCCCTGCTGCCCTTTGTGCGCCAGTTTCGCCGGGCCGATCCAGCCGGGTTTGATGCCGAAGCCAACCTGGAGGCACTCCAAGTCTGGCTCGGGCGCTTCGAAAGCTGCAGCGAGTTCGCCGCCGTGATGGAGCCCCCCTGGGGCCCCCGCCAGCCCTGGCGATCGCCCTGCTGGCTCTACCACCTGGCCCTGGCGGACGAGTGGCGCCAGGCCCGGACCGCTGGCCTCTACGCCCGCTCCACCCGGGGGCAAAGCCTGGAGCAAGTGGGCTTTATCCACGCCAGCTACGCCCACCAGCTGGCCGCCACCTACAGCCGTTTTTATGGCGATGCCGGTCCGGTTGTACTGCTCACGCTCGATCCAGCCCGGCTGGAGCAGGCCGGGGTTGCGGTACGGGCCGAGCCGGCAGGGGCGACCCCTGGTGCGCGGGCGATCTCAATCGCTGGTGCCGGCACTCTTACAAACCCTGAATCCACAGCGGCATCCAGCCCTCAATCAAACGACAAATCGAACGACAAATCCTGCGACGAACCCAGCCGAGAGCTGTTTCCCCACCTGTATGGGCCCCTGCCCCTAACGGCAGTGCTGGCGGCCGTTCCCTACCAGCAGCCATGAGCTCTCCTTTATCCCTGCCGACAGGGCCCGAACTGCCGACCCTGGCCCAGCTGGAAGCGGAGGCGGAACGCCGTGGGCTGCTGTTACGCCTAAAGGTGGGGCGGCCCCTAGGAGTGCTCTGGAGCCTGCGGGTGGTGGTGGCGCGGCGCCAGGCCGGAGGCCTGCAGTTGCTGGGGGAGCTGAAGGGCTGGGCCCTGCCGCTGGCGGCCGGCCTACGGCTCGACACGATGCGGGTGCAAGGGGAAGACACCGCCGGCGTTGGCGCCCTGATCTGGGCCGCCACCTTCGCCTGGGCCCTGGAGGCCACCCCCTGCCGCCGAGCCCTGTTGCTGGCGATCCGCGATCACGAGGCCCAGCACCGCCGCCTGGTGCGCTATTTCAGCCAACTGGGCTTCCGGCCGCTGCGGGCCCTGGAGGCCGGCGCCGGCGATCTGGCGCCCCGGTTGCTCTGGGGTGGGGCCGGCCTACTAATGGAGGGGGACTGCAACGAGGGCCTACGCCGCAGCGCCCGAAGGCTAAGGATCGGGCTGAGCCAGGGCTGATGGATTGGGCTAATGAACTGGGCCAATGGACTGGGCAGAAGGACTGAGCTAATGGACTGAGCTGATGGACTGGGCAGAAGGACTGAGCTAATGGACTGAGCTGATGGACTGAGCTGATGGACTAAGCAGGGACTGGGCTAGAGCTTTGAGCTGAGGGGGGTTTGGCTGGGGTTGAGCGCAAGGTTTGGCAGCGACAAAGCCGCCGATGGGCTTTGCTGGGCCCAGACGTCCACGAAGTCCCGTTCACCCATGTCCACCCATGCCGCCGTGCAGGCCTATTACGGCCAGGAGTTGGGCGGTTCCGCCGACCTCAAGACCAACGCCTGCTGTGATGCCGAGGCCCTACCCGCCTGGTTGAAACCGCTGCTGGAGCGCATCCATCCCGAAGTGAGCAAGCGCTACTACGGCTGCGGCCTGGTCTGTCCGCCCCTGCTGGAGGGCTGCCGGGTTCTCGATCTCGGCTGTGGCTCAGGTCGGGACGCCTACCTGCTGTCCCAGCTAGTCGGGCCCAGGGGCCAAGTGGTAGGGGTCGACATGACCCGCGAACAACTGGCGATTGCCAAGGGCTATGCGGAGTACCACGCCGACTTGTTTGGCTACGCCAATGTCTCCTTCCTGGAAGGCACGATCGAACAGCTGCAGGAGCTGCCCCTAGGAGCCTGTCGCGCATAGATCCGCGCCAGCTTCTCCACAGACGCCCCAGAATCTGCCCAGAACGTAGTAACTGCAATGGATCTGGGCGAGAGAATGGGGCATGCAAAAGCTCAAGACCTTCCGCCCCTGGCACCCGGAGCAGA
>CAMAPJ010000076.1 GCA_945860085.1 Synechococcus sp. UW140 | reverse complement strand
CCAAAAAAGAAGGGCTCCCGGAACCCCGAGAACCCTTGCTATGACTGAGATCGGGGCGACAGGATTCGAACCTGCGACCTAGTGCTCCCAAAGCACCCGCGCTACCAAGCTGCGCCACGCCCCGCTCAGCCCAACATAGGGCTTTGGGGGGTTGGAAGCCGGCCTGCAGCACGCTCGTGTGTGGAGTCAACGATGGGTTGTCGGTGCCTACCGAAGAGAGGGCTGGATCGCTTGAGAGCAGACCATGCCCTCCAGGACAGAGGGATGGACCTTTGATCGCCATGAAAAACCATCCCAGATTGACTCAGTCTCTCCCGAATCGATTGTCGCAGCTTCGCTTCTAATTGGATAAGGCTTGCGGAATGGGCTCGACTTGTCGTATGGAAATTACGCTCCATGCTATTAGATAAGGCTAAGGCCTAATTGGGTCAAAGTTCAATCAACTACCGCAATGCGTCATGGCAGGTTCCCTATGCGCCGTTAGGGCTAGGAGCGCTTTTAAGGTCATTCAAATTTTTAACTAAGGATGGCGCTAAAATGCAGCTCATTCGGCGAGCCAATGACCGGGAATAGCACTTGCTACGTGGTAAAAGCGAGATGAAATTTCAATGTATACGGCGCCTTGCAATAGTCGAAAAGAACCTAAGGCATATTTCGGCTTAAAACGAAGCGTGAACTGTTCGAAATAAGCAAAGAATAGTTGTTGCGAAAAAGTTTGTAATTGCTTTAAGCAATCAAGTGGAAGTAAATGGCTCGGGGGAGACTTGAACTCCCGACCTTGGGGTTATGAATCCCACGCTCTAACCAGCTGAGCTACCGAGCCAAGACCGTTCAATCATAAGCGATAGCTTGCTCGCTAGGGCTTCTGGCTGCCCCTTGCCAGGCCGGGCGTTAAGCCCGGTTGGGAAGGAACGGCAAGGGGTTGACGGCGCCACGACCGGGGGGATGGATTTCAAAGTGCAGGTGGGGTCCGGTGCTGTTGCCGGTGCTGCCCATCAGCGAAATCACTGCTCCTTGTTGAACCACATCACCGACGCGCACCATGATTTTGCTGTTATGGCCGTAGAGGGTGCTGCTGCCATCCTCATGCTGCAGTTGGACCAAGTAGCCGTAACCGCCGTCGTTCCAACCGGAGCGGATGACTCGTCCGGCCTTGGCGGCCAGGATCGGGGTGCCGATGTTGTTGGCGACATCGATGCCCTTGTGCATCCGCCCCCAACGCCAGCCGTAACCAGAGGAAAAAATCCCCTGAGTAGGCCAGATCCAGCCAGCTGAGTCGAAAGGACCCCTGTTGAACCCGCCCGTCTCAGCATTGGGGGGGTCGCCGAAGCTGGGCATCTCCGGCCAGCTCAGGCCACCGCTGGTGGTCGGGGCGAGGCCGAGCACGCTAGCGGTGCGACCACTGGCGGACTGGGCCACCCGGATCTCAGAGCCGACCACCAGCCGGGCCGCTTCTAGGCCGGGATTAAGGCGTAACAGATCAGCGATGGTCACGCCAGAGCGTTGGGCAATCTGGCGCAGGCTTTCTCCGAAGCGGACCACTGCGGACTGTTCCAGCGGCGGAGGCGCCTGGATCGGAGGGGTGCGCCTTAGGGCGCTGGTGTCGAGGGACGCAAGGTTTTTGGCCTGGCGGCTGGCTGCTGTGGGCAGGACTAGCCAGTCGCCTGTGAGGAAGCGGTGGTCTTCGTCGACCTCATTGAGGCGAGCGAGCTGGGTTTCGTTGACGGCGAGCTGGCCGGCGAGCTCCTCAAGCTGGACCTCGGAGCGGACTTTGACCCAGAGGTGATCGGAGCTAGGGGGCAGGGAGGCCAGCTGCATCGGCTGGACCTGGCTGGGAATGGAATCAAGGTCAAAGGAGGACCTGTTGTCAGCCAGACCGGGACCAGCGATCGAGCCAGCTGCAGCAAGCAGCGTGGTCACTCCAAGGCTGGTTCCGATCCATAAGCAAGGCTTCATACACATTCACCCATTGGACAAGCCCCGGACGAGAAGCCGCAAGCCCCGGGACGCGCAGACAGTAACGGGTTGAACCTTTGGCTGCAAGTGACCATGGTCACCCTTTTGGTCGGACCCTAGAAAAATCGACCCGCATCGAGTCCCCCCGAGTCGAGTCTCAGGCTCCGGCCTCAGGGCTCCAGCTGGCGCAGGGCCTCGAACAGAACTACGCCCACGGCGACGGAGAGGTTGAGGCTGCGCACCCCGCCACCCCGCTCGATTGAGCCGGCCATTGGGATCGTTAGGCAGTCGCAACAGCTGTCGAGCACCTCCTGGGGCAGCCCGTCGGTTTCGCGGCCAAACAGGAGCCAGTCGTCGCTCGCAAATCGCTGCCGGGCATAGGGGTGCCTGCCCTGGCGGCTGAGGGCAAGCAGGCGGCCCCCCCGCTCGATTCGGTGTCGGCTGAAGGCCTCGAAGTCGACGTGGCGATGCAGCTTTACCCAGGGCCAATAGTCGAGACCGGCGCGGCGTAGCTGCCGGTCATTGATCTCGAAGCCCAGGGGCTCGATCAAGTGCAGTTCGCTGTTGGTGGCGGCGCAGCTGCGTGCCACGTTGCCCGTATTGGGGGGGATCTGGGGCTGGAACAGCACGACCTGGGGCATGGGATCAGGCGCTGGGATCGGGTGGGCGAAGGCTGCTGGTGGGTGGGTGCAGGGGGCCGGTATCGGGCGTCCGGGTTAGGCAGCCGGGACGGCTTCGCCGAGGGCGATCAGGTTGAGGGCTCGCCCTTGCACCACCAACCAGGCTGCCTCGGCCTGCTGCATCAGCCGTTGCTGCAGGCTGCCGCTGCGATCGCGGAACAGGCCGCCAATGGGCGTGGGTGGCACGACGCCCCAGCCCACCTCTTCGCAGACCAGCAACACCGGCCCTGGTTGCCGTTCTAGCGCCAGAAGCAGGCGTTGCTGCCGCTCCATCCAGTCCGGTTCTGCCAGGTCCAGGTGATGGGCCAGCCAGGTTCCGAGCGAATCGATCAACAGCAGCTGGCCTGATGCCGATCGGATTGACCCAGACATCTCCTTCGAATGGGGGGGGGGGGCACCTTGCTCCTGGGGGAGCTTGTCGTTGAAGGTTTGGTTAAGCAGAAACTCTGGGTTGTCGCGATTGGTCAGTTCACTCCGCTGGGGCGGCTCAGCAGCCTGTTGCTCCAAGGCTGCCTCCAGCTCACCACCCACCTCCAGGGTTGCCCATTGGGCCGGTCGGCGCTGGCGATGCAGCTGTAGCCGCTGCTGCCACCCCCCATCTCCGGGGCGCTCGGGACCCGTCGCCAGATAGGTCACGGCCAAGCCACTGGATTGGGCCAGATGCTCAGCCCAGCGACTCTTGCCACTACGGCTGGGCCCACTGATCAAAGTGAGTCCCAGTCTTGGACGCCCAGTTTGCGAGTGGGTTGGGTAACCATCGCTCTGGCGCCGATCAACCACCCCCATTCATGCTGTGCAGGGTTGCCACCGACGAGGGCGACACCCGGTTGAGATAACGGAAGATCCAATACTTCAAAATCGTGGCCAGCACCACTGGGAAGGTGGCGATGAACAACATGATGAAACTTTCCTGGTGGGGCAAACCAAAGTGGTCTTCCAGGCCCTCCAGCAAGACTGTCCAACCCTCCGGGCTGTGGAAGCCCACAAAGATATCGGTGAACAGAATGATCGCAAAGGCCTTGGCACTGTCACTCAAGCCATAGAGCACCTCATCGAGGAAACCCCGTAAAACTTGAATTTCCCGCCTTCCCAACAGGCAGACCAGCAGAAAACTAACAAACCCGCAGCCATCGGCGATGATATTTTTAATGGCGTTATTGCTCTCGCGATCAGCGTCTTTTCGGAGTTCCTCAGCCTTGCCTGCCAGGGCGGCCTGCATGGCGTCTCGACTCGGTGGCGTCTTGCCCGCCAGCAGGGCTTCAAACTCCACCTCAGATTGAAAGAGGCGCAGTTTTTTGATTGCTTCCTGCTGGAGATGCGGCTGGGGATAGCTCAGAATTGGCATATCCTTGGAATAGAAGTCAACCAGCGGCGACACCACCAGGTTGCGACTCATTTGTTGTATCAGTAAGGGCACTAGGATCAACAGCAGCAGGATCCGCAGCGACACCAAGGTCGAATCTCGGCGGCGCCTGAAACCAGCCACAACCGTGGCTTCCGCCTCTGGATCCAGTTGGCGCCGTACCCCGTCGAAGACGCTGAGCAAGCTGCTCGGCAACACATCCGGCGAGCGACTCATGGTGGGTAAAGGCAGGCGTCGGCCGTAGCGGGAGACGACGCTTTCAATCAGCTGCAGCTGTCGATATTCCTGACCATCAAGCTGACCGCGCTGTTGCTCGAGTTCCTCAAGCGAGGAGCGGCAGAGTTTCAGGGCCGCCTTGAAACGGCGCAGCATCTGGGCCTGGGTCTGACGCGGGATGCCCAGCTCCAGCTCAGGCCTTACAGGACGATCGTTGTAGTACTCCAGCTCAAATCCTTGGATCAGCAGGGCCGCTTCGTAGGCCCGCTCGAGGTCGCTCGTCAAGTCCGAGGCCTTGGCCCGTTCAAAGGCCGTCATCCAGTCAGTCAGCGCCATGGTCGCGTCAACGGGAGAAGACCCACCAGGTGATCATCGGCACCAGTGTGCCCACCGTTAGTAAAACGACCACCCAGGTCAGGGCATTGCTGGATTGGGTCTCATCTCGGCTGGGCACGTTGGACTCAACCGCCAGCCGTTCGATCAGCTGGGGCGGGCCGGGATCTTCACCGCCCCGCAGCACGGTCGCCAAGCGATCAATGCCATCCATTGAGGCCTGGCGGTAGCGGGCCCCTTCACGCAAGGGCAGGCCCATCGTGCTGGTCCCCGTACTGGAGAGCAGGCTGGCGGGCAGTTGGTCCAGGAGGTCGTCGGACACGACCACGGCTGCGGTGTTGTTTTGGGCCTCGATCAAAAACAGCAGCTGGCCGTCTTGGATGCCACTGGCCTCTTTTTGCCAGCGCTCCAGTAGCTGGTGGCCCAGATCGCCCAAATCGAGCCCATAGTCAAGGCGCCGCAGGGTCACCAGCCGGGCCTCGATATGGTCGTCTTCCAGGTCGGCCAGCCGGTGGTCGAGGTCGGTGATCGAGGCGCGGCTGAGCAGGTCGGCTGAATCAATCACCCTGCTGGCCGGGGGACTGGCGGCGAAATCCTGGGGGCCCATGGCCAGGGCCACCGGGGCGGGCAGGAGGCAGGTCAGGGCAAGTAGCAGGCCCCAGCACAGCCTGGGGAGGGAACGCAGGGGGAGCAAGGCGGATGGCAAATTCATGGCCCCCAGTTTGACCTCAGCCGGCCCAACTGTGACAACCTTGGCCCAATCCCTGCACTGGAGTAATGGGACGGCCTGCGCTGGCCTGCCTTGGCGTCGGTCTTGTCGCCCTGCTGCTCAGCCTGATCAACCAGTTCAGCGCGGCGGAGCTGAGCCCGCCCTTGGTGCGGGCCTCGGTGCTTGCCAGCCTGCTGGCGGTGGGCTTCTTGCTGATCGCTACCCTCTGGACTCGGGCCGTGCCCAGGGCACCGGAGCGGGTTGCCCTAGAGGGTCTGCAGGGCCTCGACCTAGCCGACGGCCTGCCGGAAACGCTCAAGTTGGAGCTGGCCTGGGGCAGCCAGCTGCTGTTGACCGCCACGCCGGGGGCGACCTTGTTGCTGCATTGGCGCCAGCAAACCCTGTTGCGACGGGGCGTGCTTGGGGGCGGATCCTTTGAGAGCGGTCCGATCTGCCAACGGGCCCTGGCCACTGGCAAGCCCATCTCGCTGGTCAACCTGGCTCTCTATCCGGGCCGGGCCGAATTTGCCGCCCTGCCCGAGGGCCTGCCTGCCTTGATGGTTCAGCCGATCGGCAACGAGGGCCTGCTGTTACTGGGGGGCTGGTCGCCGCGCTGCTTCAGCCGCAGTGATGAACTCTGGCTGGAGGGCTGGGCCCTCAAGCTCAGAACGTCACTGGAGGCCCTGCCTGACGACGGCCCGCTGGCTGTTGGCCCGAAGCCAGCGGGGGATCTCCAGGTTGGGTCCCTCCAGGGGGTGGCAGGGTCAGCTCGGAGTGCACCCGAGACCCCGGCGAGCTGAACACGGCCAGGCCGTTTTTGCCGATCCGGCCCTGGAGTTGGTCGGCCCGGGTGATTTGGCGGTTGGCCCTGCGGCGCACGACCACGGCTCCAGTCGCCCTGATCTGGCCCTTGGGCCAATGCCAGAGGCACTGGTCAGCCTGCAACTGCTCCCCCGGTTGGTCCAACTGACAAGCTTGGGGGATCGCCACCGTCTCGCTGCCTAGGTCGATCGTGAGGCGATCACCCCTTACCTGGAGCCGATCGATGCGGGCCCGGAAGGGCTGATCGCTGCTGAGGCGGCGGGCCGCCAGGTCCCAGACCGTCCGCTGAGCTTCAAGCACGGCCTTACGGCCGGGATCGACGACCTGAACTGGTGCCTCAAGGGCCAGCAGCTGCTGGCGCAGGTTGCCTCCCAGGGCCCGGGCCCGCAGGGTCTGGCCGGATCCCCTGGGCTCGTGGTGTTCCCCTTGCACCGGCCCCGGGGCCGAGAAGGCGCCGGTTCGGGGATGCCAGGTGGCCGAGTCTGCCGTCAAGACCAGGTCGGGTTGCCCCAGGCCCACGGGATCCGGCCGCCCCTTGGGGGCAGCGGCCCATTGGCGCAACTGGGGCTTGCCGCTGAGTTCAAGCCGGTCCTGGAGCACATAGAAGCGGGCGCTTTCGGCGCTGAGCCTGGAGCGGTGGTCGCTGGCCCAGGGGCGCCGGTCGATCTCCATCAGGTCGCGGCGGGGAATCCAGCGCAACTGGTCGGCATGGATCTGGACGGGATCGGGGCCCAGCAGGGTGACGACCACATCCCCTTCCAGCTGGATTATCTCGCCGTTATTGACCACCGTGCCGCCGTTGGCGCGGATGTCGTAATGGGGTTGGCCGTTGCGATAAATCAGGCCGCGGGGCTGGCGGGCCTTGGCCAGGCGCTTGCCAATGTCATAGCGGGCCTCCGGGCTCGTAAGTGACCAGGCGGGCTGGCCTTGGGCATCCTGCTGGCGCAGATCAAGGGCGCGAAATAGGAAGGGTTCCGCCGTCTCCTGCCTCGGGGTTGTGCTCTCACAGCCAGCCAGCAGCACCAACGGTCCCAACAGGGATAGGACCCGGGCCAGCCCCTGGAGCCGCCGTCCGCTCACAGGGGGCCATCCAGTTCCAGCCGCGCCATCACCGGGGCGGGTTCGGGTAAAGGGCAGCCCACAACCAGCTGACCCCAGTGCAGTTGCGACAGCCAGGGGATGGGCGTTGTCTCCCTGGGGCCGGAACGCAGGGGCTCCAGGGCTAGCTGCTGCAGCATCCGCGCCGAGAGTTCGGGCACCAGGGGGCCCAGCAGCAGGGCCACCAGCCGGGCTGCTTCCAGCACGGCGTAGAGATCGGCGGCCACCTGGTCGCGGTTGCCTTCCTGCTTCATCAGGCTCCAGGGGGCCTGGGTGTTGAGGAAGCCGTTGGCGGCGATCGCCAGCTGCAGGCTGGCCTCCGCCGCGGCGCGGAAATCGAGCCGCTCCAGGCTGGGGATCACCACGGCGATGGCGGCAGTTGCCGCCACGGCCAGGGGGTGGTCAAGGTGGAGGGCGGCTCCGGCGGGAGGCACGGTGCCTTCGAACCAGCGGCGGGCCATGGCGCTGGTTCGGTTGAGCATGTTGCCAATCGTGTTGGCCAGGTCGTTATTGACCAGATCGACAAAGCGTTGTTGCTGGAAATCGCCGTCATCGCCAAAGGGAATATCGCGCAATAAGTACCAGCGCACCGCATCGGCGCCGCAGCGCTCCAGCAGCGCCTCGGGATCGAGCACGTTGCCGATCGATTTGCCCATCTTCTGGCCCTCGCGGGTGAGGAAGCCATGGCCGAACACTTGCTTGGGCAGCTCCAGCCCCGCCGACAGCAACATCGCCGGCCAATACACGGCATGGAAGCGCAGGATGTCCTTGCCGATCACATGCACCTGGGCCGGCCAGCCCCGCTCGCTGAGCTGCTCCAGGCCGGCTTCGCTGATCGCGCCGTGCTCAGAAGCGGTCTTGGAACCGTCATATGCGCCCTCTTCAGCACCGTCTTCAGCCCTGAGTTGAGCCCCCTCTTCTGAACTATCGAGCAGGGCTGTGAGGTAACCGAGCAGGGCATCGAACCACACGTAGAAGGTGTGGCCCTCATGACCCGGCACGGGAATGCCCCAGGGCAGGTTGACCCTGGAGATCGAGAAGTCGCGCAGGCCCTGGGCGACGAAGTTCTGCACTTCGCGGCGACGGCTGGCTGGCTGGATGAACTCCGGCTGGGCGATCAGCGCTTCGATCTGCTCTTGATAACGGGAGAGCCTGAAAAAGAGGTTGCGTTCATCGCGCCATTCCAGGGCCCGCTGATGCACGGGGCATTGGGGATCGATGGCGCCGGCTGGATCGTCTTTGAATTCTTCGCAGGCCACGCAATACCAGCCCTGCTGTCTCCCTTCGACCACATCGCCACTGGCCTCAACCCGGGCGAAAAACTGGTGAACGATGCGGCGGTGGCGGGGATCGGTGGTGCGGATGAAGCGGTCATTGCTGATCTGCCACTGCTGCCACAACTGGCGGTACTGGGCACTGATCTGATCGCAATGGTCCTGGGGGCTCAAGCCAGCGGCTTCGGCCGTGCGCTGAATTTTTTGCCCATGTTCATCACAGCCGGTGACAAAGACCACCTGCTCCCCCTTGAGCCGCTGGAACCGGGCTAGGGCATCGCAGGCCAGAGTCGTGTAGGCGCTGCCTAGGTGCGGTTTGTCGTTGACGTAATAAAGCGGGGTGGTGAGGGTGTAGGTCATCGGCTGGAAACGGGATCGGCGGTGCAGACGGGCCCGCTGCGCCGCCAGGCGGTCCGGCGCCGATGCCGGATCCTAACCAGGGCCTGTCCGAGGACTCCTAGGGCTGCTGTCGCTGCCCTGGCCTGGGCTGGACCGCTCGCCCCCCTGCTAAATCCAAGGCCATCCCTGTCCTGTTCCATTCGCCTCTAACCATGGTTCTGATCCAGGAACACGCTGCCGTTGTGGTCTGGGGAGGCGGCACCGGCGCTGTGGCGGCGGCCTTGCAGGCGGCCCGCTCCGGTGCCCCTACCTTGCTGCTCACTCCCGGCCCCTGGCTGGGGGGCATGGTGAGTGCCGCCGGGGTCTGTGCGCCCGATGGCAACGAACTGAGCTGCTGGCAGACCGGCCTCTGGGGAGCCCTGCTGCGCGAGCTGCAGCGGCAGGAGCCCGAGGGCCTCGATCAGAACTGGGTCAGTTGTTTCGGCTATCGGCCCGCCACGGCGGAGGCGATCCTGCGGCGCTGGTGTGGCGCCGAGCCGCTGCTGCGTTGGTGGCCGGAGGTGAAGCTGCTGGCGGCTAAACGGCGTGGAAACCGGGTGGTGGCCCTGGAGATCGAACGGGATGGCGACTCTCTGCGCCTGGACCTCGACCTGCTGGTGGATGGCAGCGACCTCGGCGACCTTTTCCCCTTGGTCGGGGCCCCCTACCGCCTCGGCTGGGAGCCCCAGGAGACCTGGGGCGAACCCAGCGCCCCAAGCCTCCAGGCCCTAGTCGATCAGCCCTTTTTCCACCAGCAGCTGGTGCAATCGCCCACCTGGGTGGTGATGGGCCAGCTGGGGGAGGGGCCGTGTCCCTCGGGTTCCCCCTTGGCGCCGCCCTTCGCCGGGGCCGCCGAGGCCTTCGGCTTAGAGCGCACCCTCACCTATGGCCGCCTGCCAGGGGGCTTGGTGATGCTCAACTGGCCCCTGCAGGGCAATGACTGGCACCGGGGCCTGCCGGCAGCCTTCCAGCAGGACTCGCCCGACTACGGCGAATTGCTGGCGGCGATGCGGGCCCACAGCCAGTTGTTCCTGGAGGGTCTGATCGACGCCACGGACGGCTGGCTGCAACCCGGCCAGGCCTTTCCTCTTGCCCAGGATCCCTTGGCCAGCAGTCGACTCAAGGGGCCCGGATCCCTGGCCCTCATGCCCTATTGGCGCGAGGGCCGCCGGCTGGTGGGGGTGGAGGTGGTGACCGAGCAGCAGCTGTTGCCCCCAGGCCCGGGCGAACTGATTGCCCCCTTGCCCCGCGGGGCCAGCGGTGCCATCAGTTCGATTGCGGTGGGCAACTACCCCAACGACCACCACTACCCGGGGCCGGACTGGCCCTTGGCCACCAAGAGCTGCCGCTGGGGAGGCCGCTGGAGCGGCACCCCCTTCTGCATCCCCTATGGGGCTCTGGTCAGCGCCGGGCTCGACAACCTGCTGGCTGCGGATAAATGCTTCAGCAGTAGCCACATGGCCAATGGCGCCACCCGCCTCCAGCCCCTGATCTTCAACATCGGCCAGGCGGCTGGCCTGGCTGCCGCCCTCTGCTGGAAAGGCCGGCTGGCACCAGCCCAGTTGCCAGTGCGCCAGCTGCAAGAGGCCCTTATCCACGATCCCCTAGCGCCTGCAGGGCCCGTGCCCCTCTGGGATACCCCCTGGCACCATCCCCGCTGGGCTGAACGCCAGCGACGCGTGCTGGATGACCCTTCCTTGCTGGGACCTGGGGGTCGTTTCCAGGGAGCCGTTCCGCTTAAGCCTCAGAGCGGCTGCTCCGAACCGCTGGAATCCCTCTGGCAAGGCTGGATCAGTTCCGATGGTTCCGGTGGTTATGGCTTTAGCAATGGCGCTGGACGCTGGCCCCTAATCACCCTCGAGCCGGCCCTGCACGACTGGTTGGCAGACCTAGAGCAGCCCAAGGAGGTGGAGCTGATCGGCTGTCTCAACCCCTGGGGCCCCTGGCTGCGGGTGTCACGCCTGGCCCGTTGAACGGAAGCGGGCAAAGGGGGCGTACGGCCCTGCTCAAGCCGGGCCGAGTCCGCGCGGACCTGTGCCGCGCTGGCCGGTGAGCCGCAGCAGATCCGCGAAGGCATCAACCTCACGCACCTTGACCACCAGGCCTTCGCCCGGCTCGCAGGTCTCGCGCACGACGACGGGCAGGTCCATGGCTAGGGATTCAAGGCGCACTAGGGCCAGACCGTCCTGGGGCTTGAGCCAGCGCAGGAACAGCCCCTCAAAGCTCTCCTGCTGATGGGCTTCAAACCACACCTGCTGCCAGTGGCGCTGGTCTTCGCGGCTGATCTGGATCCCCTGGCGCAGGGCGTGATCCAGTTGCTCCAGGAGCACGCTGAGCTCGTCCGCCGCCAGGGGGGACTCGGCAGCAGCCTGGGCCGCCAGCTGGCGCTGGGCAATCAGGTCGCCATAGCGGCGGATCGGCGAGGTGATCTGCACATAGGCCGCCAGGCCCAGGCTGAAGTGGGGGGATGGCTGGACCGTGGTCAAGCCACGGCTCAGCCCCTTGCGCAGGGCCGCATGGCGCACGGGGCCAGGCGGCAAGGCGAGCAGTTCCTGCTCCGGCGGCAGGCTGCAATCGGGCTGGCTGCGGTAAGGCAGGGCCAGGCCGGTCTCGGCGCCGAGTTTCCCCACCACGGCTCCCGCCAAAATCATCGCCTCGGCCACCAGCAGCCGCGAGGTGGAGGGCTCGACAACCTCCAGTTCTGGCCGGCCGTCCTGCTCGCGGATCCGCCCCTCACTTTGGTCCAGCTGCAGGGCGCCCTGCCCCAGCCGCCAGTGACGCCTGCGCTGTAACAGGCGATCGAGCACGGCCAGCTCCGTATCAGGAGGCGGCGCCAACTCGATCAGCTCATCAGCGTCGTCGTAAGTGAGCCGATAAAGGGGACGGATCCAGGAACGCAGCAGCTCGTGGCTCACCACCGACCCGTCGCCATCCAGCTGCACCGCCAGACTCCAGGCTGCGCAGCGCTGGCCCTGGCGCAGGCTGAAGGGCCCTTCCGAGAGGGCGGGCGGAAACATCGGCACACTGCCGCCGGCCAGATAGAGGCTGCTGGCCCGCCGCAAGGCCTCCTGATCCAGGGGACTGCCGGCGGCCACCAGCCGGCCCGGATCGGCCACATGGATCCAGATGCGCCAGCCGTCCGGGCTGCTGGGGTCCAGTCCAGCCAGCTCAGGGGATTCGCTGCCGCGTTCGGCTTCAGCGACCTGCCCAGGCGCCCCAGTCAGTTCGCCGCTGGCCCAGGGCTCTAGGGACAGGGCATCGTCGATTTCGCGGGTGTCGGCATCGTCGATTGTCACGGTCTTGAGCCCGGTGAGATCGACCCGCTCCCCGTCGCCAGGCCAGGTCTCACCAGAGCGCGCCGCCAGTTCGGCGGCCTCGGCGAGCAACGCTTCGCTGAAGCCCTCCGACCAGGTGGTGCCGGCCAGGCTGGGCAGGCGATGGGCGTCCCAGAGGCCGAGGTCACTGAGCAGGCGCCGGATCTCACCACTGCTGGAGCCACAACCGGCGACGTGCAGCGCCTGGCGCAGCTCTGGGCCCGGCGGGCCTTGCTCCTCTCCCCGAGCTAGGGCCTGGAGGGCCTCGAGGTCGGCCCGTTGGTCGGCCTGGGCCTGGGCCGAGGCCAGTTGCGCAGGGCTTAGGGGCTGGCGGGCGGCCAGGAGGTCCTGCCAGTGTTGTCTCCGACTCTCACGCAGGGCTGCCTTGCGGCGATCGCGGCGCAGCTGGCGCAGGTCTTCGAGGCTGCGGCGCTGGACCTGGCCCTGGCGCCAACGAAAAAAGTCCTGATGATGCAACAGCAGCCAGCAGGCTGCCAAGGCCCCGGGTGTGGTCGCCGGAGCGAGCAACTCCACGAGGGCGCTCAAGGCCAGGGGCCCATCTTCGCCCTCCAGCAGCAGCCAGGCAGCGGCTAGATCCTGGCGGCTGGGGGTGGCCGCCACCAGGACGGCAGCCGACAGCTGCCATGGAGAAGCCCCCAAGCTGGCCCCAGGGGGCAAGCCGGAGGGCAAGGGGCAGATCGGTTCGAGATCTCGCAGGGGCAGCCTCTCTGGTTTGGCTTCAAAACCAACCAAAAGGGAAGCCTTGCTTCCATGCAGCTCGGCAACCAGGGCCAGGCGCGGGCCTGAACGGGTTTGGACACCGACCAGGTCGCCGCTTTGCAAGGATCCGACTGAGGGCGTTAGCCCTCAGGATTGACGAAGGGCAGTAGGGCCATGATGCGAGCGCGCTTCACGGCGTTGGTGAGGTCGCGCTGTTGCTGGGCGGTGAGGCCGGTGAGACGGCGGGCCAGGATCTTGCCGCGCTCGGTGATGAACTTCTTGAGAAGGTCAACATCCTTGTAATCGATCGGATCGCCGGGCTTGATTGGCGAAAGACGCTTTTTGAAAAAAGAGCTGGTCATGGATGAACGGAAGAAGGGGTGGGCAGCAAGGCGAGGATCACTTGATTTCCTTGTGAACCGTGGACTTGTTGCAGTGGGGGCAGAACTTCTTCAGTTCAATCCGCTCGGTGGTGTTGCGGCGGTTCTTCTCGGTGGTGT
>CAMAPJ010000075.1 GCA_945860085.1 Synechococcus sp. UW140 | reverse complement strand
GCAGTGGCCGTGGTCAGAGTGGCCAGGGCTGTCTGAGGCTCGTCTCAATGGGCACCTAGGGCAGCAGAACAGAGCCGCAGCGGTCCTGCTCAGTGCTGCCGTACGCCGTCTCAGGCAGGCTGCTTCTCTATTGGCAACAAACTCCTAGCCGCGGGCTTCTGCGCAGCAGTAGCAACGAAATACCCGCGAGGAGAACAAGGAGATCAAAGCCGGGAGCCTGCCGGAGGGCTGGGATGAAAACCCAGATCGACTGCGGCAAAAGGACTTAGATGCTCCCTGGACAAGGAAGAACGACATCAATTACTACGGCTATAAGAACAGCATTTGCATCGATGTTGACCATGGTTTCTTCCACCGATATGCTGTTACATGTGCCAATATCCACGACAATCAAATGCTTCCAAGGTTGCTGGATCCAGACAATGAACATGACTTTGTCTGGGCAGACTCAGCGTATTGCGGTGAATCCTTTGAGAATCTTCTGAATCTCGGTGGCTTTGAAAGCCTGATCCATGAAAATGGTGCTCGCAATCACCCGCTTTGCGACGCAGCCAAGCAACTGAATCGTGTCACATCAGCAATCAGAGCATGCGTTGATCATATTTTCGGCAGCATGACCATGTCAATGGGTGGAAAGCTGACTAGAAAGATTGAGCTTGAGAGAACCCAGGCCTGGTGGGGCCTCAAGAACCTGACCTTCAACTTCCTCCATTTTCTACAGCGCTCTGGCCATATAGCAGTAACTGCATGAATCTTGCGTAGAAGCTCCAATAGTTCAGGCAATTTTGCCAATGACTGGCATAGGATTCTTCTGCCTTGCCGGCACTTTGGCGGCTTTTTTATTTGCTTAGAGCCACTGCTAAGTGCTGATTCTTCGAGGTGCCCTAAAGGCTGTGTTGAGAGCCCTATTGCCCGCTAATGAGCTTTCCTGAGCGTAATGCGCCCTAATCAACCCATTCACAGTCTCCCTTGGTGAGGTCCTTAATGGATCAAGCTAATTTCATGCGACCGCTTGCCACAGGCAACGCCGGCAATTCCACCAAAAAGCAACTGCCCTTTCCCGGCTGGCTCGTCACTCGGATCGAACCGCCATGGGCCAGGCAGATGCGGTGGGCGATGGAGAGGCCGAGGCCGGCGCCCCCCTGGCTGCGGTCCGGGCTGGCCCGCCAGAAGCGTTCAAACACCCGGGGCAATTGCTCCGGGCTGAGCCCAATCCCCGTATCAGCAATCGAAATCGTGATCAGCGCGCCACGACGCCGGGCCTGCACGGTCACCGTGCCCCCGGCGGGGGTGTAGCGCTGGGCATTGTCAAGCAGGTTGCGCAGCAGCCGTTGCAACAGGGTCACCTGACCTTGGATCAACAGCTGGGGTTCAATTTCTGTTTCAAGCTGTTGCTTGCGCAGGCAAAATCCATCACGATGCTGGTCAAGCTGTTCTATCAGTAGCTGGGATAGATCCAGGGGTCTGGGGTGATCAAGGCGACCTTCATCCTGGCGGGCCAGCAGCAGTAAATCTTCCACCAGATATTCCATCTGGGCTGTGGCGCTGGCGATCGCCTCAAAACGTTTGCGTTGTTGCAGGGGTTCAGATCCGCCATCGAGCAGCCCCATCTCAGCATTGGCAGCTAGGGCCGCCAAGGGCCCCCGCAATTCATGGGAGGCATCGAGGCTGAACTGGCGCAGGCGTCGCAGGCTGATCTCTAGCGGTTGCACGGCCTTGCGGGTGAGCAGCAGCGAGGCAGCAGCGCTGAGGGCCAAAGCCACAATCACAGCCATGGCCAGGGCCAGATCCAGTTGGTGCAGGCGGGCTTCGGTGGGCTCAAGGCTTTCACTCACCCTCAGCCAGATCCTGGGGCTGCCATCGAAATCGCTGCCAGCCGCATCCACAGGACGGACCACCGCCAGCCAGTCGGGCCCCTCCTGCCAGTAAATTTTTTTACGTGAATTGAATTTTGGCAGGGGACCGAGGCTGCGCAACTCGCCCAAGCGGGCTAAGGGCCGATTCAACCGGCCCGAAAACCATTCCAGTTGCTGGTGGGTGGAGGCGAAATCCTTGCGGGCCTCCGCCAGAGTGGCCTCCGAACTTGAGGCCGGCAGGGGAAAGTCAGCAATACTTTCGGCGATCACCACCAGGCGGCTACGCATGTCGGCCAGTTCGCCGGCCTGATACACGCCGCGCACCACGGCGGCGACAATCAGCAGCAACCCCGCCAGGCTGCCCAGGTAGAGAAGCATCAATTCTCGCTGCTGGCGACGCAACGACCTAGCTGGCCGCGCCGTGGGGCCCTGGGGGTGGAAGGGATCGATCACGCTTGGCGATTGCGCAGCCGGTAGCCGAGTCCATGCACGGTCTCGATCGGGTCGATGCTGCCAGCGCTGCGCAGTTTGCGCCGCAGGTTATTGAGGTGGGTTTTGACCGTTTCCTCGCCAGCGGAGGCATCGAGGCACCACAAGCGATCCAGCAGCTGGCTGCGGCTGAACAGTTGGCCAGGATGGCGCAGGAACCACTCCAGCAGCTGTAATTCCTTGCTGGTTAAGGCAATCGCCTGGCCCTGGCACCAGAGCTGGCCGGCCTGACTGTCTAGTTCCAGGGCGTTCCAGACCAGCTGGCTGGCCTGATAGGGCCGGTCTCTGCGCCGTTCCAGCGAACGAATCCGGGCTGCCAGTTCCCCCATCCGAAAAGGTTTGACCAGGTAGTCATCGGCCCCGGCCTCGAGTCCCTCCACCATGTCGGCTAGGCCATCGCGGGCCGTGAGCATCAACACCAAGGTGGTGTCGCCGCGGCGGCGCAGGTCACGCACGATCGAAAGGCCATCACGGCTGGGCAGCATCCAATCGAGCAGGGCTAGTTGGTAGCCGCCATCAATCAGGGAATCGAGGGCTTGCTGGCCATCGCTCAACCAGGTGACGCTGTGGTGTTCCCGGCTCAGGAATTCGCTCAGCGGTTCGGCCAGTCGGGTGTCGTCCTCAGCCAACAGGATGCGCATCGCGGTTGGGGAGTCGACGTCCCATCATCGGCTGCGAGGCCTGGATCGCCACCAGGTCACCGGCGCTGTTGTGGTGCACGGTGCAGATGCGGGCATGGCGGCCGCGAAACAGGCTGGCCTCATCAATGCCCGCCGAAGCGGCCAGCTCCTGCCGGAGTGGATCGCAGCGGATGGCGCTGCCAGCTGGCAACCCAGCCCCTTTGTTGCCTTGGCCAGCATCAATGCCCCTGGTGGTGCGCCGATTGCGCAGCGCCACAAACCCCATCAGGGGCAGACTCGAAACACCACTGAAGGCGGCAACAGCCGCCAGGTTGCCAGGCAGCTGGCTCACGGGCACGGCCGTCAGATAAAAACCCACGCCCCAGAGCCCGATCGTGAGTAGGCGTACTGGCAGCTTGGTGCCCCAACCCAGGCCCGGGCGCAGATCGATGATTGGTTGCACCTCCGGGCGGCTAGCGCTCTGCGCGGTGACTGGCAGCGCGGGCAGGAGCTGGATCGGACTGAGAGTGCTCACGGCAGCCGATAAACCTGGAAGTTGTCTCCATCGTTACGGATAACCGTGAAGATTTCGGTAAGTGTTCATTACTCCCGCCTGCCCCGGTCCGGACTGACCCAGCGGGCACGAGCGGCCAACGCCCCGCTATGGCGCCGCTGATGCAGCAGTCCCCAGATCACCCTGGGCAGGGCCACCACCGAGGCAGAGAAGCTGAGTAACCAGAAGGCGAAGGGGTACCAAATCATCCACAGGCTGTTGCGGCCCAGGCCCCGGTCATAGGGGCGATCAAGCCAGAAGCTGACGCCAAACTGCAGGGTCGACACCGACAACAGCAGCAGAGCCAGGCCGTGGGGACTGAGGGCGGAGCCGAGGCTTCCCAGGCCGCCGGACACGGAGAGCAGCAAGGCCGCCAGCAGGGCATAGGCCCAGACCAGACTGAGTAGGGGTTCGATCAGCAGGGGCAAGAGCTGCCATTGCCTGGGCTTCAGCAGCAGGTCGGCGTTGGCGAACAAGACCTGCTGGCCCCCCTGGGCCCAGCGCAGCCGTTGGGTCCAGAGACCAGAGAGGGTTTCCGGCATCAAGATCCAGATCAGGGCATGGGGCTCATAGGCCACCTGCCAGCCGGCGCGTTGCAACTTCCAGGTGATGTCGATGTCTTCGGTGAGGCAATCGCTGCTCCAGAAATCGACGCTGCTGAGGGCGCTGCGGCGGAACAAGCCGATCACCCCCGACACACAGAACAGGCCCCCCAGCATGGATTGGGCCCGCTTGATCAGGCCAATGATCATCGAGAATTCGCCCACCTGCAGCCGGCCTAGCAGGCTGGTGCGGTTGCGGATGCGGGGGTTGCCGGTGACGGCGCCGATGCGGGGATTGGCCGCCAGATGGCGCACCAGCCAGGCCAGGGCTTGCTGGTCCAGCAGGGCATCGGCATCGATGCAGAGCAGCAGTTCATGGCGGGCCAATAGGGCTCCTGAGCGCAGGGCCAAGGCCTTGCCCTGGTTGGAGGCGAGATGCACCACCCGCAGCCTCGGCTGCAGGGCCATTAGGGCCTCCAGTTGGGCGCCGGTGTCATCAGAGCTGCCGTCGTTGATGGCAATCACCTCCCATTCGGGCCAATCGAGCCTGCAGGCGCTGGCAATCGTCTCGGCCAGGGTGTCGCCTTCGTTGAAGCAGGGGATCAGCACACTGACCGCGATGGCACTGGCTGACAGGCCACCGGGCTGTTGGGGCGGAAGAGTTAACCAGCGCTCCGGCCATTCCCGCTGGAGGGTGTAGGCAACAGCAAGGCCAATCCAGCCCAGGGCCATCACCAGCGGGTAGCCCACCACAAACAGGCCGAGGGCAACTCCCATCAAGACGGCTTCAGCAGGGGGGCACTGGAATGGGCATCGAACACGGGTCTGAGGCTGGCGGGATCGGGAGTGCCGCGAAAGGGATTGTCGGGGTAATAGCCCACATGCTGGGCGCCGAGGCGATACAGGGTCTCAAACTGGCCGGCGAGCTGGTCAGAAGGGATATCCGTGCGGGTGCGCCAGTCGGTGCTTTGCAGTTCAAACACCACCTTGCTGAGGCCCTCGGGTTTGTCCTTGACCACCTTCACCAGCTCGCCGAAAAAGGCATCGGCATCGCTGACCTGCTCCATGTAGGGCATGGCCTCCACGGCTGTGAAGTCGTAGTCGCGCAGGGCGTAATCGAGGGACTGGCAAAACCAGGCCTCGGCATGGGGATTGAGCACCACCTGGGCGTAGAGGTTTCGGGCCGTGCGCAACTGGGGCTGGTTGGGTTGAACCGATCGAGCCAGATCGAGGGTGAGCTGCTGCAGGGCTTCGGTCTTCAGGGTGGTCCAACGCCCCAGCAGCTGGTCATTGGCACGGATCGTCGCCAAATCCGTAGGCAGCCCCCAGGCTTTGTACTGGGCGAGGGCTGCGGGGCTGGCATCCTCGTAATCGGAGAGGGTGGCGTCGTCGTGGAAGATCAGTCCATCAAAGGTGGCCCGGCGCGACAGATCCTCGTAGATCTCAGCTACCACCTTCATGGCCTTGGGCGCAAACGGTGACAGGCGGTGATAGCCCATGGCCAGGTGGCCGTTGTGGCTGGGTTGAGTGACCACGGTGAGGCTGGCGGCCGGCTCTGTCGCCGGTAATTCAAACGCCAGTACCGGCATCCAGGCGTAGAGGCGTTTGACCCTGGTGCGGGTGCGAATCTCCCAGGCCACATGGTTAAACAGGTCGTCCTTAACCGGCAGGTGACGGTTGGGGAAATAGAGGGCCTCGGCCGAGCCCCGGCCCTTGGGATCGGCGAAGGCCTGCAAATACACCGTATTGACGCCCATGGCACTGATCCGCTCGAGCAGCAACGCCAAGTTGCGTTCGGTCTGCTGGGGGTTGGGATCATGGATCGTGTCGAGATCGACGTGCATCACCTTCACGGCCCGGGCCGTGTCGCCGAGATCGCGGCGACGCAGTTCCAGTTCCTTCGCCAGGCCAGCGGTGTCTCCCATCTCCTGGGTCATCAGGATGCGGCGCAGGCCGGTGAGGGGCACGCTGCTGCCATTGGCGCCGTCATCGAGGTTGAGGCCCACCGGCATGCCCAGCTCCTTGGCCACGGCGGCGGCCGTCTGGTTGTAGCGGCCGTAGGGCCAGATCACGACGCGCGGCTTACGGTCCAGTTGGCGCTCAAGCACCGTGCTGTTACGGGCCAGGTCAGCCCGTAGGCGCTGGCGGTAGGCCGATTCGCTTTCGTAGCCCTGGGTCGGGGCATAGAGGCGCGTGGTGACGGCGGGCTCGGAATTGCCTTGGGGATTGCCGCTGATGCCCTTATGCAGGTCGTAGGTGTGGCTAGCTGGCTCGATCAGGCCACTGGCTACCAGGGTTTTCAGTTGCTCCCAGCTGAGGAAATGGTCCCTGCTCACCAGCTCGTCGCCGAAATGGACCGAGCCAGACTCTGGACTCAGCCAGCTGCCCACCAGCCCCAACACCGCAGGAACCTTGTAGCGCTGCAGCACAGGGAAGGCTGCACTGAACACGCTGCGGAAGCCATCATCAAAGCTGACCAGCACTGGATTGGCCGGCAGGGGAGCCTTGCCGGCCCGGGCGGCGATCACCTGATCGACGGAGACAAAATGCCTGCCGTGCTGCTTCAGCCAAACGATCTGGTCCTGGAAATGGGCCGGCGTCACCGCAAAGTCCGGCATCAGCGCCTGATCCGGTTCAGCGATGTCGTGATAAGCCAAAACCACCAGATTGCTGAGCGGATCACCCCCTGCCGCCGGCTTCTGGCCTGCCATACCGAAAGCCAGCAGCTTGCTGCCAGCGCCAAAACCCAGTCCTTCCAGGAGGACAACCAGCAGTCCGCCCAGCAGCACAACAAGAGGCAGGCGACGGCGTAAACGCTTCATCATCGCTCCATTTTCCCTGGCGGCAGGGAAGGAAACGGCAAGGAGACAGCCCTGCCAGGTGCGCTGCGGCACAGCAGATCAGCGCCCCTGCAGTGACAGAGTGAGCCCAGCTTGCGTGGGGGCCAATGGCATTGGAAGCCGGGAGGGTTCCCCGCTTCGAACGGGCAGGATCCGCATCTAGGCCCACGTCGGCTTTGGCGGAACGCCCCGATCGGGCTCGCACGCTCTTGCTCGATACCGCCCTGCTCCTGCTTGGGCTCACCGTGGTGGTGGGTATCGGCAGTCTCAGCAGCCAGATGGCCGTCAGCTTCCATCCCCATGCCCAGCTCAGTGGCGTCGATCTCAATCCCCTGCTGCTGCCCTATTACGCCGCCCGCTCCTCCCTGCGGATGTTCATCGCCCTGGCCATTTCGCTAACGATTGCGGTGGCTGTGGGCTCCTTGACGGCCCGTTCGGCGGTAGCCGAACGGCTGCTTCTGCCCCTGGTCGATGTGCTCCAGTCGGTGCCGGTGCTGGGCTTTTTGGCGGTGATCGTGCCCTTTTTCATAGCCCTGTTCCCAGGAAGTCTGCTGGGGCTGGAAGCGGCGGCCATGTTTGCCATCGTCACTGGCCAGGTCTGGAACCTGATCTTTTGCTATCACCAATCCCTGCGCACGATCCCGGCTGAATTGCGCGAGGCGTCGCGGGTGTATGGCTTCACCGGTTGGCAGCAGATGGTGCGACTGGAGCTTCCGGCCAGTGCTATTCCGATGGTCTGGAATGGCATGATGAGTTTTGCGGGTGGCTGGTTTTTTGCCACCCAGAGTGAAGCGATCAGCGTCAATAATTCCAATTACACCCTGCCGGGCATCGGCTCCTATGTGGCCGCAGCCATTGCCCAGCAACGACTTGATTGTGTGCTATGGGCCCTGGTGATGATGCTGGCCCTGATCGTAATCACCGACCAGCTGTTCTGGCGACCCATTGTCACCTGGAGCGAGCAGTTCAGGCTCGATACCAATTCGGCGGCGACCCCAAGTCAGTCCTGGTTCCTAGAGATGCTGCAGCAGTCGGAGTTGCTGCAGCAGCTGGGCCACTGGCTTGGATCTGGCCTGCTACCCCTTGGAGCCGCCCTGAACCGCTGGACCCGCAGCCGGGGCCGTGATGGCCCGGCGCCCCTGCAGAAACTGGAGCCCCGTTGGGTCGACAACCTGGTGTTACTGGCTGGTGCCATCGCCACCGTGGTGGCCTTCCACCACAGCCTGCAGCAGGTGGGACTCGGCGAGACCCTCAATGCCTTTGGCCAGGGCCTGCTCACCTTCGGGAGGGTGCTGGCGGTGGTGGGTGGCAGCACCTTGATCTTGCTGCCCCTAGCTGTGGTGATTGGCCTGCGGCCCCGTTGGGCCGCCCTGCTGCAACCGGTGATGTTGATGCTGGCGAGCATCCCCGCCAACCTGCTCTTCCCCTTTTTCACGGTGGTGTTCCTGTTCTGTGGGATGCCGCTTTTCTATGGCTGTGTGGTGTTGATGGCGATGGGAGCCCAGTGGTACGTGCTGTTCAATGTCACGGCCGGGGCTAGCGCCATCCCCAACGACCTGCGTGAAATGAGCCAGGTATTCCAGCTCAAGGGCCGCCAGCGCTGGCGTCGCTTCCTGCTGCCAGCCATGTTCAGCGCCTGGATCACCGGGGCGGTGACCGCCAGTGGCGCCGCCTGGAATGCCTCCATCGTTGCCGAACTGGTGACCTGGGGCAGCCACACCCTTCAAACGCCTGGCATCGGCTCCTACATCGCCGAAGCCACTGCCCATGGCGACCAGCCCCGCCTGTTCCTGGGTCTGGTGGTGATGGCCCTGTTCGTGGTGGGCACTAACCGCCTGGTCTGGCGTCCCCTATATCGCTTTGCCGAGGAACGTTATGGAAACTGAGTCTTTGCCGTCCCAGCCCCTGCTCAAGGTACGCCACGTCGCCAAGTTGTTTCGCAGCGCCGATGGCAGTAGCCGCGTGGCGGTGCTTGACGACATCGACCTCGATATCCAGCCCGGCGAGGTGGTGGCCCTGCTCGGCCGCAGTGGCAGTGGCAAGAGCACCCTGCTGCGGCTGATGGCTGGTCTGATCGCCCCGAGCGAAGGCCGGATCGAACGGGACGGCCGACCGCTCACGGGCGTGAACCGTGATGTGGCGATCGTTTTCCAGAGCTTTGCCCTATTGCCCTGGCTCACGGTGCTGGAAAACACCGCCGTGGGTTTGGAGGCCCGTGGGCTCGGCGAAAAGGAGGTGCGGCGCCGAACCCTGCGGGCCCTAGCCATGGTGGGCCTGGAAGGCAGCGCCGAGGCCTATCCACGCGAACTCTCCGGGGGGATGCGCCAGCGGGTGGGTTTTGCCCGGGCCTTTGTGATGGAGCCGGCCCTGCTGCTGATGGATGAACCGTTTAGCGCCCTCGATGTGCTCACGGCCGAAAACCTGCGACGCGACATTGATGAACTTTGGGCCGGCGGTAAATTTCCCGCCGGCTCGATCGTGATTGTCACCCACAGCATTGAAGAGGCGGTGTTGCTAAGTGATCGGGTGGTGTTGCTAAGTGCCAATCCAGGGCGGATTCGTGGAGTGGTACCCAACCCCCTGCCCCGGCCCCGGGATGACACAGCGCCGGCGTTTCGGGCCCTGGTCGACACCCTTTACAACTACATGACCGATCCGGATAAGCCGGTTGGCACTAGCCCGCTGGCGGTGGAGCAGACCACCAGCCAGGACGCCCTGGCCCTACCGCCCGCCTCCCTGGGAGCGGTGGTCGACCTGCTGACTTTGGTGCCGGAGCAGGAGGGCATCAGCGTGGCCGAATTGGCCGATGAGCTGGTGCTGGAACTCGATGATCTCTTGCCGATCCTCGATGCCGGCGAACTGCTGCAGTTGATGGCTGTCGATGGCACCCACCTGGGTCTCACAGCCCTGGGCCAGGACCTGGCGGAGGCCAATGAGGAGGAGCAGCAAAGGCTGCTGCGCAATCAGATGCTCCTGCATGTGCCCCTGGTGCGGCGCCTGCAGGAGGCCCTCGAGCAGAGCGCCAAGGCGGAGGTCGAGGGCGACTTCGTGCTCGACCTGCTCAGTGAACAGTTCACCAAGACGGAAGCCGAAGCGGTTTTTGAAACCCTGGTGAGTTGGATTCGGGCCTGCGGTCTGTTCCGCTACAGCCGCGAGCAGGACCGCTTTCGGCCGGGGGATGGGCCGGGCGATGCCCTCGAGAGCGAGGAGGACGACCAGGCCTAATCCCCTGGCTTCAAGCAACAGTTTTCATCCGAGGGGCTGCTCGTCTGGCCTGGTCTCGGACTGGCCTGGAGCGGCGAGCTGGCCGGGTTCAGTTGTAGCCGTAGCGCTGAATGAACCAGCTTTTAACCACCTGGGTGAGCAGGCAATAGCCGCCAAGCATCAACGCCAACCAGGCAAAATAGGCGGCCGGCAACGGTACAAGCCCCAGGCCGGGGCCGACTGGCGAGAAGGGCAGGGCCAGGGCTAGGGCCATCACAGTGGCACTGATCAACAGCAGGGGCTGGGAGGCCCGGCTCTGCAGAAAGGGGATTTTGGGGGTGCGAATGATGTGCACAATCAATACCTGGGTCATCAGGCTTTCCACAAACCAGCCGGTCTGAAATAGGGCATGCTGGGCCGGTGTGTTGGCCTTGAAGACAAACCACATCAAGCCAAAGGTGAGATAGTCAAATAGGGAACTGATTGGCCCAATCGCAAGCATAAAACGCTGGATGTCGCCCACCAGCCATTGGCGGGGTTTGGCAAGATAGTCTCGATCTACCCGATCAAAGGGGATGCCGGTCTGGGAGAGGTCGTAGAGGAGATTATTGACAAGAATTTGCACCGGTAGCATCGGCAGAAACGGCAGCAGGGCGCTGGCTCCCAGCATGCTGAACATGTTGCCAAAATTGGAGCTGGTACCCATTTTAATGTATTTGACGATATTACCAAAGGTGCGGCGACCTTCGAGGATGCCCGCCTGCAACACCATCAGATTTTTTTCGAGCAGAATAATATCGGCTGCTTCCTTGGCGATATCAACGGCCGTATCGACGGAGATGCCCACATCAGCCTCGCGCAGGGCGGCCGCATCATTGATGCCATCGCCCATGAAGCCCACAATCGTGCCGCTGTGCCGCAGGACGCGAATCACGCGGGCTTTTTGCAAGGGCGTCAGCTTGGCAAAGATGGTGGTGGTTAACGATGCCTCGAAGAGCTGTGCGTCGCTGAGCTGCTCAACACGATCCCCCAGTAGGATTCCATTAACAGGCAAACCCACATCCTTGCAGGTTTTGCTTGTGATGATGGCGTTATCACCGGTTAGGACCTTCACCATTACGCCACTACTGGCCAGGGCGGCGATCGCCTGGCGGGCCGATTCTTTAGGAGGATCGAGAAAAGCGATCAGGCCAATTAGGGATAGACTCCGTTCATCACGGACGCCATAGGTGGTTTGATCAGGCGGCAGCTCTTTGTAGGCCACGGCGATCACCCGCAGTCCGTCGTCATTGAGATCGTGGTTAAGGCGTTGCAACTGGCTGCGTAGGCCCGCATCCATGACAACCACCTCGCCGTCGATGCGCACCGCAGTACAGATCTGCATGATTTCTTCAACGGCCCCCTTGCAGATCAATTCATGGTGGTGGCCATCTTCATCGATCACAACAGACATGCGCCGCCGCACAAAATCAAAGGGGATCTCATCGATTTTGCGGTATCGCTGATGTAGATTCAGTTTGACCTCTAATTCGTTGTGCTCAAGAATCGCCACATCCAATAGGTTTTTTAGACCACTTTGATAGGCGCTATTCAGGTAGGCAAACTCCAAAACCTCCTCGCGCTCGCGCCCAAAAATATCCAGCGGAAATTTCAGCACAATATGGTCCTGGGTGAGCGTGCCGGTTTTATCTGTGCAGAGGATCTCCATGGCGCCAAAGCTCTGGATCGAGTTGATATTTTTGACAATCACCTGTTTTTTGGACATGGCCATGGCGCCCCTAGCCAGGTTGGCGGTCACGATCATCGGCAACATCTCAGGCGTCAGACCCACCGCCACTGAGAGCGCAAAAAAGAAGGCTTCGCCCCAGTTGCCCTTAAGCAGGCCATTGATTAGGAAGACACTGGGCGCCATCACCAGCATGAAGCGCAGCAACAGCGCGCTCACATCGTTCACGCCCTTGTCAAAGCCCGTGCTTAATTTAGGCACCATCAAACTTGCCGCGATCGAGCCCAGAAGCGTGTGGGCTCCCGTCTGCACAACCACGGCGCTGGCCGCCCCACTGACCACAGATGTGCCCAAAAAACAAAGACTCTGCAGCTCCAGGGGATTGCTGCTAGGCAAGGCGATCAGTGGCGGGTTCACATGTTTTTCAACCGGCAGAGATTCGCCGGTCAAGGTGGCCTGAGCTACGAATAAATCCTTAGAATGAAGAAGGCGTACATCGGCTGGCACCATGTCACCCGCCGCCAAGTAAATAATATCGCCAGGCACCAGATCTCGCATTGCTACTTCCTGCCTGTGTACTCCATTCAGGCTGGTGCCAGGATCTATGGCCCGCAAGTTTGCCGCCTCGAGGGATCGATTCTGGCGGCTCACCGTGGCGGTGGTATGGACCAGCTCGCGCAAGGCATCGACGGCCCGGCTGGAGCGATATTCCTGGGAAAAGCGCAGGATCACGCTGAAGATCACGATCGCCAGGATGATCAGGGCCGATTCCGCCTCACCACTGACCAGGGACAGGGCCGCCAGGGCAGTTAAGAGCAATACCAGGGGGTTTCTGACGCTGCCAAGCAACTGCACGGGCCAACTGGGCGTGCCTTGTCGAGGAATCTCATTGCTGCCGCCCTGGCGCCGGCGCAGGTCTGCCTGCAGCTCGCTCAAGCCGGCTTCAGTCGTATCCAGCTGGGCCAGCACCTCTGCTGGGGCCTGGTGACCGAACGCCGCCAGCCGACTTTCCGCAGAAAAACTAGATTCGTCATTGCCAGTGGATGGGCCCTTGTCTCTGCCGTAAGTCTTGACCCAGCTCCTGGTGATGTGGCTGGCCGTTGCCTGGGCTCCTGAAAAGTTTTGGGGCCAACGCTTGCCTGGCGCCCTGGCCAGGGGATCTGGGCGCCAGGCCAACCAGCCCCGCAAGCGGGCTCTGAGGCGCCAGAGCCTGGGCAGAGCCATGCCAACCCCCCATAAGGACCAGTGTTCTTGGTCAGTCTGGCCCTGGCTTTTGTTTCTGGTTCGAAGCGATCAACCACCAGCACCTGGTCCGCCGACCAACCGGATTCGGCGCGGTTACGGGTGCACCCAGGCTCCGGGCGGCCAGCTGGCTGGTCCGCCCCCTCTCGCGGCTGGAACCGCCGCTTGCGACCATGGGTTCACCTCACTGCCTCCCTGTGTGACCAAACGCAAGATCGGCATCGCCCTGGCCGTTGTCGTTGCCGGGGCTGGCGCCGTCTGGATTGCGGCCAACTGGGGAATTGAGCAGACCGACGACGCCCAGCTCCAGTCCCATATTTATCAAGTGTCCAGCCGCATACCCGGCCTTGTCGACAAGGTTCTGGTTGATGCCCACGACCAGGTGCTGCCCAACCAGCCCCTGGTCCCAGGGCTGATTCAAAGTCTCAGCATGGGTTCGGCTGAGGCCTCCGCCTGGCCATCGCCAGCAGCGCCGTGATGTCGTGCATCACCGCCTGCAAGCCAGAGCGGATTGACCGGAACCCAGCCAGGCGCAACAGGTTCATCGCTGC
>CAMAPJ010000074.1 GCA_945860085.1 Synechococcus sp. UW140 | reverse complement strand
GGGATTAGCGCTTATTCGTGTGCGGGGACACTGGGTTGCTCAGCAGCGTCTTGCGCGAGTTCAGTAATGGGCCCTGGCATCGCGCGGCTCTAGCTGGCGCAACCTACTGGTAGGTGGTTACCCCCAGGTCTGCGGCTGATTGAATCAGCCGTCGATCAAAGCTGGCCAAGGTTGCATTTAGCCGGAGTGCCAAGTCCAGGTAGGTGGCGTCATAACTTGAGAGGCTATGGGAACGGGCCAGAGGGATCACCCTGGATTGGAGTTCCCTAGTGGCCTCTGCTTCCGTGCAGATCGGCAAGCTGCTGAGCCTGGCCAGGAACAGATCGCTGGCACTCGGAGCGATGACACCGCGCCGCTCGGCTACTACCAGCGCATTGGCCACTTCAAGATGCCAGAGGCCCGGCACCCACCAGGCTTTCTCGCCACAAGCGGCCAGGAGTCTGCTGGCCATTTCTGCATCAATGGCTTGCTCACGTTCAAACATCCAGGCCAGGGCCATGGAGGCATCAATCACGAGGGTCAACGTCGCCCCTCCGCCACGAAGCTCGCCACGTCGGCATCTAGGACGCCGCGAATAAGCGGGAGAGCCTGCATCGCCTCGATGGATTTGGCCACGCCATGGCTGGAGAGATGTTGGTGGGGCACCAAGTCGGCCACGGGCTTGCCTCGAACAGTGATCGTGAAGTGCTCGCCATGCTCCACAGCCCGCAGCAGACGCGAGAGCTGGGATTTGGCTTCAAAGGCGCCGATGGAACGCTCCATGGTCTTTTGAACTGGTTTATTGAACTAGTTTACTCAGAAGTAAACTCAACCACTGCGCGGTGGATAGCCACGAAACCAGGGGAACCCCAGTGAGATGAACTCAAGCGCAATAAAAGCTCAGCCATTCCTGGGCTGTTGAGCAGGCTTAGCAGTCGCTGGAGCGTGCGGCGATTGTCAGATCAGAGGGCAAGTCGGCCTCGATCAAGTCGATTTCGGAGTGCATCCAGTCGAGCAACGCGAGCTCTTTTCAGGTTGTTTCTGCCCCATCCGGCCAACCGGTGGTCCCGGCTCAGTGGGTTGTTATTCCGCTAATCAGCCCACCACGGGGTTGGGTTGCTTGGCCAGCTGGATAAGCCGGTTGATTTTTTGGGGATCGAGGCTGGAGAGGGGCTTGCTGTGGCGCAAGTAGTAGTGGATCTCGGCTTCCAGCAGGCGCAGACGATCAAGGGCTTGGGCGGCCTTCTCCTCCCGCAGGCTCACGTTTTCGAGGTAGCGCGCTTGCCCCTCGAGCATGGCTTGGGCAGTACTGAGTAGCTGTTGCTCTTCCTGGCGATGGCGTTGCACCTCACCTAATTCGGCCTGGGAGCGCTCGAGGGCTTCGCTGATCTCAGCACTCTCGGAAGCTTGTTCCTTCTGGCCAGTTTGTTCGTTCTGGGCAGCTTGTTCGCTTTCGGCAGCTGTTTGGCTCTTCAGGACGTCAGCTTCCTTGATGGCTCCGAGATCCCGGCCAAGCTCCTGGCAGCGAAGAAAATAGAACTCCAGCTCCTCTTGCACTTGCTGGAGCTGCAACAGATTCAGTTCGGCCTCATCCCGCGCTTCTTCAAGCTGGTGTTGCAGGGCCTGCAGCTCATCCATCAGGACAGATTATCTCGATCGAGCCGCTGGACCAGCCAGCTGGCAAAACTGTTGCCGAGCACCTGCTGGCCATAGCTCCATGGCGGGCCAGCAGGGGCGGGGGCCTGCAGGGCTTGGGCGAGCCGATCGAGGACTTGCTCGGCGGAGGGGTTGGGGGGCAGCGGCTGCCAGGTCATCTCCAGGGCTTGCGCTTCTGCCGCCAACCAGCCAGCGGGATGTCCCACCACCCGGGCCGGCCGCTGCCGGGCTAGGCGCGCACTGCCGTAGAGCCAGAGCACGCCGGAACTGCGCTCGGCGTAGGCGAGCGGGCAGTAGGGCAGCAGGGCCACATCGCTGCGGGCTAGCTCCTGCAGCATCTGGGGCCGGGGCACGGGCCCCTCCAGCACCCGCATGCGCCGATCGTGGCTGGCCCGCACCAACAGCTCGGCTTCCCTTGCGGTAGGGGGTTGGTGGCTGCTGGCGTGGAAGCACCATTGGGCACGTGCCAGGTCTGGCGGTAGCGCCGGATCGCTGAGCAGGTGCTCCAGCAGGCTCAGGGCCAGCTCGCGGCCCTTGTCGGGCTTGCGATCGCCCCAATGCAATAACACCTGGGGGGGGGGCAGCCGCCGCAGCAAAACTCGCCCCATCAAAACTCTCCCCATCGCCCGACACCAGGGACGGATGGAGCTGGGGCGGGGCCAGGCCTGCGGCCTGGCAAAGCGGGGTGTAAAGCGCGATCAGCTGGTGGCTGCCTGCACACAGCAGCAGCTGATGCTTGCCCCGCGCCACGGCCACGGCCAGGGCGGCCAAGGCACTGCGGGCATTGAGCTGGGCGGCCAGGCGCTGGGCCCCTAAATCCAGTTCCGGCTGGCCGGCGAACACTTCGCCGGGGGCAAACATCAGGCTGATCACCACTTTCGCCGGGCCCTGGCGCTGCAGCAGCTGGGCCAGGGCAATCAATTGAAACGGCAGCAGGCTGTGGGCCAGCCACACCGCCACGGGCTCGCCGCTGGCGGCATTAGCGAGCTGCTGGTGCAGCAGTCGGGCCTGGTGGAGGCTGCCGGGCAAATCACACCAGTGGCGCGGGTCGATGTAGCCGCCATCGCGCAACAGGGGCCTCAGCCCCGGAAGACTGGCCGCCAACTGGGGATCATGGGCGGCCGCGGCATCTGCCCAGAGCTCCAGGTTCCAGCCCCGCTGCAGCAGGGGCAGCAGCAGCAGGCCGTTGACGTCGCCGTGGTGACCGATGCCGCTGGCTAGGCCGGGGTCGAGCAGCACCAGTCGCCTTGATGGGCTCATTGGCGCAGAATCCACCGATGGATCATGCCTCACCCCTGCTGCAGCTGCAGACCCTGGCGGAGCATTGGCCCCAGCCGTGGATCACGGCGGCCCTGGCCGGATCCCGCCAGGGCCTGGAGGAGATCGTGGCCTGCGAGCGGGCTGGGGGCCAGTGGGATGGGGCCCAGGCGCTGCGCTGCGCCCACCTCTGGCTTGCGGCCGGCTGGCCCGGCCTGGGCGACGATTTGGTGCTGGAGGCCAGTGAACTGGCCCCCCAGGCGGGCCTAATTCCCGATTGGTGGGGGCTCTGGCCGGCGGACCAGGAGGATGGCGCAGATCCCGATGCCGCTCTGGATCCTCAGGCCCAGGCGTTGCTCGTACAGATCCGGGAGCTCGGCCAGAGCTATCTGCTGTGGCGCCATCTGCCGCCGCTAGAGAGCTGGAAGATCTGGCTGCAGGCGATGCAAGGCGACCACAGCCGCATCGATGAACCGGCCATGCGGCTGCTGCTGGGCCTGGTGATCGCTGGCCGCAAGTGGCTGCCTGGGCCCCTGGAGCCGCCCTTGGAGAAGCTCCTCGGCGAAGACCTTTCAGCGCTGCAGCCTGCTTTGGCCTGGCGTTTCTTCGATCCCCTGTGCGAGCGGCTGCCGGAGTGGAATTTTGCCCGCCTCAAGGCGGCCGATCTGAGCCTGCAGCGCGGGGAGCTGGGGCGTTGCCGGCAGCACTTGGATGGGGCCAATGATGACCAGTGGCAACTGGCCTGGCTGCACGACATCGCCGCCCGCCGGGCCATGGCGGAGGGTGATGTGGAGGGGGCCCTGGCTGGCTGGCAGCGGGCGATTTAGCGCTGCCAAAACGCTGATGATCTCGAGGGCAGCCAGGCCGAGGTGGTGGAAATCTTTCGCCAGCGGGCCAGGGAAGCCCGGCGGGGTCCGGGGGTGCTGCAGGCCCGCAGCCTGTTGAACCGCGGTGAGACCCAGGCGGCAATCAGCCTGCTGGAAAGGCTGCTCGATCAAGATCCCCAGTGGCAGCCGCTGCGCAGCCTGCTGGAGCAGGCTCGCCAAAACAGCGGTGGCGCGGGGGCCACCGCAATCACCCCATCGGGCCCGGTTGGCGCCGGCAGTAATGACTTGGAGCGGCTGGAGGCCCGGCTGGAGCAGCTGGCCGATCGGGCCGGTTTGCCCTGGCCGCCATCGCTGGCTGCGGATGGCCCCCAACGGGATGGGCCCCAACGCGACGCAGCAGCCTTTGAGCAGTTTCTGCAGACGGCCCTAGGGCGGGTGGCCCTGCTGGGCTAAGGGGTGTGGCTGGGGGCCGGGGCTTCAGGCCTCGAGCCGTTGCAGCAGGGTGTCTACCAGGGCTTCGGCCTGGTGCTGGAGCTGGCGGTAGCGGCTGAGTTCTTCGGCCTGCTCTTGATGGGCCAGGAAGTAGTGCTCGAGCTCTTCTTGCACCTGCTGCAGTTGGAGCAGGTTGAGTTCGGCCTCATCTTGGGCCTCTTCAAGCTGCTGCTGCAGCGCCTGGAGCTGGCTTTGGGGGTCGGCCATGGATAGCAGAATAGCGATTCGCTTCCACGGGGCTGGATGGCTCCAGCAGGCTTTGGCCAAGCTCGAAACCAGCAACTGGAATCCTCCCCAGGGGCATGAACGGCAGGTGTTCCGCAGCTTTGATGAATTCCGGCCGTTTTTGCAGGAGCACTATCCGGGCTGGCGGGATGGGGTGCGGGAATCGCTGCGGCGGATTGCGGTGGCCGGAATTCTTGATCCCCTCACTGATCAGCCGATCCCGCCCCAGGAGCTGGATGTGGAGCACGCCAACCTGCGCGAAACCCTGAGCCACCGAGGGGTGATCAGCCGCCAACGGGCGGTCATGCTCTTGCTGCGGGAGCTGAGCGAACAGGGCGAACTGCCACCTTTTGAGGAGTTGCGGCTCTACATCTCCGAGGCGGTGACCCCCTTTGCTGAGCGGCTGCAGACGGTTTTGCCGAAGCTGCGCTGCAGCGAATACCTGCCCGAACCGGACCACTGGCTGCGGGGCCAGGTGCCCAACCGCGATTTGCGCCGGATCGGGCTGCCGCCGGCCACCTTCCACGCCGTGATCTGCAACGAGGTGCTGGAGCATGTGGAGGAGTTGATCCCCTCTCTAGAGGGGCTGGCGGAGGTGCTCACCTTGGGGGGCTACCTGATTGCCACGGTGCCGTTTCTCTATGGCCAGCAGGAGCACCTGGTGAAGGCGATCTGGCGTGGTGAAGGCCAGCCCCCGGAGGTGATCGGCGAACCGGACTACCACGGCAACCCGGTGGCGGAGGAGGGCTCGCTGGTGTACCGCTACCCCGGCTGGCAGCTGCTTGAGGATTTACGCACCGCTGGCTTCCGGGATGCGGCAATCCATGCGGTCAACTCGCCGACCTATGGGGTGTTGGGGGAGGAGCTGCCGATCGTGTTTCTGCTGGTGGCGAAGCGCTGAGCACGGTGGAGGCTTTGGATCGTCCGGGGTATTGCTATCGCGTGCCGCTCGGCTTCGGGATAAAACGAGCGGAATGGTGAGAGCGATGGGCTAGACACCCCCCGTCGCCGCAGTGACGGCCACGAAGCGATGACCCGCCACCAATCGCTTAGCTGAATGAAGCGATTAGATTGCGGAAATGGCCTCATTCTGGATCTGGCAGCAGCTCGACTGGCCCCTGTTCCGCTGGGAGGACTCCGCTCTGGAGCCGCTGCTGGAGAAAGCCCGCGCTGCACGCCAAGGGCTGCTGGGCCGGCTGGAGACGCTGGAGCCCCCGCTAGATCGCGAGGTGATCTCCGCTTTGCTGGGCCGAGAGAGCCTGGGCACGGCCGCCATTGAAGGGGAGTTGCTGGATGCAGGCCAGGTGCGCTCCTCGATCGCGCGCCGGCTGCACCTTCCCCTGGCCGCAGGGCTGCCGGCCGCCAGCGCCCAGGTGGAGGGACTGCTGGATGTGTTGCTGGAGGCCACCAGCACCCTGGAGGTTCCCCTCACCCTGGCCACGCTGAACCAATGGCACCGGCGCCTGTTCGCCGCTGGCCCCGATGGACTGCGCGCTATCCGCATCGGTGAGCTGCGCGATGGGGCCCCGATGCAGGTGCTCTCGGGTGCCATCGGCCGTGAGCACCTGCACTTTGAAGCGCCGCCCCGGGACCAGCTCGAGGGGCAGCTGGAGGCCTTCCTGGACTGGGTCGCCTCCCCGCCTGCGCAGCTGGATGGGCTAGTGCGCGCCGGCCTCGCCCACCTCTGGTTTCTCACCCTCCACCCCTATGAAGACGGCAACGGCCGCCTGGCCCGGGCCATCACCGATCGGCTTCTCGCCCAAGACTGCAGGGCCCAGGCCCGAGAGGAGTTGGCTGGCCGCGCCCTGGGCCTCTCCGCCCAGATCATGCGGGAGCGGGAGGCGTACTACATGGCACTGGAGCGCTGCCAGCGGGGGGATCTGGATGTCACCGGCTGGCTGAGCTGGTTCCTGGAGCAGCTCACGGCAGCGGCACTCACCAATGGCGCCGTGTTCGAGGCGGTGCAGCGCAAGGCGGCCTTCTGGTGGAGCCACCGGCACAGCGGCTTCAACAGTCGTCAGCAGAAACTGCTCAATCGGTTGCTGGATGCCGAACCGGAGGGTTTCAAAGGTGGCATGACTGTGCGCAAGGCCATCAGCCTCACCAAGGTGAGCCGCGCCACGGCCTGGCGCGATCTGGCCGAACTGGTGGAGCAACAGGCGATCGAGCCGATCGGCGAGGGCCGCAGCCGCGGCTATCGCATCCAATGGGCGGCGCATTGACTAGCTGACGCCCAGGCGTCGCTGGGGCGGTCGACTGTTATCAGGGGCAGCAGGTTTGGTGAAGGCAGGCGCGGGAACTTGCGGTCTGAGGTTGCACGCCCGCCAAACAAGAACTGGGTTTCAGGTTGAAGTTGATTTTGGAGTTGCGCTCATAGCTTCCCGCCTCACCACTGCACCAGGTGTGCAGGCGAGTGCTGGCGCAAGTGGCCCCTCGCCAGCCCCCGCTAACTTAAGCGAAAGTTCCCGATCAGGAATAGTTGCCACCCCATGGACGCTGTTCGCCCTTTTCTTCCCGATCGGGATTGCCAAGAGCGTCAAGCTTCGGTGCCCGTCCGGACGGTGCAGGACCTGGGGTCCAGCTTGCGGGTCTCCCGTAAAGCGCTGGGGCTCACCCAGGCCGATCTTGCTCTGGCCGCTGGGGTGGGGGTGCGGTTTGTGGTGGAGCTGGAGGCCGGCAAACCAACGGTGCGCCTAGAGCGGGTGCTGCGCGTGATCGATGCCCTGGGCGGCTCGCTACAGCTCCACGAGCTGAGCGCACAGACAACACCATGACAGAGGAGATCCGCCAGGGGCTGGAGGTGTGGCTGCTCAACCAATCCGCAGGAACGCTGGGGCTGGAAGGGGGCGGGCTGCACTTCCAGTACAACGCGCAGTGGCTGAAGCAACCCGGGGCCATACCCCTCTCCCAGAGCTTGCCCCTGCAGGTCGAAGTGTTCACGGATCAGGCATGCCGCCCCTTTTTTGCTGGCTTGCTGCCGGAAGGGCAACTGCGGCAGCGCCTGGCCCAGCAGTGTCAGATCTCCAGGGGGAATGACTTTGGCCTGTTGGCGGCTATCGGGGGGGACTGCGCCGGAGCCGTGAGCCTGGCGGTTGGCGATCGGGCGGCAGAGCCAGCAGCTGTGGAGTGGCTGGAGCCGGATCAGTTGATCGCCTTGCTCGATGAACTGCCCCAGCGGCCGATGCTGGCCCAGCGGGATGGCCTGCGACTCTCACTGGCCGGTGCCCAGGACAAACTGCCGGTGGTGTTTGACGGAGGCCGAATCGGCCTGCCAAGGGGCGCCGCCGCCAGCACGCACATTCTCAAACCGGCGATCGCGGCCGTAGAGGGGAGCGTGATCAACGAAGCGTTCTGCATGGCCCTGGGACAGGGCATCGGTCTACAGGTGGCGGTGGCAGAGATCTTCACAGCGGGAGAGCGGCAGGTGTTGCTGGTGCATCGCTACGACCGCTCCCGCTACGACCACTCCCGCGGCGACGGTGAGCCATGGCTTCGGGTGCATCAGGAAGATTTTTGTCAGGCGCTGGGCGTGCCGCCGGAGCTGAAGTACCAGAACGAAGGGGGCCCTGATCTGCAGGCCTGCTTTGGGTTGCTGCGCCGAGCCACCAGGCCCAGCGCTCCGCAGGTGATCCGCTTGCTGGACGCAGTGGCGTTCAACGCCCTGATCGGCAACCACGATGCCCACGCCAAGAACTTTTCGCTCTTCTACTCCAAGAAGACGCCCATATTCGCCCCGCTCTATGACTTGCTGTGCACAGCGGTCTACCCCACGCTTACCGCGAAGATGGCGATGAAAATCGGCAGTAAGTATCCCTTTAATGAGGTGCAGGCGCGTCATTGGGATCGCTTTGCCGAAGCAGCCGGGCTATCCCAAGCCCAGACCAGAAAACGGGTGGCGCGCATGGCAGAACGGCTTCCCTCTGCTGCACGGTGCCTGGCGGCTCAAGATCCTTATCGGGATGATGCACTGGTCAGACGCATTGTCGACTTGATCGAGCAACGCTGTGCTCTGACCCTGGGACTGTTCAACGCCTATTGAGTGACGGCCAGATGCTGGTGCAGATTTCAGCAGGAGCGTTGTGTGCTTTTGGCGACCAATGCCGTTGCACATCCCTTTGGTAAGATTGGATCACTGAAGTTTAAGGAAGGCCTTGGGGCATAAAGTTGCGCTAATTACGGGAATTACGGGTCAAGACGGCAGCTACCTGGCCGAGCTGTTGTTGGAGAAGGGCTATGCGGTGCACGGGATCAAGCGCCGGGCCAGCAGCTTCAATACCAGCCGAATTGACCATCTCTATCAAGATCCCCATGAGCAGGATCCTCGGCTCGTTCTCCACTACGGCGATCTAACCGACTCCACCAATTTGATTCGGATTATTCAGCAGGTACAGCCCGATGAAATTTATAATTTAGGTGCTCAAAGCCATGTGGCTGTGAGCTTTGAGGCTCCGGAATATACGGCCAATAGTGATGCCCTCGGCACGTTGCGGATTCTGGAGGCAGTGCGGATGCTGGGCCTTAAGGAAAAAACCCGGATCTATCAGGCGAGCACCTCAGAGCTGTATGGCCTAGTGCAAGAGATTCCCCAAAAAGAAACCACACCGTTTTATCCCCGCAGTCCCTACGGGGTGGCAAAGCTCTACGCCTACTGGATCACGGTGAACTACCGCGAGGCCTACGGGATGTATGCCTGTAACGGCATCTTGTTTAACCACGAATCACCCCGCCGTGGTGAAACCTTTGTGACTCGCAAGATCACCCGGGGCTTGGCGCGTATTGATGCAGGGCTAGATCAGTGTTTGTTCATGGGCAACCTCGATTCGTTGCGCGATTGGGGCCATGCCCGCGATTACGTGGAGATGCAGTGGCGGATGCTGCAGCAAGACACCCCCGAAGACTTTGTGATTGCCACCGGCCGCCAGGAAACGGTGCGCCGCTTTATCGAGCTGGCTGCTGAGCAGCTCGGTTGGGGTGGTGGCACTGGGCCCGCCATCCAATGGGATGGGGAAGGCCTTGAGGAAGTGGGCCGCCGCGCTGATACCGGGGCTGTGGTGGTGCGGATCGATCCGCGCTACTTCCGCCCAGCCGAGGTGGAAACCCTGCTGGGTGATCCCACCAAGGCCAAAGACAAGCTGGGCTGGACCCCCACCACAACCCTCGAGGAATTGGTGGCTGAGATGGTGGCGACGGATAAGGAGGAAGCCGCCAAGGAGGCCCTGCTGCGCCGCAAGGGCTTTGCGGTGGTGGGCTCGATGGAGAATCCGCCCAGTAATGCTGGGGCGGCGATTTCAGCTGCTGCCAGCAAAGGAGGCCAGGCGTAATGTCTTCCCCAGCGGTTGGCGATTCTGAAAAGCTAATCTCACCAGCCGATCGGATCTATGTGGCCGGCCACCGGGGCATGGCCGGATCGGCCATCTGCCGGGCGCTGGTGGCCAAGTGCTACGGAGAAGCAGGTGGTGGGGCCCTGCTCACAGCAGCCCGCAGCGAATTGGATCTGCTTGATCCTGTGGCTGTTGCCGCCTGGTTTGCGGCCAACAAGCCGGATGTGGTGATTTTGGCTGCGGCAAAGGTGGGCGGCATCCATGCCAATGCCACCTATCCGGCGGATTTCCTACTCGAAAACCTCAAGATCCAAAACCATCTGATCGAAACGGCCTGGCGCAGTGGAGTGCGGCGCCTGCTGTTTCTGGGTAGCAGCTGCATCTACCCCAAGTTGGCCGAGCAGCCGATCCGCGAGGAAGCGCTGCTCACCGGGCCACTGGAGCCCACCAATGAGTGGTATGCGATCGCCAAGATCACCGGCATCAAGCTCTGCGCAGCCTTGCGCAAGCAGCACGGATTCGATGCGATCAGCCTGATGCCCACCAATTTGTATGGGCCTGGCGACAACTACCACCCCACCAACAGTCACGTATTGCCGGCCTTGGTCCGCCGCTTCCATGAAGCAGCCAAGGCGAATGCACCGAGGGTCACCTGCTGGGGCACGGGCACGCCGCTGCGGGAGTTTCTCCATGTGGATGATCTGGGCGAAGCCTGCGTATTTGCACTGGAGCGTTGGCAGCCGGGGCCGGAGGAGCTGCAGTTTCTGAACGTGGGCACGGGCGTGGATTTGACGATCCGCGAGCTGGCGGAAGCGGTGGCGGCCGCCACGGGGTATCGAGGCGAGATCCGTTGGGATACCAGCAAGCCCGACGGCACTCCCAAGAAGCAGCTGGATGTGGGCCGGCTGGCGGAGCTGGGTTGGCAGGCGCAGATCCCGCTGGCGGAGGGGCTAGCCAGCACGGTGGCGGATTTTGCGGCGCGCGGGAGCAAGCGTTTCTGAGCAGCTACATCCGCTGGCAACAGCGCTTCAGCAATTACCGCCAGGCCCTGGCGCAGCTGGAAACGTTTTTTGTGCCGCCGGCGTTGAACGAACGGGAGCAGCAGGGCCTGATCAAGGCGTTTGAATACACGTTTGAACTGGCCTGGAACACGTTGCGCGACCTGCTGCGCAGCCAGGGCGATGCCACGTTGCTGGGATCGCGCGACACCCTTAGGGAGGCGTTTCGGCTGGAGCTGATCACAGACGGCGAGGCTTGGATGCTGATGATTCAAGACCGCAATCTCACCAGCCACACCTACAACCGCTCCACCGCTGATGCCATCGCCGCCAACATCAGCGGCCGATACCTGCCTTGTTTCCAGCAGTTGAAAACCCGGCTGGAGCTACGCCTTCAGGAGGAAGCGCAATGACTGCCATCCCCGGCATCCCTGCAACCCGGGTGGACCAACTGCAGCAGCTGTGGGCAGGTCAACCGCGGCTGGAGGCCGTGTGGCTGTTTGGCTCGCGGGCGATGGACCGGCATGGGCCGGGCTCGGACATCGATCTGTGCCTGGAGGGCCCGGCGCTCAACCACAGTGATCGCCTGGCGTTAATGGCGGCGGTGGACAATCTGCTGCTGCCCTGGCGGGTGGATCTGGTGCTGCGACAGGAACTGCCCGCCGAGTTGGACGCCCATCTGCAGCGGGTGGGCCGGCGTATCTGGGCAGCGCCCATCCCTGCAACCAGCGGGAGGCCTGAGCCATGACTGATGCGGGCTTGATCTCGGCACTGGTAGCCTCAAGCTGCAGCTAGCAGGCTTTGGAACTGGGGGCTGGCGAGCAGCTTCAGGAGGCGCTGAAGCTCGCGTCGATGGGCGGGGGAGGGATCGAGGTCGAAGGCAAGTCGGCCTCGATCAAGTCGATTTCGGATTCGATCCAATCGAGCATGGCGTGCTGCTTGTCGAGCAGCTCGATCTGCCTGTCCAGCTCTCTCAGCCGCCTCTCCCTGTCGGGATCCCGCCGCCAGTTGAGCATCGACAAGAACGAGCGGAAAGGAGAGAGTGATGAGCCAGACACCCCACTGCTGCTGGAGGGGGAGGACGTGGCCTGGGAGGTTGATGTGGTCATAGGAGGAGAAGAGCGCAATGAGGGCAACCACAAGGCCAGTGCCAGCTTCAAGCACAGCTGGCGCGTCGATCGCGAAGCAGCGCGGCCTGGGCTCCAACGTCGGACTGGACATCAATCTAGGAGCCCCAAACGGCAGCTCAAAATACTAGTACGCCTGTACTGCGAGTGTCAAGGTGCCGGCCTCCTGGCCGCCGTGGCGGCGGGGAGGTCCTAAACCATGGTCATCGTTGTTTACATCCAGGCCTACCGCGCCCGCTCCGCCGAGCGGCAGCTGGAGATTGACGACTGCATGCGGTTCAGTTGTGTTTCGCGAGAGCCATGTTGATGATGTCGACTACGAGGATTACCACTGATGGCGCTACCGATCGCGATGCACCAACCGCCCCGCCCCGGCGAGTTCATTACTGGGGTGTACCTGGAGCCCTGCGCACTGTCTCTGCGGCAGGTGGCGGAACGGCTGGGGGTGTCTGCCTCCACCTTTCAGCGGCTGGTGACGAGCAAGAGCAGGGTCACTCCGGATATGGCCCTACGGCTGTCGGCTCTGCTGGGGCGCAGCCCGGTGCCCGCTGGTACCTCCCACAGCCGCCTGGTCACGCCGGTGACGGATCGCCATGGTCACGACAGGCGTTACGCGATTGATCGACCCGTATCAGCAGCGAGCTCGGCTGGTTGTTGCCATCAGGGACAGCGGCAAGGGCAACCGCGTCATGACCTCCCCAGATGGGATCAGTTGGAGCAGCCGCAGTTCAGCAGCCGACAACGCCTGGACCTCCCTCTGCTGGTCGCCGCAGCGGGAGCTGCTGGTGGCGGTGAGTAGCAGCGGCACCGGCAACCGGATCATGACCAGCGCCGATGGCATCAGCTGGACGGTGCGCAGCTCTCCAGCTGATCTGGGCTGGCGCTCGCTCTGCTGGTCGCCCCAGCGGCGTCAGTTTGTGGCTGTTAGCAACAGCGGCGCTGGCAACCGGGTGATGGTGAGCCCCTGAACCATGACTGACACCAAGGCACCCCTGCCAGTTATTGGCTCACGCTGCTGGCGCGATCTGATCAGCCCAGCGAGCGGCGCCACCGTGCTCAACCTGGCGGGAGACAGCAGTGAAACCGACCCGATGGTGGAGTTGGCTTACGACGAAGGCGGCAGCGGTTGGTGGCCGCTCTCCACGTTGGTGTTTGGCAGCGTTTACGCCTCCAAAGACGATGGCGGCGGAGGTCCTTGAGCAGCAGCAGCAGGTGCAACGCACCGGTGGGTGAACGCTCTAACTCCGGGATCAGGTGCTCATAGAAGCCGCGGGCCTGATCGGGTTCGCCATGCACCAGACGTAGTAGGCCACAACAGCCGTTTGATCGATCTCAAAGCACAAACAGGCGGGTATTAGCGGCTCATGCCGTGCGGCTGTTGATCCGCTCCCATTCCTGCTGGGCCGCCGGCCGCCAAACCGCTACGCGGTGGATAGGCATGGAATCAGTAGCGAGCCCCAAAGAGATCAGCTAGATACTTTATGCAAAAACAGCATTATTTTGAGTGCTTTAAATAGCAGCGCTTCTGATGATGGCCTGGCAGGGTAGAAGTAAGCACAGGCGGTGAGCCGCGCAGCACGGTGATAACAAGGCTCGCCCCAGCCCCTACCAAGACGCCATGAGCCGCAAGGGCATTATCCTGGCTGGAGGCAGCGGCACGCGGCTGCACCCGATCACCCAGGCGCTGAGCAAGCAGCTGCTGCCGGTGTACGACAAGCCGATGATCTATTACCCGCTCAGCACCTTGATGCTGGCGGGAATTCGGGAGGTGCTGGTGATCACCACACCTAGCGATCAGCCCGCTTTCCAGCGCCTGCTCGGCGATGGCAGCGCCTGGGGCATGACGATCCAGTACGCCGTGCAACCCAGCCCCGATGGCCTGGTGCAGGCATTTCTGATTGGGGCCGAGTTTCTGGCTGGGGCGCCGGCGGCGCTGGTGCTGGGCGACAACCTGTTTCACGGGCACGACCTGATCGAGCAACTGCAGGGCAGCAATGGCCACCGGGCTGGAGCCACGGTGTATGCCTATCCGGTGCGGGACCCCGAGCGCTACGGGGTGGTGGCGTTTGACAGCGAGGGCCGGGTGACGAGCCTGGAGGAGAAACCGGCCAAACCCAAGAGCCGCTATGCGGTGACAGGGTTGTACTTCTATGACGACACGGTGGTGGAGCGGGCCCAGCAGGTGAAGCCCTCGGCCAGGGGCGAGCTTGAGATCACCGATCTCAACCAGATGTATCTCGATGACGGGCAGCTGCGTGTGGAGCTGATGGGCCGGGGGATGGCTTGGCTGGATACGGGCACCTGCGACTCGCTGCATGAGGCCGGCAGTTATATCCGCACCCTGGAGCACCGCCAGGGCCTGAAGGTGGGCTGCCCGGAGGAGGTGGCCTGGCGCCAGGGCTGGATCAGCGCTGAGCAGCTCGAGCAGTTGGC
>CAMAPJ010000073.1 GCA_945860085.1 Synechococcus sp. UW140 | reverse complement strand
AAGGCCGATAAATTCCTCAAAGGAGCGCCTATCATTTACTTGGAATTCGATCTCTTCATCGCTCAAGTTGAAAAGCTGCTGGAGTACAAGCATCTTGAAAAGAACTAGCGGATCAATCCGCTTGCGACCAGCGTTGCTCTTGCGCTCCTGCATGTAGCCCATGTCAAGCAGCGGGCGGAACGATTCCCATGGAATAGATTCCGACAATCGTTTTAGAATCGGCTTCTTCTCGCGGAGCTTTGCAACCCTCTGCTGCTCGTCCCAGAATCCTCATTGTCCCATCTTCGAGCCAGAATCCAATGGTCTGGTTCTAATCTAAATCCTAGGTAAATCAAGCATTTTAGCAATTTTTCGAGGTATCCTTGAGAGTCTGCAAGTAAGTGCTTGCTCGGGGCGATTAAGGCCTGCTGGCTCGATATCATGGCTTTGCGCCGCCTTGCTGATCGATTTCGCGCATCTTGCTTATAACGCTATTATTTTATGGCGGCATCGCTGTTGCTTGGCTTCCAGTTGGAAGTCTGGTCCCAGGCTTGTCCGTGGGGCGCCCCTACCTGCTAATTGCGCAGTTGCCTATAATATGGCACTCAATATTGCACTTGAATAGTGGGGCCTGTTTTGAAAGTGGCGTACGCCTGAACGCCTGTCATTGGTTCAGCTCGTTACACTTGGCCCTGTAAATAGTTCGTTATTGAACAGTTTTTGGCCCACAACGGAAAGCTTTTGGTGTTTTCGTGGATTAGGGGGGCCCTTGGCTTCAGCAACCACCTCGCTAGGGGGCTGTATTGATTGCTACTATTTGGCCGCCTGGACTGCGAAGTCCTTGCTTGTAAATCAATTAACAATTCAGTGCCTACCTCTGCAGTCCTTCTGGCCTTCGTTGCCGCTAGCTGTCTCACCCCTGCCCTGGCCATGCCGCTCGGCAGCGATCGAGGCGGCTCGTCCCAAGGGGTGGACGCCCAGGTGGGTCCCCGTCGTCCAGGCCCGGTCATCAACCCTGCACGCGTCCATGGTGACGCGGCGTTGGGCCCCCACCGTCCGATCGTCAGCTCTGGATCAGTGGATCCCGCTTACCTGGCTGATCGCTGAACGGAGCAGGTTTAGATCTGGTTGATTTCGAATTCGGATCGTGTTTGGATCGTGTTTGGATCTACTGGAGAGACTTGTTTCAAGGGACTCGCGTTCAACAGCTCACAGTGACAACGCGTTCAGTTCACAAGGCTACGAAGCTCACCTGCTGCCAGTCCTTAGTAGCGCTAGCCCTTTATCTAGCTAGCCTCGAAGCGGCTGCGAAAGCGGTTGTAGAGCGCATTCATGGCCAGCATCAGCAGCCCGACGCCGATGAACACGAGTCCCCGCAGCCCGAGATCGGCTTGGACCATATCTACGGCCACTAGCCGCAGCAAGCACCCCCCCAGTCCCCCTAGGGCTAGATAACGGAACTGGTTCTCCCGCAGCAGGGCGCTCAGTCCAAACAGGATGAAAGCTTGCGTGGCCCATAGCAGGGTCAAGATCGAGTGGTCAAAGCGGCTAGCCAGGTCCAGGGCGATTCCCAGAAAGAGCGGGTAATAGAGGGCCTGGTTGCGATGTCGGCTGAGGAACCCTTCGAAGCGGGCCAGGGGCCCTGCTCGGCCCGCCACCTCGGTTGCGTCCAGTACGAGCAAGCGATGGGAGGCCACCACATAGAGCACCTGGATGGCGATTGCCACCAGGCCGACCTGCTGGGACTGGCCAAACCAGGGCTGGGAGGGCAGGTTGATCGGCGTCGCGCTGGTCACCACCGCCGCGATCGCCAGCCACTGCATCAGCACCGAATAGAGCTTGAGGCGCGGCGCCAGCAGTGGCTCAAGGGCGGGGCTGAGTAGCCCGAGCGCCAGCAAAGACCAAGCCACAGGCTGCCAAGCACCAGGGACCTCTTGGCCGATGGTCACCAGGCTTCCCAGTAGGAACGCCTCCAGCAGGAAGGGGTGGCTAGCGAGCCAGAGCCTGTTTTGGGCCAGCCGCGGACTCGGTGTCCAGCGCCACCACACCAGCACCACCCCCAGGCCGGCCAGCTCGACCAGCAGCCTGGCCGGTAGGGCGACGTTGCCCAGGCTCAGTCGTTCGGCCGCGAGGCCGTCAGCTGCGACCAAAGTCAGCCCTGTGCCAACTAGATAAAGCAGCCCCAGGATCAGGGCCTGGTTGGCCTCGGCCCGGGGTATCCGGTTGGCGGTCCCTAGGGCCAGTAGGGAGAGCCCCAGCCAGGCGACGAGCGGAGCCAGATGCGAACTAGGAGCGAGTAGCAGGAACGCTCCCAAGCCAGCGCTGACACCGACCAGGTCAATTCCCACAAGGCCTAGGCCGCCGCGGCAGGTGATCGCCAGCCCCAGTCCCAGGGCCAGCAGGGCCAGCAGCCGTGGCCAAAGTTCGGCGCTACTCCAGGGCTGCCCTGCCAGCAGCTCCAGCCAGCTGACCCCCTGGCTTATCACGATCGCCGTGGCCGTGCCACTGAGCAGACCAGGCCTGGGCCTGGCCCTGCCAACCAGTAGCAACGGGACCAGGCCCACTAGGGCCACGGGTTCCTGCCAGCCCGCCGGTGCGCTGCACCAGGCTGCCGCGAAGGCCAATGCCGACGCCAGCCAGCCCAGCAAGGGCGGAATCGGCAACGTCAGCTCAGCCAGCCGGTCCTGGCCCTGGCCCTGGCGGTTGAGTTGAACCTGCATAACCGTCGTCAGGGCCGTGGCGGTTAGGAGCAGGACCGTGGTTTGCAGCGGGCCGCTGTTGGGCCCTGTCCCTAGGGCGACCGCCCTGAACAAAGCCCCCTGGCTGATCACAGCCAGCAGCAGGCCAAACCCCGCCAGGTTCACCAGCCACCAGCCCAAAGACACAATCCAGGCATCGTCCTGGTCCAGGCCAAGCCGCAGAAACAGCAGGGTTTCCACCAACAAGGCAAACAGCAGCAGCGGCCCGTTGGCGATCGGACTGAACCAGCTGAGCGTGGCAGCGATCGCTAGGGCCTGGCCCATTAGGGAGTCGCTTCGTCGCAGCCAGGGCCTGTTGGCCTGGGGGCCCCGGCGGGCTAGCAAGCTGGCGCCAGCTGCAGCCAAGACCAAGCCGCCAAAACGCAGGGCTGGGCCTTCGGGGTAGAGCAGCAGGGCCAGGCCCAGGCCACCCCAGTTACTGAGCAGCAGTAGAACCTGCAGGGGGATCGCCAAGCCGGAAGCCTCTGCGTCTTCACGGTCCGTGGCCCTGCTCTGCTCGCGGGCCAGGTTCCCCGCTTTCATGCCAGTCCCTGGCAGCAGGTGCGGTAGGAGCGCTCCGCAGCCAAACACGAGCAGGGCAGCCCCAGCGGCCAGCATCCGCATGCTCGGGGCTGAGGCGCCGGCCTGGTCAAGGGCGCCGCTACGCACAACCCAGGTTCCCTGGACCGTGGCGTAGGCCAGGCAGGCCACCAGCCGCTGGCCGTGCCAGGGGCGCCGCCAGGGCAGCAGCAGGCTGACTAGCGCCACCAAGGTGGCCAGGGTCAAGGTCAAGGCGCTGGGCGCCGCGATCATTAGGGGGACCAGGGACAGCACCCCATGCAGGGCGGCGATGGTCTGGCTGCGGGCCAGCAGCGCCACCAGTAGGTTGGCCAGCCCGCCTAGGAGCAGCAGCGCCAAGGCGGCGCCGGGATCCTGGAGCCAGTTCAGGCCCAGGTCGGGCACGCCGACGGCGGCGCAACAGGCAAACAGCACCAGGGCGGCGGCGCCGCTGCGCATCCAGGCCGCTAACTGTTGCCAGGGTTCTTTCTGACCCATCAGCAGGGAGGGCATCGCCAGGGCAGCCGCGGCGCCGACCGTGAGCCAGAACCGCGTTTGGGGCCCCATACTCAGCGCCAGGTTGAGGGTCACGAAGCTGACCCCCGCCACCACCAAGCCCACCCCGAGCAGTCCCGTCCAGTTCGCCACCACTAGCTGTTCAAGCCGGCGCCAGAGGGGCCGCCGAGCGCTTGCTTGCCGTGCCGGGCTGCGGCGGCTCGCGGGGTCCAGGGATGCCCCCATTGCCCTTGGATCAGCCCTTGGCGGATCCAAGGGCTGATCCAAGGGCTTCAGCAGGGGCGGATCTAGGGAGGACACCAGGGGCCCTATCTGGGCTTGCTCTGCTCCCTTCGCTTCAACCGCCGCCACGGCTTCAGGCGTTTGAGTTGCCGCGAGCGGCATTTCAGGCGCGAAGGCTGGGCCTGAGCTGGTTCCAGCCGGCTGACTGCCATGGTCTGGTGGCCGCAGGGTTTGCAGTTGCAGCTCCACGGATTGCAACTGCAACAGCAGTTCGGCCAGTCGCAGATCGACGGTTTTGAACCGGCGCTCCAGGGCGTCGCTGCGACGTCGCAAGCTCCCCTGATCGGCCAGCAGCAGGCCGATCAATAGCAGGGGGACCAGGGCCACAAGGAGCAGGCCTAAGGCGACAACGATCAGAACGACTGCTTCCAAACCGTTCGACGATCAAGCGATCAAACGGTTATAAGGCCGTCTTGTTACTCAGATGGCCTGGCTGGCCGCTTTATGGGTTGACTGCAGCTGCCGCTGCAAGCTATAGACCCATTCGAACTTGTCAAATGAGTATCGCGATTAGAATCAAAAGAATTCGTCAAAATTATCGAAATCCACCGCCTTAAAAGTTCCCTTTTCTACCTGTTCCATCAGCCTCACCAGCTGGACCCAGAGGGCGCCGGTGGTGAGCATGGAAAGAAGGAATGACACCAGCAGGGAGGTGCCGCTGGCAAAGCCGAACACCTGCAAGAAGCTGCCGATGAACAGGCTGATGCCGATCACAATGCCGATGGCCGGAGCGATCGTTTCAACCCGGCTCAGGGGCAGCAGGGCCAGGCGGTCCTGTTTCCAGCCATCGAGCCGGTTTTCGATCACTTTGGCGAAGGTGAGTCCGCAGGCGGCGGCAACGAGCAGGCCGGCGAGGGCAACGAAGTAGGGAGGCTGGCCGTAGCCGACCAGTTCGATCAGAAAATTTTGGGCTGAGTCATCCATGGGCTGGGCGCTTGCAGAAGTGTGGACAAAACGTGTGGCCAGACCCTAGAACGCGGCAGCGAGCGGGTTGAGCTTGGCCAGTAGGCCTCCGGCCAGTTTGCGGGGCGAGAAGGTGCGTCGCACTAGGGCCAGCAGGGCGCGCAGGTCGTCGGTGTCGAGGTGGTCGTCTTCCACCAGGGTGAGCAGCAGCCGCTGGCGCAGGCTGCTGCCCTCCGGACCGAGCAGCAGTTTCAGGCCAGCCCCCGCCACCGGCAACAGATCGGGGCTGGAGTCGTCTTTTTCGACCACCGCCAGCAGGTTTTCGAGCCGCTCGATCTGCAGCCGGCCCTGGCGATCGAACAGCACTTCCAGCAGCTTTTCGCGCATCTCGGCTGTGTCGCCAGCGAGCAGGCGCCGGGCCACGTAGGGATAGGCGACGCCGATGATGCGAAAACTGGGGTCGAGCCGCAGGGCCAAGCCTTCCTGGCTCACCACCGCCCGGATGATCAGGGCGAACCGGGCCGGCACGCGGAAGGGATAGGCATACATCAACTCGGAAAAGCGATCGGTGATCGCCTTGAAGTTGAAGGAGCCGACACTGTCTCCCAGGGCCCCGCCCAGCACCTGCTCCAGGGCAGGAATGATGGCCTCTAGATCGGTTTTTGGATTCAAAAAGCCGAGGGCCACGAAGTCCTGGGCCAGGCCAGCAAAATCCCGGTTGATCAGGTGCACCACCGCCCCGGTGAGGGTGAGCCGGTCATGGTCGCTGATCGAATCCATCATGCCGAAATCCACGTAGGCCAGGTGGCCCAGGGCTCCGGTTTTTCCTGGCAAGGCAAACAGGTTGCCCGGATGGGGATCGGCATGGAAATAGCCGAATTCGAGCAGTTGCTGCAGGCCGGCGATCACGCCGGTGCGGATTAGGGAGCTGGGATCGAGCCGTTGGGCCAGCAGCTCCTGCCGGTTCTGCAGTTTGGTGCCGTTGATCCAGGTGGTGGTTAACACCCGCCGGGCTGACAGCAGCCGATCGACCCGGGGCACGATCACGGCCGGGTTGCCGGCAAACAGATCCGCAAAGCGCTCGGCGTTGGCCGCCTCCTGGCGGTAGTCAATCTCCTCAAACAGGCTGCGGCCAAATTCATCGATGATTTCGCCTAGGCCGAAGCCCAGGTTCAGGGGCAGTAGCGGCGCCGTCGTCACCGCCAGCAGGCGAATGATGACGAGGTCGCGGCGCAGGATCCGTTCCAGGTCGGGCCGCTGCACCTTCACGGCCACCCAGCTGCCGCCGTAGGGACGGGCCCGATAGACCTGGCCCAGGCTGGCGGCGGCCACGGGCGCCGCTGGGAAGTCTTCAAACAGCTGCTCGACCGGGGCGCCTAGCTCGGCCTCGATCGTGGCCAGGGCAATGTGGTGGGGGAAGGGGGGCAGGTTGTCCTGCAGCTGGGTGAGCTGCTCGAGCCAGTCGCGCCGCACCAGATCGGGCCGGGTCGAGAGGGCCTGGCCCACCTTGATGAAGCAGGGCCCCAGGTTGGTGAGAGTGGTGAGGATCCGCTTACCCAGCCGTTGCTGCTCGGCCGAGTCGCTGCTGTTGCCGCGCACCGTCAGGACGACGGCCAGGGCGAGCAGTTGCCAGCTGATCGAAATCAGCCGTCCCACCAGCACCCAGGGCTGTAGCAGCAGGGCCCGCAGGTCGGCGGCCGGGTCATAGGCCACCTTGACGGTGTTGCCTTCAGGGCCACGGCTGCCTTCGGGGCCACGGCTGCCTTCAGGGCCACCGCTGGCGACGGTGGAGGGGGTGGACACGGCGATGGGGGGAGCGATCGATCGGGTCCAGACTCTAGAAAGAACGTCCCGGCTCCATGGATCTGCTGGCTGCCCTGGCGGCACGGGCGCCGGCGCTGGCCCTGCATCTGCCGGCCCATGGGCGCGGTCGTGGTCTGGCCCCACCCCTGGCGGCCCTGCTGCGCCGCCCGCCGGCCAGCTGGGATCTACCCGAATTGCCGGAGATCGGCGGCCCCCTCGAAGCCGAAGGAGCGGTGGCCGCAAGCCAGGCCGCCACGGCCGCCCTGCTCGGGGCACAGCGCTGCTGGTATGGGGTCAACGGCGCCAGCGGCCTGCTGCAGGCGGCCTTGCTGGCTGTGGCGGATCCGGGCCAGCGGGTGTTGCTGCCTCGCAATCTGCACCGCAGCCTGCTGCATGGCTGCCTGCTCGGCCAGCTGCAGCCGGTGTTGTTTGAGCTGCCCTTTGATCCGGCCACGGGCCTGTGGCTGCCGGCCCCGGCCGACCACCTTCAGCAGGTGCTGGCGGCGGCCCTCAAGGCCGGTCCCCTAGCGGCGGTGGTACTGGTGTCGCCCAGTTATCAGGGACTCTCGGGCGATCTGGCCGCCCAGATCGCCGTTTGCCATCGGGCCGGCCTACCGGTGCTGGTCGATGGCGCCCACGGGGCCCACTCCGGCCTGGCGCCGGGGTTGCCACCCTCAGCCCTGGCCTGCGGCGCCGATCTGGTGGTGCTTTCTCTGCAGAAGGCGGCCGGGGGCCTGGCCCAGAGCGCCGTGTTGCTCCAGGCCGGCGAGCGAGTGGAGCCGGCGCGCTTACAGCGCTCCCTGCTCTGGCTGCAGACCTCTAGCCCCAGCGCCCTGCTGCTGGCCTCCTGCGCGGCCAGCCTTGCGTTTCTCCATGGCGATCGGGGCCGTCGCCAGCTCGGGCGTGCCCTGGTCCTGGCCGGGCGCCTGCGGCAGCGGTTGGGCGCGGCGGGCCTGCCGCTGCTGGCCAATCAGGATCCCCTGCGCCTGCTGCTCCCCACCGCTGCCCTCGGCATCAATGGCCTGGCCGCCGACGCCTGGCTGCTGCAGCGGGCTGTGATCGCCGAGTTGCCCGAGCCTGGCTGCCTCACCTTCTGCCTGGGCATGGTGCCGCCACCGGGCCTGCTGCGGCGCCTGCCCCGCCAGCTGCTGGCCCTGCGCTGCGCCCTCGGGTCAGAGCCGCTGCCCCCCTTCCAAGCACCGCCCCTGCCCCTGGTGGCCGAACCCGAACTGTCCTTGGCCCTGGCCTGGCGCGCCCCGGCTGAGGCCGTGCCCCTGGAGCAGCTGCAGGGGCGCATCGCCGCCGAAGCCCTCTGTCCCTACCCCCCCGGGATCCCGTTGCTGATTCCCGGTGAGCGGATTGACGGGGCCAGGCAGGCCTGGCTGCTGGCCCAGCGGCGGCTCTGGCCAGGTCAAATCCCTGATACGGTAAAGGTTGTGGCCCCTTGAGCTCGGCGCCCTTGAACACGCCGCCTGACGGGCCCTTCCAGTGGGATTTCGTCACCCCGGGGCTGCCCGATGCGCTGTTTGCCGAAGCGCCGGGCTTCAGCCCCACGCCGATGGAACTGCGCGTGATGCTGCTGGCCCATCTGCGGCCCCGCGCCGATTCCCTCGTTTGGGATGTGGGCGGCGGTACGGGCGCCCTGGCCCTGGAAATTGCCCGGCTGATGCCCGCCGGCCAGGTGCACACCCTGGAGCGGGATCCCGATGCGATTGAGTTGCTGCAACGCAACCAGCGCCGCTTTGGCATCGGCAACCTCCATATCCATGCCGGCGTCGCCCCCGAGGGCCTGGCCCAGCTGCCCCCCGGGCCGGATCGGGTGCTTTTGGAGGTGGGGCGCCCCCTCAGTGATGTATTGAGGCTGGTCTGGGAGGCCCTTCAGCCCGCCGGCCGCCTGGTGATCAGCACCGCCAGCCTTGAGGGCCTAGTCGATGCCACCGATACCCTGGGCCAGTTGGAGGCCGTGGATTTGCAGGTTGTTCAGGCCACCGTGCATCGCATGCAGCGCCGGGGCACCCAGGCGCGGCTGGCGGCGGCCGAACCCCTATTCCTGATCGCCGCTGAACGGCCCGCTCCTGCCCCTTGAATGTTCCACCTGCCCCATCGCGCACCTCCCCCCAGCGGTTGCTGAGTGGCTACGGCGCCGGCGCCTTTGGGTTGTTGGTGGTGGGCCTGGGCGGCTGGTGGTTCACCCTGGCCCTGGGCGTGATCGTCCATCTCGGCTTGCTGGAGTTCTTTCGCCTCGCCCAGTTCAAGGGCATCCGCCCGGCGGTCAAAACCACCCTGGTGGTCTGCCAGTTGCTGTTGATCACCACCCAGTGGGCCCATGGCGATGCCAGTGGTGTCGGCTTTTCCAGTGATTTGGCGGCGGCGGTGGTGCCGGTGTCAGGGGCGGTGCTCTGCGGCTGGCTGTTGCTGCAGCCGGTTACCGGCACGATCGCCGATATCGCCGCCTCGATTTTCGGGCTGTTCTATCTGGGCTTTTTGCCCAGCCATTGGATTCGCCTGCGCGATCTCACCGATCCCCACCTGGCCCCGCGCCTGGCCGAACACTGGCCCGGCCTGCCTTCCGGCATGGCCCTCACCCTGCTCGGCTGCCTGCTGGTGGTCGCCACCGATATCGGCGCCTACGTGATCGGTCGGCGCCTGGGCCGCCATCCCCTCTCGCCGATTTCGCCGGGCAAGACCGTCGAGGGGGCCCTCGGTGGTGTGGCCTGTGCGGTGCTGGTCGGCGGCCTCGGCGGCGTGGCCGTGGGCTGGCCCTGGGGCTGGGCCCTAGGCGGTGTGCTCGGTGGCGGCGTGGCGGTGTTTGCTCTGGTGGGCGATCTCACCGAATCAATGATGAAACGGGATGCGGGCGTCAAGGATTCCGGTGATGTGATTCCTGGCCATGGCGGCATTCTTGATCGCATCGACAGCTTTTTGTTCACCCCGGCGGTGTTTTTCTATGGCGTCAAGTTGCTCTTGCCCTTGGTGAACTGAGGCCTGGAGCCCCAAGGCCCAGGCCGCCTAAGGGGACACCTGGGCTTCGCCATGCAGTTCGAGCCGGTCTGCCGCAATACAGGCCCGTTTGATGCGGATGTTGGGGTCGGCGGGCAGGCGGCTGCGCCGCCGGCCATCGAGGCTGTGCAGTTCCAAGGCGCCGTCTACGGCTTCGGGCCGGGTGGCCAGCGCCCCTTGAGATGCGGGCAGCTCGCCAGCTCGCCCAGGGGCCAGCACCAGGGCCCCCTCGCGGATGGCCACCTCCCCCAGGCTCGGGGAGCCGAGCAGCTCTTGCGCCAACCCGTCCGCCAGGCCGCGCCAGCGGGTATCGCTAAGGCCGCGGTCGAGCCCGGGCCCGCTGAACACCACCAGCCCCCGCACCGCAAAGGGATGGTCCAGCTTCAGGCCCTGGCCTTTGAGCAGCGGGCCCGTCTGCAGCTGGAGCGGCCCGCTGCGCAGTTCCACCCGCTCCATTGGCAGGCCGGCAAACGCCACCCCGCTTGCTACCAGGGTGACCCCCTCGAGCCGGCCCCTAAGGAGTTGCAGGGCGGAGCCATGCAGCTGCAGCTCTAGCTGGTCCACGGCCTCGCATTGCTGCTTGATCCAAAACTGCAGGCCCGAGGCCAGCAGCTGCAGCACCGGTCCCGATCCTGGGGGGGTGGCCGTCATTGGGTGCGATCGCGGAGCTGCTGCCAAGCCTGGGCCACCGCTGCGGGCTGGTCGATGTGGGGCAGGTGGCCGCAGTCGGCCAGCTCCAGCACCCGATCCCCCAGCAAGGCCAGAGCCGCCCGTTTCTGGGGCGGTCGCAGGATGCGGTCTTGCTGCCCCCAGAGCACCCGGATCGGCTGGGGGGGCAGGGGGCTGCCGCAGCCGGCGAAGCCGCCGCTGCGGGCGAAGGCGCCGAGGGCTTGCCCCCAGCCGGGACTGGCCAGATGCAGCGAGGCGATTTCCAGTTCGGCGGCGCCCACGTCCCGATCGGGAGCGGCAAAGGCAGTCCGGCAAAGGCCGCGGCGCACCCCCGGCAGGGCCAGGAAGCGCACCCCCAGGCCATCGAGCAGAGGCGGCAGGGGCATGGGCCGGCCCGTGAGTCCGGCGGGCGCCAAGAGCAACAGGCTCCTGATCGCCTGGGGCTGGCGGCGGGCCAGCTCCACGGCCACTGAGCCGCCCATGGAGGCGCCGACCAGGCTGATCGAGGCGCCGACCAGGCCATTCGGGCCGTTGCTGGGCTGGGTGATCTGGCTCAGCACGGCCTCCAAGTGGGCCAGCACTGCCCTGGGGCTGTAGTCGACGCCAGGCGGCCTAGGGGTGAACCCGAAACCGAACAGATCGGGGATGAACAGCTGGTGCTCCTGGGCCAGTAGCGGCACCAGCCGCCGGAATTCCAGAAAGGAGCTGTCAAAGCCGTGCAGGAGCAGCAGCGGCGGCCCCTGGCCGATCACAGCGACGGGCCAGCGCAACGCCCCGTCCCCCGTCAGTCCAGGCAGGTCCCACCACTGCACCGCCGCCGCCAGGCTGCGGCCGAGTGGATCGAGCAGGTTGAGGGCGGCCTGATGCAGCAGCTCCTGCTGGGGGCTTGGGGGTGAGGCAACGGCGATCAAGGACTTTAGCTCTGTCGGGGAGTGGCCACCGCAGCGGTGGTCGTGCTGACCAGGGCCGTGAGCAGGTCGTCGCTGCTGACGGCAAAGGGCAGGTTGTGCAGGTCCGAATCGGGCCGGCAGGCGAAGCTGCACACCTGCTTCAGGTCGCTGAGGGGGGCGTTGGCCAGGCCCAGCTCGGCCAACGCCACCGGCAGGCTCAGGCTGCGGAAGAAGGGCAGCAGCTGGCGCCGGGCCTGGGCCGCCAGCCGGTTGCCCCCTACCAGTTCCTCCAAGCGCAGCTGCACGAGGATGCCAAAGCCCACCTTTTCGCCATGCAGCGACCCATGGGTCTCACTGAGCTGGGTGAGGCCGTTGTGAACGGCATGGGCGGCCACGGTGCGGCAGCGGGCTCCGCCCAGGCCGCCGATCAGGCCGGCAGTCAGGGCTGAGGCTTCGGCCACCCGGGCCCAGCTGTCGCTGCCGGGATTCGCCAGGGCGGCCTGGCCTTCGAGCAGCAGCAGGTCCCGCAGCAGGCGCGCCTGTTGCACCGCCTGCTGCACCAGGCCGTCGCTGCTCTCGCCGCTGCTCACCGAGGCCTCGTACCACTTGGCCATCGCATCGGCGATGCCGCTGGCCAGGGTGCGCCCCGGCGCCTGGGCCACCAGATCGTGGTCAAAGATCAGCAGATCGGGGCAGCGCTCCAGGGCGACATCGCCGCGGAAGGCCCCCTGGGGCGAATAGAGGTTGGCCAGGGCCGTCCAGCCGGCGCAAGTGGCCGCGCTGGTGGGCACACTGATGCAGGCCAGCCCCAAGCGCTGGGCCAGCAGCTTGCCGGCATCGAGCACCTTGCCGCCGCCGATGGCGATCACGCCATCGCACTGGGCCTGGCTGGCCCGGGGGGCGAGGGCGCCCAAATCCTCTTCGCAGCAATCGAAACGCAGCTCAGCGGCCACGGGCTTGAGGCCGCCGCCGGCCAGGTCATCAAGCAGCCGTGCCCGCATCGGGGCCGTGGCCCCACTGCGACCCAGGACGAGGGGCCTGGCCGTCAGTCCGGCGATGGCGACTTGGGCCTGCTGCCAGGCCTGGCAGCCGCGCAGCACCCGGGCCGGGGCGATGGCGTTCAGGGTGCAGCGGGAGCCCATCGACGCCTGCGGGGTAGGGGACCACCATAGAAGCGGCTTTTGGACCTGCATCGATGGCGTCTCCCTACCAACCGTCCCTCCTGCGACTGGTCCATGGCCTCACCGGCCTCGGTGTGCTCGGGGCCTGGATCAGTGGCCTGTTGATCTACAGCGCCTACGACGGCCGCTGGGGCAAGTTGCCGGTCCAGCCTCCGGGCGACTGGATTGAATGGCACGGCCACCTCGGCCTGGTGATGCTGGTGCCTGCGATCGCCTTGGCCCTCTATTCCTTCAGCCTCGGCCGCCGGAGGCTGGGCCTAGCCAGTAATGCCATGCCCTTGATCGCCCTGGCCATCTGCCTGGTCAGTGGCCTGTTTATGGAAGGGGAGTGGCTGGAAGAGGGCCATCTGCAGGCCACGGTGTACAGCCTCCATCTCACCGGCTGGCTGCTGCTCAGCCTGTCCCTGCTCGCCCACCTGGCCGGCCAGCTGCGCCGCGGCGGCTGGCCCCTGGCCGGCTCAATCGTCAGCCTGGCGGTGCGCCCCGGCGATAGCCCTGCTGCCTGGCCGGCCCAGGTGTGGACCTACCTGCGGCGAACTCGCTCCTAAAGCTCCTCGTTGACCCCTGCTGCCGGGCGAAATCCGCTCCCCAACTGGGGTCTAAACTGCAATCACCCTCAGGCGCCAACCCGTCGTTGCAGCGATGACCATCAAAGTCGGCATTAACGGATTTGGTCGCATTGGCCGGCTGGTGTTTCGCCGGGCCTGCACCTTGGCCAACGTCGAGGTGGTGGCGATCAACGATCTGATCGACGTTGATTACATCGCCTACATGCTCAAGTACGACTCCACCCATGGCCAATTTGATGGCGATGTGCGGGTCGAAGCTGGCCAGCTAGTCGTCAATGGCAAGCTGATTCGCATCACCGGCGAACGCAATCCCGCCGACCTGCGCTGGAACGAGGTCGGCGTCGACACCGTGCTCGAAGCCACAGGCCTATTCCTTACAGATGCCTCAGCCCGGGCCCACATCCAGGCCGGAGCCCGTCGCGTCGTGATGTCGGCACCTTCTAAAGACGACACGCCGATCTTTGTGATGGGTGTGAACCACACCACCTACGCCGGCCAGGAGATCGTCTCCAACGCCTCCTGCACCACCAATTGCCTGGCGCCCCTAGCCAAGGTGTTGCACGACAACTTCGGCATTGTCTCCGGCTTGATGACCACGGTCCATGCCACCACCGCCACCCAGAAAACTGTGGATGGCCCCTCGGTGAAGGACTGGCGCGGTGGCCGAGGCGCTGCCCAGAACATCATTCCGTCGTCCACGGGCGCTGCCAAGGCCGTGGGGCGGGTGATCCCCGAGCTCAATGGCAAGCTCACCGGCATGGCCTTCCGGGTGCCCACCCCCAATGTCTCGGTGGTCGATCTCACCGTCAACCTGGCCAGAGCGGCCAGCTACGACCAGATCAAGGCGGCGATGAAGGCGGCATCAGTTGGGCCGATGGCCGGCATCCTGGGCTATACCGAAGATGAGGTGGTCTCCACCGACTTCCTCGGCGAGTCCTGCACCTCGGTGTTCGATGCCGGCGCCGGCATCGCCCTCACCGACACCTTCGTCAAGCTGGTCGCTTGGTACGACAACGAGTGGGGCTACTCCTGCAAATGCCTTGACCTGATTGAACATATGGCCAGCCACAGCTGACGCCATTGGCCCCCGCCCTTGCCCGTCTTCGCCCCATGATCCCCACCCAATTCGTGGCGGGCTGGGGCGGATGGCGCTAATCAAGGAGTGATCCGACGGCCAGGGAGTTTTCTGTGGCGGACATCCCGATCACCCCCTATGCGGGCCCGATCGTTGATAGCGATGGCAATCTCACCTACATCGGTGACGATGGGCGGCGTTACGTCGTTGGCCCTGTTCCCGAAGGCGACGAGGCCAGCGTCGATCGCGTCATGGAGCTGCTGCGCAGCGGCAATGGCCTGTTCAACAGCATTGAATCCCTCTCAAGACGCTGGCTTGAGACGGTCAGTGGCAACCACTTAGAGCGGCGGGCGGCCCTGGTGTTGCTGCTGACAACCCTGGAAACGGCCCTCGAAGACGTCGACGACGATGGCGAGGACTCTGCAGAAGACGCAGCAGAGGACGAGTTCGGCGAAGGTCTCTGAGCAGCGCTGGCTGGTGCGGTGGGGCGCGGCGCTTGCGGTCGTCACCAATCCCTTGCTGGGAGCAGGAATTTGGCTTGGAGGGCGCAGAGGTGGTATGGTTTTGGACTGCGCAGGAGCAACGGGGTTCATCCCCTGAGGCTGCTGTTAGCAGGATTGCTGAATGGCCGAGAGGCTGGGAAGCGATCGGATCGAAAGCTGAGGGAGGCGAGAGCCGCCGATGCTGTAGGTTCAAAAGGCGGAACCGAAAGGCACCCGCAGCCTGAAAGGAGAAGGAGAGG
>CAMAPJ010000072.1 GCA_945860085.1 Synechococcus sp. UW140 | reverse complement strand
CGGGATCGACCTCAGATAGCTGATCAGATCGAGATCGGTTGCAGCAAAAGCGCTGTCAGACACAAGGAGGAGGCGATTCCGCCAACCTCAACCCATGCTGACAGGAGCGGCAAGAGTGCCTGTGACACACTTTGAATCAGCCCTGGGTGCATCTCTACGGCCGTCCTTGCGAGATTGAGCGCCTGCAGCAGATTGCTGATCGCCATGGCTTGAGTTTGCTCTTTGATGCGGCCCATGCTTTTGGTTGTCGCTATCAGGGCAAGCCGATCGGCGGCAATGGCCTGTGTGAGGTGTTCAGTTTCCATGCCACCAAGGTGTTCAATACCTTTGAAGGCGGGGCGGTTGCCACCAACGATGGCGCCTTAGCCCAGAAGGTGCGCTTGCTCCAGAATTTTGGCTTTCAGGCCGAAGATCATGTGATTGCTTTGGGTATCAATGGCAAGATGCCGGAGATCAATGCCGCCATGGGTTTGGTCAATCTCGAACATCTTGATGCTTTTATTGCGGTTAATCGCGGCCATTACGGCGTGTATGCCCAGCAGCTAAAGCCGCTCAAGGGCATTCGCTTGATCGATTATCCAGCTAGTAACGCCAATAATTATCATTACATTATCATTGATATTGACAGGGACGATTTCGGTGCCAGCCGTGATCAATTGCGGGATTATCTACGCCAGCATAACGTCTTGGCCAGGCGATATTTTACCCCCGGCTGTCACCGCATGGCCCCTTACCAGGATGGGGGCCCCTGGCACCTACCCCAGACCGAAGCGGTCTGTGAGCGCCTGCTGGCCTTGCCCAATGGCACCCAGCTCAGTGCGGCCATGGTTCAACACATCTGCGATCTGATCCGCCAATGTCCGCGGCAGCCGTCTGGCGCCAGGCAGCTCCTTGAGGTGGGGCTATGACAGGGGACTGGCGTTGGCCCGAGGCGGGCTGGTGGTTTGCTGAGGACATCGCTCAGATTCCAGTCGAGGAGTGGTCCAGCCCAGAGGAGCTGGTTGCGGCACCAGCGGTGAGTGTGTTGATGTTGACCTATAATCACTGCCGCTTCATTGAGGAGGCGGTGGCGAGCGTCTTAGCCCAACGGAGCGAGCAGCCCTTTGAATTGCTGATTGGAGATGACTGCTCCACGGATGGCACATCAGAGCTCTGCAGGCAGCTGCAATGCCAGCATCCAGCCACGATTCGCCTGATCACATCGTCAGAGAATGTGGGAATTCATCCTAACTTTCTTAGGGTGTTGCTTCGTTGCAGGGCTCCGCTCGTGGCCCTGTTGGAAGGTGACGACTACTGGATCGAGCCGAGCAAGCTCCAGCAGCAACAGGCCTTGATCGGGGCTAATCCGGGCTATTCGATGGTGGCGAGTGCTACCCGCAATCGTCTCAACTGGCTTGAGGCTGATTGCCGGCTCAGCCTGAATGATTTGTTGCGTCGTTATCCGATCCATACCTCCAGCCTGCTGTTTCGCAAGGAGTTGGCGATTCCCTTCCCCCGCTTTTCCACCGCCGTCCACGACAGCCTGCTGATCGCCCATTTGGCCCAGCGAGGCGACTGTGGCTACCTCAATCAGGAGATGTCCTATTACCGACGCCATGGAGGTGGCATCTGGACGGGAGCCTCCCGAGAGCAGCGCATGCAGGACACGCGCGAGTGTATTGCGGCGATGGACAGTTATTGCCGAGGTTGCTATCATCAGGAGCTGGTAGATCGAGAGTTCTGGTGTTATCGGCTCGATTGGCAGTTGTCGTCAGAGAATCCATGGGGGCACTGGCTGGCTTCCCTGAAGTTGTTGCTGAATGAAGGGCCCGCCATGATGCAACGCTCGCTGCGATTCAGCCTGGGCTTGATCGTGCTTACCGGCTGGCAGTTGCTGCTGTTAATCAAGGCTGCAGTGGCTCAGGCCCTGCCGTTTCGAACCAGGCGCCTGTTGGGAGCTGGCTGATGACGAAGCTTCCCCCCCTGCTGCTGGTTGGTGCCTCCGGCCACGCCCATGCCCTGCTCGCCGTGTTGCAGCGCTTAGCGGCCTATCGGGTGATTGGGTTGATTGATTCCTTTTTGCCGCAGGGTAGCCATTGCCATGGCTACCCGATCCTGGGGGGCGTCGATGATTTGTCCGAGCTTTGCGAACGCCATGGCGTATCGCATGTGCTGGTGGCCATTGGCGATAACTACCAGCGGGACGTGATGATGGCCAAGGTCAGCCAGGCCTGCCCGGGGGTGGATTTCCCGGTGTTGATCGATCCTTCTGCCGTGATTGCCCATGGCGTCAGTATTGGTGCCGGGTCGATCATCATGCCTCTGGCCTATGTGGGGCCCGGCTCGATTATTGGCATGGGCTGTTTACTCAATACCCGCAGTTCCCTCGACCACGATGGTCGGATGGGGGCCTTCGCCAGTCTGGCCCCAGGGACCACAACCGGCGGCAATGTTTCGATTGGCGCCAGGAGCGCCATCGGGCTGGGTTCGGCGATTCGTCATCGCATCACGATTGGCAGCGACACGGTGATTGGGATGGGATCGCTAGTGATCAGTGATTGGCCCGATGGGGTGGTGGTCTATGGCGCTCCGGCCCGTTTGATTCGCACCCGTCTTGTTGATGAGCCCTACCTATGACAGCTGCATCGATGCCAGATTTACTGATGCCAGATTCAACCCTGGTGAGCACCATTATCCCTGTTTATAACCGCCCTGAGCTGGTCACGGTGGCGGTGGAGAGTGTGCTCCAGCAAAGCCATGCCAATCTGGAAGTGTTGCTGGTGAATGACGGTTCCACAGATTCCACAGCTGTGGTTCTTGAGACCCTCAGGCGCCAGGATCCCAGCCGAATCCGGGTGATTCATCAGGCCAATTCCGGCCCGGGCGCGGCGCGGGAAACCGGCCGACTCCAGGCCCGGGGCGCCTACATTCAGTATCTCGATAGTGATGATTGGCTGCTGCCAAATAAATTCAGTGACCAGCTTGCCGCCCTGGAGGCGCACCCGGAGTGTGCCATCGCCTACGGCACCTCCCGCCTGGTGGATGGCGCTGGCCAGGTCTTGGCCAACCCCAGTCGCTTGACGTCCCAGGTTCAGGCCCAGCTCTTTCCGGCCCTGTTAGTCGATCGTTGGTGGCACACCCATACGCCCTTGTTTCGCCGTTGGATTAGTGATGCCGCCGGGGCCTGGCCGTCGTTTCGACCGGAAGATTGGGATCTGGAGGCGCGCATGGGAGCGCTCGGAGCCCGTTTAATCCATTGCGGCACCGAGGTGTCGGTGCAGCGAGACCATGCCTCGGCCGAGCGCGTGTCCCGCGGGCCGTCTCAGGCCTACCTGCGTGATGAGGCCCAGTTCCTACCCCGGTTGTATGCCTGTGCCCTGCTGGCTGGTGTCTGCCAGCAGGCGCCGGAGATGGACCATTTCGCCCGCTGGTGTTTCATGCGGGCCCGGGATCTCCATGGCCTCGGGGAGCAACGACTGGGCGATCAGTTGTTGCGGCTGAGTGATCTGGTCTGGGAAGGACGGGCCTGGAAACGTCAGACCTACGCCGTCCTGCGATCTGCCCTAGGGCCCCGTTCCGCCGCCCGCCTGGCTGCCCTGGCTCGAGCCTGACTGGGTTGCCATGCCATCAACATCGCTGCCTGGTTCATTCCTGAGTGCTCCATCACGGTTCACCCCATCACGCTTCGCCCAATCACGGTTCGCGCCCTCCGTTGAGCCCCTAGTCAGCGTGTTGATGTTGACGCGAAATCATGGCGCTTTTTTACAACAGGCGATCGATTCGGTGATCGACCAAACTCTCTTTGCAAACTGCGAATTATTGATCGGCGAGGATGACTCAGCAGATCAGACTGCGTCTGTGGCTTGGGCGGCGGCGGCAGCCCATCCTGGCAAGATCTGGGTGTTTGAAAGTGTGGGCGGGGCCCTTGGTTTTCATCGCAATTTTGAACGGCTGAGTCTGGTTGCGCGCGGTACTTTTGTGGCTTTTCTGGAGGGCGATGATTGGTGGAGTGATTCCAGTAAGTTAGAGCGCCAGGTGCAGTTGCTGCAGCAGCAGCCCGAGCTGGCCTTCTGTGGAGGCCGCACCCGGATCTGGGCAGGGACGGAGTCTGCAGCAGGGCAGGAAACCCGCGAGATCGGGCCGGCTGGGAAGGGCTGCCCATTGACGTTTACTGACTTGATTCACAGCTACAGCTTCCACTTCTCGGCGGTACTGATGCGGCGCACGGCTCTCGAGTTACCCGCCTGGATCTTTGGCCAATACTGCCTTGATCGTCCCCTGTATTTGCTGGCGGCTCGCCATGGTGACGCCGGCGTGATCGACCGTTGCATGTCGGTGTATCGGCTCCATGGCGGTGGCGTCTGGTCGCCCCTGGCGCCCCTGGCTAAGGCGCGCCGCAGCCAGCAGCTTTTCACCACGTTCACGGCGGTGTTTGACCGGCGCTATCGCCGCTGTTTTCGCCGCAGTCTCAGTGCCATTCTCTGGAGCTATCTGGCGGAAGCCTTGCGAGGCGGCCAGGGCCAGCAGGCTGCCGTGATCCTGACCATGGCTGTGCGGGCTTCCCCCTGGCAGCGGCTCTGGCGCCAGCCGCGCCTGACCGCTGCCGCCCTCGTTCGGGCCCTGCTGCCGATCGGTGGGGTGGTGCCATGAACCCCGAGCATCCCGAGATTTCAGTGGTGATGGCTGTTTATGGCGAGCAGGAGGCCCTGTTTGACAGCCTCGATTCGATCTTGAACCAGCAGGGAGTGGACCTGGAATGTCTGCTGATCGCCGATGGCGCTCCCGATGCCTGCACCCTGGCCCAGCTCGACCGCCGGGCCGAGCAGGATCGCCGGTTGCATTTGGTCTGTCTCCCCCATGCTGGCCTGACCCGGGCCTTGATCCAGGGCTGCCAGCTGGCCCGGGGTGAGGCGATTGCTCGCATTGATGTGGGCGACCGCATGGAGCCCCGACGCCTCAGCCGCCAATGGCGCGTGCTACAGGATTATCCCGATTGCGTGCTCGTGACTTCCGATGTGGCCGTTTATGGCCCGGCCTGGGAGCTGCTGACCCATAAGCAACGGGCCCAGCCGATGGTGACGCCGACCCGGGTGAACGGCATCGCGCCGGAGTTGGGCCTGGAGTTTGATATTCCCCACCATGGCTCGGTGATGCTGCGCCGCAGTGCTTATCTGGCGGCCGGTGGTTATCGGAGTGAGTTTTATTATGGGCAGGATTGGGATCTCTGGTATCGACTTGCTCCCTTAGGTACGTTCTTCCATTGTCCGCAGGTGCTATACAGCACCCGACTGTTTACTGGTGGTATATCATCGCGGCGCTGGCGTGAGCAGCAGCAGATTGCCAGGCTTTCCTTGGCCTGCTACCGGGCTCGAATGCGGGGGGAAAGCGAGGTTTCTTGGTTACACCAGGCCTGTCTGATTCGGCCTGCCTTGGCGCCGGCAAAACGCCGCATCGGGCGGTGCCTCTTTGACCAGCGCGCCGCTGAAGGAGCCTATTTTATTGGTGAATGGTTGCGTCGCAAGCGAGATCGTCGTTGCATGGGTTATTTGCTGCAGGCGATCAGCTCGGCCCCTTGGTTTCTCAAGGGTTGGCTGCGTCTAGCCCAAGCTTGGGTTGTGCTGATGTCTAGGCCCGCTTCGCGACGGACCCGCCCGGACTGCAGCCTTGATGCAGCAGATCTACCTATCGCTCATCCCTGATCGGTTGGCTGCGACCAAGGTGGGCCCCATCGCGGTAACCCTGGGTGACCCTCCTCCATAACAATCCAAACCGCCGCGATTCATCCGCCTCGTTACAGCGTCTTGGTGGACTGGTGATCGTTCAAAACCGGGAAACCCAGTTTGATGCCCCTCTCTATCGGGCGATGGCCAGTTCCACGGCCTACCCACTGCGAGTGATCTATACGGCTCCGGCTAATTCTGCTGATTCGGAACTTGGTTTTGCACCCCGCTGGGATCATCTCGCGGCCGACTCCTACGACCATTGGGTGCTTCGGGGTCAGTCGCTGTTGCAGGTCTGGAGGCTGGCTCGCTGGATTGGCTCGCTTCAGCCCGATCTAGTGATCGTGGCGGGCTATTACCCCCGTTTCCATCTCTGGCTGGCGCTGCTGCTGCGGCTCCTGGGTCAACGCATTGGCCTGCGATCCGACAACACCCTCCGCCATACCCCTTTGAGGGGCTGGCGGGGCTGGTTACGGCGCCGGGTTGTGGGTTGGATTCAGCGGCTTTTTCATAGTTGGCATCCGGTCGGTGACCAAGCCCTGGCCTATCTGCGTGAGCTCTCTGGTAGCGATCGCCCCAGCTATCGCTTTGCCTATGCCGTGGATAACGACTGGTTCGCCAGTCGCTCGGCCGTAGAGCGCAGCGGCCGGGCCCAATGGCTGGCCGAGCGTGGCTGGCCGGCCGACGCCTTTGTGGTGTTGGGCATCTTGAAATGGACAGCCCGGGAGGACCCTCTCACCCTGGTTCGGGCCTTTGCTCGCCTGCAGGGCCATTGCCCCCGGGCGCGGCTACTGCTGGTCGGCGCTGGGCCCCTGCAGACACTGGTGCAGCAGGCGATCGCCGCGATCGCCCCGTTGGTGCATTGCCCGGGCTACGTGGCCTACAGCTCCTTGCCCCAGTGGTACGGCTACGCCGATGTCTTCGTTCATCCCTGCCCCGATGAACCCTGGGGGGTGTCGGTGAATGAGGCGATGGCCTGTGGCTTGCCGGTGCTGGCGGCTGCGGGCGTGGGGGCGGGGGAGGAATTAATTGAGCCCGGGCGCAATGGTCTGCGCTTTGACAACGGTGATGCCTGGACCCTGGCCAGGCAGCTGCAGCAGTTGGCGGAGCAGCCCGAATTCACGCGGGCTATGGGAGCGGCGGCCCTCCAGACGGTGACGTCCTGGAGTTATGGGGCCTCCATGGCCCAGATGCAGCAGGCCCTGCAGGGGGCTCCATGTTCAGCGTTGTGATCGCGACCTACCGGCGCGAGCAGGTTCTGATCGACACGGTTGGGGCCTTGTTGCCGCTTCTGGCGCAGCTGGATAGCCCCACCGAACTGCTGGTGATCGACCAGAGCGAACGGCATCAACCAGCCACCACGGCGGCCCTGCAGCAGTGGCATGACCAGGGCCTGATCACCTGGCAGCGGCTCAGTAAGCCCCACCTGGTTGGGGCGATGAATCGGGGCTTGTTGGCAGCCCGGGGTGAGCTGGCGCTGTTCCTCGATGACGACATCGTGCCCCTGCCGGGGTTGGTTCAAGGTCACATCAATTGCCATACCCGTTACCCCGAGGCCTGGGCGGTGGTCGGCCAGATCCTGCAGCCGGGACAGGCCCCGGCCGATCTGCCCCAGCGCCCTCACCCCTCCGGCTTCTGGCGCGACCTCGACTTTCCCTTCAACCGCACTCGCGGCGCCTGGATTGAAAACGCCATGGCCGGCAATCTCAGCGTCAAACGGGAGCGGATCCTCGCCCTTGGCGGCTTTAACGAGAGTTTCCCGTCGCCGGTGGCGTCGCGATTTGAATCGGAACTGGCCAAGCGGCTGGTGGCGGCCGGCGGCCGCATCCGCTTTGAGCCTGGGGCGCCCCTGCATCATCTGGCCGCCGGCTCAGGTGGCACCCGCTCCGCCGGCGGCCACCTGGCCAGCGCGTCGCCCCACCACGGCGTTGGCGATAGCTACTTCGCCCTGCGCTGCGCCCGGGGCTGGGATCGCTTCTGGTATTTGCTGCGCAAGCCGTTCCGAGAGGTGCGCACCCGCTTTCACCTGCGCCATCCCTGGCTGATCCCGGTGAAGTTCCTCGGCGAACTGCGGGCCCTGCTGCTCGCTTGGCGCATCAGCCGCCGCCCGCCCCAGCTTCTGGCGATCCCGTCTCCCCCGTCCCCGGCCACAGCCTCTGCCACTGCCACCAGAACCACAACCGCCGCCAGCAACGCCACCACCCGCCGATGAAAGTGCTCCACGTGATTCCCTCGATCAGTCCCCGGCGCGGCGGACCGGGCGTGGCGGCCCTGGAGATGGCGGCGGCCCTGCGCCAGCAGGGGGTGGAAGCCTCCCTGCTCACCACCAACGATGACGGGCCCGGCCTGCTGGCTGACCTGCCCCTAGGCCGCTGGATCGACCACGACGGAGTGCCGTTGCTCGCCTTTGGTCGCTGGAGTCCACCGATCACGCCCCTGCGCGAGTTCGCCGTAGCCCCAGCCCTCAGCCAGTGGCTGGCCGCCCACCTGGGTGACTACGACCTGCTGCATATTCACGCGTTGTTTTCCTATCCCTCCATCAGCGCCATGGTGCTGGCGCGGCAGGCGGGGGTGCCCTATGTGCTCAGCACGATCGGCCAGCTTTGCCATTGGAGCCTGGCCCGCAGTAGTCGGCGCAAGCGCTGGATGCTGCGGTTGATCGAACGCCGCAACCTCGATGGCGCGGCGGCCTTGCATGTGACCACGGATGCCGAGCGCGAGCAGACCGCCGGTCTGGGTCTGGCCGCCCGGGCGGTGGTCATTCCCTTGGGCGTGCACCTGCCCCCCGATGGCGCTGCTCCGGACCGCTGCGGGCCCGGGCCCACCCGCTTTCTCTTTCTCTCGCGAATCCACCCCAAAAAACAGCTTGAGCAACTCTTCGCCGCCCTAGCCCTGGTGCCGGGCGACTGGACCCTGGAGATTGCCGGCGAGGGCGAGCCCGCCTACGTGGCAGTCCTGCAGCGCCAGACCGAGCAGCTGGGCATCGCCAGCCGCTGCCAGTGGCTCGGATTTTTGGCGGGGGAGGCCAAATGGCAGGCCCTCGCCGCCGCCGACTGGTTTGTGCTGCCGTCGGCCTCGGAGAACTTCGGCATTGCCGCGATCGAAGCCCTGGCGGCGGGACTGCCGGTGATCCTTTCCCCCGAGGTGGCTGTGGCCGAATTGCTCAGCTGCAGCAGGGCCGCCCTGATCTGCGCCAGTGATCCCCAGGCCCTAGCCGCCACCTTGGAGCGGGCCCTGGCCGGACCCACGGCCGAGCTGCGTGAGGAGGCGCGCCGCTTGGCGGCCGAGCGGTTTGCCTGGCCGGCGATCGCCGGCCAGTTGCAGAGCGCCTACGGCGAGGTGCTGCGATGAGCACCCTGCTCTTGCTGCTCCTGGCCACGGGATTGGTGGTGCTGTTGCTTGATGGCAACTGGCGTGATGGGCTGAGTCTTTCGGTGTTGGTGGGCTTCCTGCAGGATCCGATCCGCAAGCTGACGCCCGGCCAGCCGGCCCTCTATGTCGGTCTGGTGTTGATCGGAGTGGCCTGTTGTGCCCTGGTGTTGCTCGATCAGAGGCGCGGACTTGATCTGGAAGCGATGTTATGGGGGGCCCCTCAGTTGCGGCGTTGGTTGCCTTTTTATGCCGGCTTGATTGTGTTGCAGGGTCTCAATGGGTTGCTGCGTTTCCACGAGCCCCTGCTGGCCATGATCGGAGTGGGCTTCTACCTAGCCCCGGCCCTGGGCCTATGGCTTGGTTTTCAGGTGGGCTGTGACCAGCCGTTGTTGCGCAGGCTTGTGCAGATCTATCTAGTGGTTGCGGCGCTTTACGGCGTCAGCGTCTGGTTGAGTTACAGCGGCCTTGATTACGCTGTTCTCAAGGAAGTGGGGCCAGGCATCCTGATTCACTTCCGCCCGGGGTTTTCGGTGCAGGGGGCTAGTGGCCTCTGGCGCAGCAGCGAGGTAGCCGCCTGGCATCTCAGCGCGGCGGCCTGCCTGGCGATCAGCCTGGCCTTCGCTTCCCAGAAGCCCGCCACCAGCAGCGGCCTGACGGTGCTGGCGCTCGGCTTCACCTTTCTCACCCTGTTGACCGGGCGGCGCAAGGCGTTGGTGTTGGTGGTGGTGTTTGCGCTGATCTATGGCCTGCTGTTTCGCCGTTATGCCAGCGGGGCCTGGAAGGATCGGCTGGTCAGCACGGTCCTGGCGGCCACGGGGTTGTCCTATGCCGGCTACAGCCTGTTTGGCGTGAATGCCTTGGGGTCTCAATTTTCAGAGTATCTCAACCGGGCTAACTCGGTGGGTAGCGATATTATGTCGCGTTTCAATGCCCTTGGACTGGGCGCCTCCCTGCAGGCCCTGGAAATGTCTGGCTTGCTTGGTTTCGGTGCTGGCGCCGCTTCTCAGACGGGGGTACTTGAATTTGGTCAGGACCGCATTGTTGGCCAGAGCCTGTCCTACGTCTTGGAAAGTGGTGGCGGAAAGATCATCACGGAACTGGGACCTGTTGGCGCCCTGATGATTTTATCTGCCATTGTGCTGTTGATTCAGGCGATGCGTAATTGCCTGCCGCTATTGCGTTATCTGCCGGCCACTACATCCAATTTCTTGATCGGTTTGCTGGCTTTTGGCCTGGCGAACACACCCTTCTTTCTGGCCGCCAGTGGAGTGTACGGCGATCCTTTCGTGTTGCTGCTGCTGAGCCTTTGCCTGGGATCTTTCCTGGCCATCCCCATGCTTGTGGCCCAGTCGAGGAGCCGATTCGCCGGCGAGGAGCTGCGGCAATCTGCGCCACTCTTCCCCTGACGGCCGGCGAATCTGCGGCAGATTAAGTATAGAAGAGCTGGATAGTTGTTCTAGCGTGGCTAGATCATTATTTCTGCTAAGGGGGCTTTGATTTGGATGGCAGTGCGCAACTCCATTCAGGATTCTGGCACCACCGCTTTGGCCAGGACGCCAGCGGATGGCTCGGCAGTGACGGCCCTGATTCTCACCTTTAATGAGGAAAGTAATATCGCCCGAACCCTCGCTGGGCTCGACTGGGTGGATCACATCCTGGTGGTTGATAGCGGCAGCTCCGATGCCACCTTGGCAATTCTGCAGGGCACCCCTGGCGTTGAGATTGCGGGCCGTCGCTTTGATTGCTTTGAGAACCAGCGGAATTTCGGCCTGTCGCGCATCAGCACTCCCTGGGTGTTGAGCCTCGATGCCGATTACGGCATCTCGCCTCGCCTGGCTGCGGTTCTGCGCCACGCCATGGCGGTGGCGCCTGAGATGGTGTCGGGGTTTTCCTTGCCCTTTCGCTATTGCATTCAGGGGCAACCCCTGCGTGGCACTCTCCTGCCTGCGCGCACGGTGTTATTCCGCCATCAGCAGGCACGCTATGTCGCCGATGGCCATGCCGAGGCCCTGCAGCTCCCCGGTGAGGTCTGGCCCCTAGCCGAGCCGATCCTGCATGACGACCGCAAACCCTTGACGCGTTGGTTGACTGCCCAACCCGGCTATTTGCTGGCGGAACGGCAGAAGCTCTTGTCGACGCCCTCGCACCAGCTTTCCCTGGTCGATCGGTTGCGTAAACACAGCCCCCTAGCGCCGTTGGTGGTGGGTGTGTATTGCCTGCTGATCAAGGGCAACCTCTGGGATGGGGCCCGCGGATTGTTTTATACGGCACAGCGCATTTATGCCGAGTTGTTGTTGTTGCTTTTCCTGCTGGAAGGTCGCACCACCAAGGCGCAGCCATGAGGGCCCTGATCAGCACGATCCGGCCCGCCTGTGGCGGCGTGGCCGCCAAACTGGAGTGGGTGATCGCCGAGCTGGAGGCCCTGGGGATCACGCCGGTGCTGGCCTGGTACGAACCTTGGAGTTGCAGCCCCGAGCTCTCGGTTCCCTTTGGCGCCCTGCTGCAGGGACGCCAGATCGGCCAGCGGCAGCAGACCAGTCTGGGTGGCCACCAGGGCCATGGCCTGGGTGCCTGGCTGCCGGAGCTGGAATTCACCCATTTTCGCCCAGGGGATTACTGGAAAACCTTGGTAGCCAGCTGCGATCTGCACCTGGCTGTCACCGGCAATCCCCTCTGCGCCGCCCGCTATTCGAGCCTCAACCTGCCGTTTTTGGCTTGGATCGGTAGCGATTGGCAGGGAGATCGCCGCGACCGGGTCAGGCAGTTCCCACCGGTCCGGCGCCTACTCGATCGCAGCGTCAATGCGCCGGTGTTGCGGCGGCTGGAGCGGCAGGTGTTGCGCGCCCCCAAGGGGCACATCCTCACGATCAGCCAGGTCACGGGCCGGGCCCTGGCGGCGATCGGCGGCCGGCCCATGGATGGGGTGCTCTATCGCCCCAGCGATCCCCAGTTGTTTCACCCTGCTCATGAGCGGCGCGAGCCCTGGCGGCTCGGCTTTTCTGGTCGCTATAGCGATCCCCGCAAGCAGATCGACCTGTTGCTTGTGGTGGTGCAACGGCTGATGCTGCAGGGCTGGCCCGTACAGCTGGAGTTGACCGGCGAAGCGGATGGCACGTTCCTGCGGCCCCGCCTGCAGGCCCTGGGCATCGCCGATCGGGTGCGCTGCCATCCCCTGCTCAGTCCGGCCCAGTTGGCCGCCACCCTGCAGAGCTGGGACCTGTTTGTGATCCCTTCCCATCAGGAGGGCCTCTGCATTGCCGGCTTAGAGGCGATGGCCTGCGGCCTGCCCGTGGTCAGCACCCGCTGCGGCGGGCCGGAGGATTTTGTGATTCCCGATCAGACCGGCGCCTTGGTGCAGGGCACGACCCAGGCCACGACCCAGGGCATGGTCCAGGGCATGGTCCAGGGCATGGTCCAGGGCATAGACTAGGGCCTGGTCGAGGCAATGGCCGAGGCGATCACGGCGATCTGCGCCGACCGGGACCGGCGCGAGCGGCTGGGCGCCGGCGCCAGCGCCTGGATAGGGCGGCACGCCAGTCCCCAGGTGTCCCGGGGCCGCTTCCGCCAGCATCTGCGTGCCACCTTCCCGGCGGTGCCATGAGGGAGCTGCAACAGCTGGAGCGATACCAGCTTCCGGCCGATTGGCAGCCCGGCGCCCCCTTGCTGGTGCGCCTCGGCTGGTTCTGCTTGGGCTCCCCTTTGCTGGCGATGCGCTGGCTACCCGGCTCGCTCTGGCGTTGCGCCCTGCTGCGCCTGTTTGGCAGCCGGGTGGGCCTGGGCTGCCGGATCAAGCCTGGTCTGCGGGTGAAATTCCCCTGGCGGCTGAGCCTCGGCGACCACTGCTGGCTGGGGGAAGCGGTCTGGATCGATAACTTGGCCCAGGTGTGTGTTGGCGACCGGGTCTGTCTCTCCCAGGCGGCCTATCTCTGCACTGGCAACCACAATTTCCGCTCGCCAGGCTTCGATCTGGTGGCTGAGCCGATCTGGATCGGTTCCCAGGCCTGGGTGGCGGCCCGGGCCGTCCTAGCCCCCGGCACCAAGGTGGGGGCCGGGGCGGTGGTGGGCCTGGGGGCGGTGGTCAGCGGCACGATCGCGCCGGGGGTGATTGTGCGCGGCAATCCGGCGGTGGTGGTAGGGCTGCGAACTGACACGTGTCAGGGCACGCTGCATTGTGCTCAGGCGCAGCAAGTTGCGGCGCCCCTGCCTTAGAGCCAGCGCAGTTTCGAGGTTGCTTGCGTTAGAAGGCTCTAACCCATCTTTAGCTGGACAAGTTGTAGAGCAGACCGGGTCCGCAAGGTCCGAGAGCCTTGACTAAGGGGAGTATCGATGGCATTCATTCCAGCTTCGCTGGCTGTATCGACAGTGATCGATCGCTTGCGTTGGCGCATGCAGGATTCTGCCAATGCACGCCTAACGATTGTCACCCAATTCTTTCCACCCGATTTTGCTGCAACAGGCCAGTTCATCGACGACCTGTCACGGCGCCTGGCCGAGGGTGGCTTGCAAACCCTGGTTTTGACAGGGCAGCCTAGCTATGCCTATAGCCGTAATCGTGGCGATCGTATTCAGTTTGATTACAACCGCTGCATCCGCCGTACCTCGCTCGGTTTCACGCTTCTGGCCCACGCGCCTTCGGGGTCGGGTTGTTAACAGCATCCTTTTTTGCCTGAGAACCCAACTGCGCCTGCTGCGTCAGGCCCGGCGCGGTGATTTGTTGATCTTTACCACTGAGCCTGCCTATCTGCCGATCGTGGGCTGGTTGGTGCATCTGTTGACCGGAGCTCCCTATGTGGTGCTTCTTTATGATCTCTATCCCGACATTGCGGTGTCCCTTGGGGTGCTCGATCATGCCGCACCGCTGGTGCGTTTCTGGCGCTGGTTGCAAACGCGCAGCCTCGCTTCTGCTAACGAATTAATTGTGCTCAGTTCGACCATGCGCGAACGGCTGCGAGACCATTATCCCAGTGTCAAAACGCCGGTGAGTCTGATCCCGAGCTGGGCCGATCCGGAGCGAATTCGGCCCCTAGCCAAGGCCCACAATGGCTTTGCCAAGCAGCATGGGCTGGAGTCGGTGTTCACCGTGCTCTATTCCGGCAACCAGGGCCGTTGCCATGATCTTGTCACGTTGGTGGATGCCGCAGCCCTGCTGCAAGAGCAGCACAGTCGTATTCAATTTGTGATTGTGGGCTCAGGCGCCCGCCATGGTGAGTTGGTGGAGCGGGCGCAGGCCTTGAACCTGACCAATTTGCGCTTTCTTCCCTATCAAGATCACGCCACCGTGCCAGAGATGTTGGCCACGGCCGATTTGGCGGTGGTGAGTCTGCTGGCCGAGGCCGAAGGTCAGGTGGCCCCCAGCAAGCTCTACGGCCACCTGGCCGCCGCCACGCCGATCGCCGTGATTTGCGGCGAACACTCCTATTTGCGCCAGGAAGTGGAACGGGCAGGCTGTGGAGCCGCCTTCCGTAGCGGCGAGGCGACCGAGCTGGCGGCCTACATCGAAAGGTTGAGCGGCGATCCAGCCCTCGGTGAGCGCCTGGGTCAGGCCGGCCGCCGGCATTTGGAGCGCACCGCGTCCCCGTCGGTGACCGTGAAGGCCTATGCCAGCACCCTGGCCCGCCACCTGCCTCTGAAGCTCAAGTCCTATGCGCCGCCCCGCACGATCCGGCCGGCGGCCCCAGCGAGCATCTGATCATGGAACTCTCCAAAATGTTTCAGGCCAAATACTTCCAAGCCGTGCCCCGGGCCACGAGTCGCAACCTCTGGCTGCTGCTGGCCGGTGCGCTCGCCACCCAGAACATTGCGGTGTTTCACAGCAGCCAGAACGCCAATACGGCTGTCCTGGCAATCCTGGTCTGGGGCGGCGCCCTGGTGTGTCTGGAAGACCGACTCGAGCAGCTGCACCTGCGACCGTCCCGGACGGCCCGCTGGCTTGGCAGCGCCCTAGGAGTTTGTCGCCTATAGGGCATAGAGATGCAGGCCACAGCGAATCGATGCTGAGCTGAATGACCGCAGCTCTGTTCTTCCGCCTTTTGGGCTCAGTCGATGTGGAGTTCACTCAGCCTTGGCTCAATTGGCCAGGGCCGCTGCC
>CAMAPJ010000071.1 GCA_945860085.1 Synechococcus sp. UW140 | reverse complement strand
AACACAGCCAGCACCTGTGCTTTGAGCTGGGGCTCCAGGGCGGCGCCGCTGATCGTCGTCTGCAGCTCTGCCCAATGGCGATGGGGCGGCTCCAGCTCCAGACCGCGCACGGCCAAATGCAAGCCCCGCAGGCCGCCACTACGCCGTTCCTCCAGATCGAGGGCATAGGCGCCGGCCAGGCCCAGGGCCGCCAGGGGGGCCTCAATAGCCGCCTGGGGCAGGCCCAGGTCGAATAGGGCGGCCAGCAGCATGTTGCCGGCCAGGCCCGTGGGGCAATCGACCAGGGCCAAGCTCATGGCTGGGGGTCTGGGGTAGCGCGGTCCATTTCGGCGGGACCGCTTGCGAGGGGCTCACTTGGTGAGTGCTCGCTTAGTAAGCGAGCGGTCCCGGGGGAGCTGGGTGGTCCACGGAACAGTCGCGGGGCCTGGGCCAGCAACAGCTCGGCGCGCTGCTCAAGCTCGGGGCGATTCCGGCTGAGCCACTGCTCCACCTCACGGCGGGCCCGCCGTTGCTCCCGCTGGGCGGTGTCGACATCAAAGCCCGACAGGCCCCAGATCCGGCCGAGCAGGGCCCGATCATCGCTGCCGCCCTCGGACTCGCCATAGGCCAGCTCTTCAGCCGCCATGCCGGCCAACAACACCCGGCTCCAGCGACGCAGCTCCTCAGCTGGCAGGCCGGCCGCCAGGGCACCAGGGGCCAGCCCTTCGACGCGGTCCCGGCCGAGCGAGGCCTCGCCATGGAGGCCCTCAAGCGCCCCGCGACCGGGGCCTGCGGGCCTAGCCAGGAAGGGCATCACAAATTGGGAGGCAAATTCCGTACTGCCATTGCTGTTGAGCCCGGCCCGCAGGCAGGCGAGGCTCCCGACCAGCACCCGGCTCACCGGCAACCCTTCCGCCTCCGCCAGCAGGCCGTGGCCCGCCTCATGCAGGGCAATGCGGCGCAGGCGAGCCTGGCCGCCCGGCAGTGCTTCGGCCAGCACGTGGCCGCCGCGGCCGCCAAAACGGGCCGCATCCAGGCTGAGGGCCCCAAGGGCTAGGGCCACGGCCAGGGCAATCCAAGCGGGCGACACCCCCACCAGGGGACCAACCACGGCCATGGCCGTGATGCCTCCGACCACAAGGCCTGCCCGTAAGGCCGCCGGAGCGGCGGGATCAGCCATCAGCGGCTCGGACGGCTAACGGCGCTGGAATTGCCCCGGGCCGGAGCCGGTCCCCGACCGGAGCCGCCCCGCTCAGAACCACTCTGCTGGCTGGCGCCCCTAGGAGCGTCCCCCCTGGGAGCATCACTACGGGTTTCAGGGCGAGTCGCCCCACCGTTCCGATCGCCCCGGGCGCGATCGGCCGAACCGGCCGCACCCCGTTCAGCCCCCTGGCGGGAGCCGCCGGCTCCCCTGGAGGCGCCGCCGCCCTTGCCAGCCGAACCCCGGCCCTTGCCACCGCGGTTGCCCCGCTGGGGCATCGGCGCGATCACCTCATGGCGTTCCAGCTGCAGAAACTGGCCCTGGCGGCGCAGGTCCAAGGACACGAAATGGCGCAGGCTCTCGAGGGGGATTTCGCCCTTGAGCTGCAATTTGAAGGGCGTAGGTCGGCTGCCATCGGGGCGGGGTTGCTGGCGGATCTTGACCACCACATCGCCGCTTTCGGGACGGGTATAAATCAATTCACCGCGCACCGAGAAATAGTCATCGCCCTCGGGCACCGCATCGGCACCGAGAGACTCGCCGGTGCTCGCAGCCGCAGCATCGGCGCTTTGAACCGGCTCCGCGCCAGCCGCTTCCAGTTCCTCCGGCCCACCGGTTCCAGGCTCAGCCGCAAGGGCCTCAGCCTCCAGAGATCCAGCTTCAGCAGACTCAACGCCTAAAACCTCAATATCAAGAGACTCAGCCGCCACTTCACTGGTCTCAGTGCTGGTCTCAGTGCCGGTTTCTGGGCCGGTCTCGGCGGCCAGGGTGCTGGGTTCCCAGACCCCCACCAATTGCAGATGCAATTGGTCCGCGTCGCGGGAGCGGGGATACACGACCCAGAGATGGGGCTGGGCCAGGTCGAGATGGCGCCGCATCAAGGTCAGCACCCGACCCAGGACCACAGCCTCGATCTCACTGCCGTCGGCGGTTTGGATCACCCCTCGGGTCAGCTGCTCAGGATCACTGGGCCGATAGGTCCCCCGGACCACCCCAATGGCCCGGTACTGCATCGGTTCGGTGACCGGCGAAATCGGATGGTGACGCATTGTCGCTAGAGCCCCCTGGGCGTTCTGGTGTCCTGGGCCCACGGCCCAATGTAGCCAGTGTTCCAGGCCCCCAGACTTAGGCCCAACCGTGACTGACTGCACCCATGTCCGAGCGAGCCGGTTCTGGAGCGCCGACCGGAGCCTCCTCGAGCCGCGCGCTCAGGCAGCCAGCCCTAAAACGCCTGGCTGCCATCGCTCTGCTGGCCTGTTGTCTTGGGGTCGGCTGGTGGCTGGGTCAACGCAGCGGCGATCGGCCGGGACCCGCCCACCGGCAGCTGCACCAGCAGGTTCAGGCGGAGGTAAACCTGCTCCAGGGCCGGCTGGCGAGCGGAGCCGCGACGGCCGGGGATCGCCAACGCCTGCTCAGCCTGCTGCTCGGCCTCGATCGCCAGGGCGAGGCGATTGCCCTGCTTGAGCAGATGGCCGACCAGGAGCCCGGGCGCTGGCCACTGCGCCTGCTGCTGGCCGACCTGCGCCGCAATGCCAACGATCGCAGCGGAGCTGAACGGGAGTTGCGCCAGATCCTCAACCAGGATCCCCGCCAGATCGAAGCCCTGCAACGGATGGCCCTGCTCCAGCTCGAGCAGGGCCGGGGCCAGGAGGCCCGCGCCCAGCTCCAGGCCCTGCTGACGCAGGCCCGCAAGCCCAGCCTCCAGCCCCAGGCCCTGGCGATCGGCCTGCTGCTGGCCGACTTGATGCAACGTCAGGGCGATCTGCAAGCGGCGGCCCAGCTCCATCAGCAGCTCAGCCGCGACGTGCCTGCCGACGCCCGGCCCTGGCTGGCCCTGGCCCTAGTGCGTCAACAGCAGGGCAATCCCCAGGCCGCCCAGCAAGCCCTGGTCCAGGCCCGCTCCCGCCTGGGCGGCCAGGGGGCCGACCGGCTGGACCAGGTGGCGGTGAGCTGGGGCCTGGCCGGACTCAGGGGGCCTTCAGGGGCACCGACACCGTCTGCTGGGCCGGGGCCGGCGGCGCATTCAGGGCCTTGAGGGCCTGGTCGATGGAGTCGCCGGGCGGGGTGGCCTCATCCATGGCCGTGCTCTTGCGCAGCTTGTTCATCAGATCCATCGGATTAGTGGAATCGAGGATCGAGCCCCCCCCCTTCCCGGAGCCGGAGCCGTTGCTGGGGCCGTAGTCGTAAAACTGCTGCTCCTGTTTCGACTGGCCGGCGGCGTAATCAGCCCGGGCCGGGGCTGCCGCCAGCAGGCCCCCCGCAGCAAGACAGGAAGCCAGGCCAAAACTGGTGGCCCAGCCAAGACGGGTGGCCCTGCCAAGACAGGTGGCCCTGCCAAGACGGGTGGCCAAGGCTTGAAAACGGATGCCGGCAGGGGGAGTGCGGCGGCTGCGGAAGGGGGCCATCGCCAGGGAGTCGCGGGGAACGGTCGTCTCCGAATGCTAAAGCGACCCGATTGCTCCCTCCACCCGGGCCATGCGGATCGCCAGCTGGAATGTCAATTCGGTGCGCAGCCGCCTCTTCCAGGTAACCGCCTGGCTAGAGCGGAACCAACCGGACCTGCTCTGCCTGCAGGAAACCAAGGTCGAGGACAGCAGTTTTCCCCACGACGCCTTTACTGAGCTGGGCTACACGGCCCAGATCAGCGGCCAGAAGGCCTACAACGGCGTCGCCCTGATCAGCCGCGTCCCCCTAGAGGACGTCCAGATCGGCTTCAGCCCCCTGTTGCCGGGCGATGGGGAGGCCGAGCGACTGGGAGAACAGAAGCGGGTGATCAGTGCCCTGATCGAGGGCGTGCGGGTGCTGAATCTCTATGTGCCCAACGGCTCCTCGCTGACGTCGGAGAAGTACGCCTACAAGCTCGACTGGCTGGCCTGCCTGCAGCGCTATCTGGAGGAACTGGAGCGCCAAGGGGACCCCTTGTGTGTGGTGGGCGATTTCAACATCGCCCTGGAGCCCCGCGATATCCACAACCCGGCCCGCCTAGAGGGCGGCATCATGGCCAGCAACGCGGAGCGCCAAGCCCTGCGCCAGGCCCTAGGCCAGCGCCTGCAGGACAGCTTCCGCCTATTTGAACCCGCCAGCGGCCACTGGAGCTGGTGGGACTACCGCAGCGGCGGCTGGGACCTGGACCGGGGCTGGCGCATCGACCACATCTATCTCTCCGAGGAGCTGCTGGCCTGTGCCACCGGCTGCGTAATCGATAAAGCGGAGCGGGGCCATGAGCGCCCCAGTGACCATGCGCCGGTGGTGGTCAACCTGGCCTGGCCGCCAGATGACAACAACGAAGAAGAACAAGAAGTCGGAGACACAGAATGAAGAGTTAGGGGGCTCAGAAGCCAAGCCTTATGCCCCCTGCGCCGCCCCACCGAAGCCGTAGAGCCCCGGAGCCGTGATCCCCGCGATCCCAACCCTCTGAGGCCTAGAAGGCCACAACTCCTTCGGGCAACGTCACCCCTTGCACCTTGAGCTCCACGGCCCGACGCGCCGATTCGGAGCAGGTTTTTGGGCTGGGGAAGATCTTGCCCGGATTGGCCCGACGCTCCGGATCAAAGGCCTGGCGTACCAGCTGCATGGTCGCCTGGTCGTCGGCGCTAAACATCCAGTCCATGTAGCAACGCTTGTCGCTGCCCACGCCGTGCTCGCCGGTGATGCTGCCGCCGGCAGCGATGCAGAGCCGCAGGATCTCGCCGCCAAGGCGATGCACCCGCTCCTGGACGCCCGGATCGGAACCGCGATAGAGAATCAAAGGGTGGAGATTGCCATCGCCGGCATGGAACACATTCGCCACCCTCAGGCCATGCTCCCGGCTCAGGTCACTGATCGCCGCCAACACCTCGGGCAGGGCGGTACGGGGCACCACGCCATCCTGCAGGTAGTAGCTGGGCGACTGGCGGCCCAGGGCCGTGATCGCCGATTTACGCCCCTTCCAGAGCCGGGCGCGGGCGGACTCGTCCCAGGCCTGGCGCACGCTGCCGGCCCCCGCCTCCAGGCAGAGGCGGGTGGCCAGCTGCACCGAATCCTGCACCTCCAGCTCGTGGCCATCGAGCTCAATCAGCAGGACGGCGGCCGCCTCGCGCGGGTATTCATCGAAGCCGAAGTAGTCGTCAACGGCCTGGATGCAGAGGTTGTCCATCATCTCCATGCCGGCGGGCAACACGCCGGCGCTGGTGATCTGGCGCACCGCCTCGCCGGCCGCCGCCATCGAGGCGAAATCGGCTAGCAACACGGCCACACTCGCCGGGGCCGGCAGCAGCCGCAGGGTGATCGCCGTGGCGATGCCCAAGGTGCCTTCGCTGCCAATAAACACGCCGCGTAAATCCAGGGCCGCCATCTCCGGCTGGGGGCCGCCCAGGGTCGTCACCGTGCCATCGGGCAACACCACCTCCATGGCCAGCACGTGATTGCTGGTGACTCCGTATTTGAGGCAATGGACGCCGCCGGAGTTTTCCGCCACGTTGCCGCCGATTGTGCAGACCTGCTGGCTGGAGGGATCAGGGGCGTAATAAAAGCCATCGCCCACCACCGCCCGACTCACCCAGCCATTAATCACGCCGGGCTGAACGGTGATGCGCTGGTTGGCCAGATCGACGGAGAGCACCTGGCGCATGCGACTGGTCGCGATCACCAGGGCCTCAACTTCGGCCACGGCCCCGCCGGAGAGGCCGGTGCCACTGCCCCGGGCCACAAAGGGAATGGCGCGCTCGTGGCAGAGCCGCAGCACGACCGCCACCTGCTCGGTGGTTTCCGGCAAGACCACCAGAGGCGGCTGGTGGCGCTCCAGGGTGAGGCCGTCGCTGTCGTAGGCGAGCAGCTCCTGGCGGGCGCTCACCACGGCCTTGGCCGGCAGCAGCTGGCGCAGGGCCCGGGCCAGGTCTGGCCAGTCATGACGCTGGCAAAAGCCTGACTCAGCCGAGGCCCTGGAACCTGGGGACAAAGCTAGGGCTGGACCTGGGGATGGGGATGGAGCTGGCACCAGGGGTTGAACCACGGACAACAAGGCCTGGACCAGGGGGAGGAACCCCAGAGGATCCCAGAACTGTGGGGCCGGCTCCAAGAGCCACTTTAACGAGACAGAAGCCTCTGGTCCGTTCTGCCCGCAATTGCGTCAAGATGGGCAATGGCAGGTTCCGCTTCGGCTGGTGCCCCGCCGCCCCCCACCGTCTGCGGAACCCCTCTTGACTTCGGCCTCTGTTTCGGTTCCTGCCCTGAACACCGCCCGTTCCCAGGAACTCTTCAGCGCCGCCCAGTCCCTGATGCCCGGTGGGGTCAGCTCCCCGGTGCGGGCCTTTCGTTCCGTCGGCGGCCAGCCGATCGTGTTCGACCGGGTCAAGGGCGCCTACGCCTGGGACGTGGATGGCAACCGCTATATCGATTACGTCGGCAGCTGGGGACCGGCCATCTGCGGCCACGCCCATCCCGAGGTGATCGCCGCCTTGCATGAGGCCCTCGACAAAGGCACAAGCTTCGGCGCCCCCTGCGAGCTGGAAAACATCCTGGCGGCGATGGTGATTGACGCCGTGCCCTCGGTCGAGATGGTGCGCTTTGTCAACAGCGGCACCGAGGCCTGCATGTCGGTGTTGCGGCTGATGCGCGCCTACACGGGTCGCGAAAAGATCATCAAATTTGAGGGCTGCTACCACGGCCACGCCGACATGTTCCTGGTGAAGGCGGGCTCCGGTGTGGCCACCCTCGGCCTGCCCGATTCCCCCGGCGTACCCCGCTCCACCGCCGCCAGCACCCTCACCGCTCCCTACAACGATTTAGAAGCGGTCAAAACCCTGTTTGCCGAAAACCCCGGCGCCATTGCCGGTGTGATCCTCGAGCCGGTGGTCGGCAATGCCGGCTTCATCACTCCCGAGCCCGGCTTCCTCGAGGGCATCCGCGAAATCACCAAGGAAAACGACGCCCTGCTGGTGTTCGACGAAGTGATGACGGGTTTTCGCATCAGCTACGGCGGTGCCCAAGGCCGGTTCGGCATCACCCCCGACCTCACCACGATGGGCAAGGTGATCGGTGGCGGCCTGCCCGTGGGCGCCTATGGCGGCCGCGCCGAGATCATGGCCATGGTGGCCCCGGCCGGCCCGATGTATCAGGCCGGCACTCTCAGCGGCAACCCCCTAGCCATGACCGCCGGCATCAAGACTCTCGAACTGCTCAAGCAGCCCGGCACCTACGAGCGGCTTGACGCGATCACCAAGCGGCTCACGAGCGGCATCCTGGCGGCGGCTGAGGCCGTGGGTCTGCCGATCTGCGGCAGCTCGATCAGCGCCATGTTCGGCTTCTTTCTCTGCAATGGGCCGGTGCACAACTTCGAGCAGGCCAAGGCCGCCGACACGCTGCGCTTCGGCAAGTTGCACCGGGCGATGTTGGAGCGCGGCGTCTATCTGGCCCCAAGCGCTTTTGAGGCCGGCTTCACCTCCCTGGCCCACAGCGATGACGACATCGACACCACCATCGCCGCTTTCCGAGACAGCTTTGCTGAGATTGCCTGAACCCAGTCGATGAACCGTCGTTCCAGACAAGCTCTAGCGGCCCTGGTCGCCAGCGGCATCGGCCTTGCCGCCTGCTCTGATCAGGTTGCCAGTGGGCCGATCAACCTGAGCAAGGGCGTGCCAGTGGGGGCGGTTCTGGCCCTCAGTGGCAATGCCAACCTCTACGGCCAGGACCAGAAGACCGGCCTGGAACTGGCCCTGGCCTCAATCAACGGCACCGGTGGCATCGGAGGCCGCCCGCTCGCCCTCAGCATCGAAGACAGCGGCAGCGATGAACCCAGTGCCAATGCCGCCTTCACCCTGTTGATCAACCGGGGAGTGCTGGCCCTGATCGGCCCGACCTTGTCGCAGCAGGCCTTCTCGGCCGATCCAATCGCCCAGCGCCGCGGCGTGCCCGTGGTAGCCCCGTCCAATACCGCCACCGGAATCCCGGAGATCGGCTCATTTATCAGCCGAGTGTCCGCCCAGAGCTCGGTGATTGCCCCGCTCTCGATCGACAAGGCCCTGAAACGCAACCCCGCCATCAAGCGGGCGGCCGTGTTCTACGCCCAGGACGACGCTTACAGCACCGCCGAGACGGTGATCTTCCAGCAAGCCCTCACCACCAAGGGCCTCAAACCAGTCACGGTGCAACGCACCCAGCTCAACGACCAAGACTTTCAGACCCAGATCAGCGCCGCTCTCCAGCAGAAGCCGGACCTGATCGTGCTCAGCCTCCAGGGCGTGGATGGCGGCAATATGGTGCGGCAACTGCGGGAACTGGGCTATCGCGGCACAATCGTTGCCGGCAATGGCATGAACACGCCGAATATCTATCCGATCTGTCAGCAGTATTGCGATGGACTGCTGATCGCCCAGGCCTACAGCCCCGAACTGCAGACGCCAGCCAACCAAACCTTCCTGGCCGCCTTCAAGGTAGCCCAGGCCCGCAACGCCAACGCCCGCAACCTCCCAGCCAGAGCAATCCCCCCCCAGCTGCTGGCCCAGGCCTATACGGCCTTACAAGTGATCGGCGACGTCCTGCGCCGCCTCGACCAGAAACAACCGCTCAAGACCCTCAGCGTCGCCCAGGCCCGGACAGCCCTGATGGCGGAGATCCTCAGCGGCACCTACCAGACCCCCCTAGGGGAGATCCGCTTCAGCAAGGGGGGAGAAGTGATCCAGAAGAACTTCTTTGTAGCCCAGGTGCGCATGGATCCCGGCGGCAAAACTGGGCGCTTTGCGCTGTTGCCTTGAGCCATGAAAACTTAAATCAGTGGGAACTTAAACCGTGCCTACCGAGCTGATCCAACTGCTACTCAACGGTCTATCAGTGGGTTCGATGTATGCCCTGTTTGCCCTGGGCTACACCCTGGTGTTTTCGGTGCTGGGGGTGATCAACTTTTCCCATGGCGCCGTTTTCACCCTGGGCGCCTATTTCACCTTCTTACTGATCGGCGGCAATGTCGGGTCCAATGGCCTGCTGGCGGGGTTCCAGCTGCCGTTCGCCCTGCCCTTCTGGCTGGCCCTAGTCCTGGCTGGCCTGGGCTCGGCCCTAGTCGCCCTAGTGATTGAGCGCGTCGCCTTCCAGCCCCTGCGGCAACGGGGGGCCGATCCCCTGCTTGCGCTGATCACCAGCCTCGGCGCTGGGGTGATTCTGGTGAACCTGATCCAGTTGTTGATGGGCGCCGAAAGCCACGCAATTCCCACCAGCAGCCTGGGAAATCTGCCGGCGGCCCTGAACATTGGCGGAGCCATGGTCCGCACGGTGCAGGTGTTGCTGCTGGCGATTGCGGCGGCCTTGGTGGTCGCGCTCACGGCTTGGATCGAGGGCAGCCGCAGCGGCAAGGCCCTGCAGGCCGTGTCGGAGGATCCGATCACCGCTCAGCTGCTTGGCATCAACAGCAGTCGCATGATCCAAGTTGCCTTTGGGCTCGGAGGCTTCCTAGCCGGAATCGCCGGCGGCCTGGTGGGCCTGAGCGTCAGCATCGCCGGCCCCTATTTCGGCATCGGCTATGGCCTCAAGGGCCTGGGGGTCCTGGTGCTTGGCGGCCTTGGCAGCGTGCCGGGGGCGGTCTTGGGCGGCTTGATCATCGGCCTGGCCGAAGCCTGCGTGCCGGCCGATTTCTCCGGATATAAAGATGCGGTGTCCTACGGTTTTCTGTTCCTGATGCTGCTGATCCGGCCCCAGGGACTGCTGGGCCGGGCGTTGCCCAACAAGGTTTAAGCAGATGGAGATTAAAGCGGATGGAGATTTAAAAAGCCGGAGATTTAAGCAGATGGAGTTTTAACGGATGGACGCCGGCCTGCTGCAACAGATGCTGCTCGGAGCCCTACTCGGCCTCTCGGTGTATTTACCGCTGCGCTGCGGCCAGCTCTCGCTTGCCAGTCCGGGCTTCTACGCCATAGGCGGCACCATTGCCGCCCTGCTCTCCACCCGCTTGCCCGCCCTAGGCGGCGCCTCGGCGACCTATCCGATCAGCTCGGTGCTGCTTGAGATGGGCCTGGCCGCTGCACTCACCGGGGCCATTGCCGCAGCGATCGGCTCGGTGGTGCTGCGCTTGCGGGGCATCTATCTGGCGATCGCCACCATCGCCCTAGTGGAAATCCTGCGGGTGATCACTCTCAACCTCGCCATCACCGGCGGCGCCCTGGGCATCTTTGGCATCCCCCAGCCCTTCAACGGACCGGAGGGCTACGCCTTCTTTACCGCGGCCTTGCTGGCCCTGGTCTGCTGGCTGTGTGACCGGCTCGAACGCACCCGCCCTGGCCTAGCCATGGCGGCGATCCGCGATGACGAACTGGCCGCCGCCAGCCAGGGCATCGACACGGCCCAAATCAAGTTGCTGGCGTTTGTGCTCAGTGCCGTGGTGGCGGGCATCACCGGAGTGGTGGCGGCCCATTTCCTCAATTCCTGGAATGCCAAGCTCGGCAACTTCGATGCCAGCATCACCACCTTGGCGTTTGTGGTGCTCGGCGGGTCCCGCACCTGGCTTGGGCCCGTGCTGGGTGGTTTGCTGCTCACGGCCCTGCCGGAAGTGCTGCGGCCAGTTGGGGACCTGCGCCTGATCGTGTTTGGCCTGGTAATCCTGCTGGGGCCCCTGCTCTTCCCCCAAGGCCTAATCAGTCCCGAACGGCTCCAATCCCTAGGGCGGCTTTGGCCCGGGCCAAAGCGGCTCGGGAGGCAGGCGCCATGACGGCGCCCCTGCTGGCTCTCGACGGGCTCAGTTGCCGATTCGGCGGCCTCGTGGCGGTGGGCCAGGTCAGTTTTGCGGTGCAGCCTGGGGAGATCTTCGGCCTGCTTGGTCCCAACGGGGCTGGCAAAACCACCCTGTTCAACCTGATCTCCGGCATCACGCCCCCCAGCGGCGGCTCGGTGCATTGGCGCGGCAGCACAATCACGGGACTGCCCAGCCACCGGATTGCCCGGCTCGGTATAGCCCGCACCTTCCAGAACCTGCGCCTTTTCGGCTCCTTGAGCTGCCTCGAGAATGTGCTGGTGGGGCTTCACAAACGCAGCCGCCAGCCCCTGATCCCGGCTTTGCTGGGCAACGGCCTGTTTCGTCGTCGCCAGGCGCAGCTCGAGGAGGAGGCCCTGGCCCTGCTGCGCCTACTCGACCTGGAGCCTTGGGCTAAGCAAAGGGCCGCCAGCCTCGCCTACGGCGACAGGCGCCGCTTAGAGATCGCCCGGGCCCTAGCCACAGGACCAGAGCTCTTGCTGCTCGATGAACCGGCTGCGGGCCTCAACCCAAGGGAAAAGCAGGAGCTCAGCGCCCTAATCCGCAGCATCCGCGAACAGTTCAACCTCAGCGTGTTGATCATTGAGCACCATGTGCCGCTGATGATGGAGCTTTGCGACCGTTTGGCGGTGCTCAACTTCGGCGAGCGCATCGCCCTGGGAACCCCAGAGCAGGTGCGGCGCGATCCTGCCGTGATCGAGGCCTACCTAGGAACCTCCCGATGAGCCCGCAAACGGAGCCCCTGGCGCATTCAGCACGAACCGGAACAGCACGGAGTCAATCCTCACTGGCTAGTTCACCCCTGTTGGAACTGAAGCAGTTAGTGGTGCGCTACGGCAGCATCACCGCCCTACACGGCTTGGACCTCAGCATTCAGCGGGGCGACTGTGTTGCGCTGCTGGGGGCCAATGGGGCAGGCAAAAGTACCACCCTGAGGGCCATCTCCCGACTGGTCAATGCGGCCTCGGGGCAAATCCTCTGGCATGGCGGCGAGATCGGCCAGCTCAGCACGGAACGCACGGTCAAGCTGGGCATCAGCCATTGCCCGGAGGGGCGCCGGGTGCTGGGGCGCCTGAGCGTGGCCGACAACCTGGTGCTTGGAGCCTGGCTGCGGCGCGATCGCCAAGCAATCGACAACGACCTGGAGCGCTGCTACGGCCTTTTCCCCAGGCTGGCGGAACGGCGCCAGCAACAGGCGGGCTCCCTCTCAGGCGGCGAACAGCAGATGCTGGCAATCGGCCGCTCCCTGATGGCGCGCCCCACCCTACTGATGCTTGATGAACCGAGCCTGGGGCTAGCACCCAAACTCGTAGCCGAGGTAATGACAATCCTGGCCCAGTTACACCAGGAGGGGTTAACAATTTTGCTGGTGGAACAGAACGCCCATGCGGCCCTCGCCATTGCCGATCGCGCTGTGGTGATCGAAGCCGGCCAGGCCACGATCAGCGGCCCCTCCCAGCAACTCCTGGCCGATCCCAGCCTGCAGAACGCCTACTTGGGCCACTGAACGGGCAACGCCCGAAACCCTGAAGCGGGCCCCCTCAGGGGCGCTCGGCTACCGCAGCCGCGTCGCGGCGCCGGGGATCGGCCACACCGAGGCTGCCGCCCGTGAGCCTGCCGAGGGGGGCCGCCCCAGGCAGCAGAGCAATAGGCCTAGCGGGCAGGACTTCCACCGAATTGGCCGAACCCATTGCCGGCACGGTCACCAGCTTGTGGCCCAGGGCTTCCAGCAGGCGGCGGGTATCGGGGCTGATGCCCTCCTCAAGGCTGATCTGATCAGGCCAGAGCTGGCTATGGATGCGCGGCGCCGCCACGGCCGAGGCCAGGTTGAGACCAAACACCAACCGGTTGAGAAGCACCTGCAACACGGTGGTAATGATGCGGCTGCCGCCTGGGCTGCCCGTGGCCAGCAGGGGCTCACCCGAGGGGCGGAACACCAGGGTGGGCGTCATCGAACTGAGGGGCCGACGGCCTGGGGCGATGCCATTGACGGCCCCTTGAACCAGGCCATAACCATTGGCGCTTCCCGGCTTGAGGCTGAAATCGTCGATCTCGTTGTTAAGCAGGAAGCCCGCCCCCGGCACGCTGATGCCAGTGCCATAGGCACCATTGAGAGTGGTGGTGACCGCCACGAGCCCCCCCTGGCGATCAGCCACCGACACATGGGTGGTGTTACTGCCGCCGCCTAGGGCCGTGGGGTCAGCCTCCAACTGGGCGGCGGGCCGGTGGCGCCGCAAATCCAAGCGCGAGCGCTGCAAGGTGGCATAGGAGGAACTTTGCAACTGCTCCAAGGGCATGACCACCTGGTCCGGGTCACCCAGCAGGCGGTTGCGATCCCGGTAGGCCAGATTCATCGCCTCCACTAGGCGGTGGATCGTGGCCGCACTATTGGCGCCCGAACCAGCCAGGTCCAGGGGCTCCAGAACATTAAGCAACTGCAGCAAGGTGATCCCACCGCCACTGGGAGGCGGCATGGTGACAACCTGATAGCCACGGAAGCGACCCTGCAGCGGAGCCTGCCAACGGGCCCGATAGGCCGCCAGATCGGTGGCCTGGATCAGACCACCGCGCGTCCGCATCAGGCTTGTTAAAGCCTTGGCCACTGGTCCTTCGTAAAAGCCGGCAGGTCCCTGCTCGGCAATACGCCGCAGGGTTCGAGCCAGATCGCCCTGACGCAAAATCTCCCCTGGCTGGTAAAGCTGACCTGCGGGCTTGAAAAACTGGCGGCGCGAACTGGGATCGGCCTTAAGCAGGGGAGCGGCGGCGGCTAGCGACTCAGCCAGCTCAACCCCTACCGGAAAGCCCCGCTCCGCCAGCTGGATCGCCGGGGCCATCACCACCTGGAGCGGCAAGCGGCCATAGCGGGCCTGGGCCAAAGTAAGCCCCGCCACCGTGCCGGGCACCCCTGTGCTGAGCAGGCTGCGGGTGGCCTTGACACGATCGACACTGCCATCGGCCTGGAGATAGAGCTCAGGGCGAACCGTCAGGGGGGCGGTTTCCCGGAAATTCAGGGCCACAGCCTGACCGCGACCAATCGCCAAGGCAGGAGCCTGGGGCAAATTGGCCTCAGGGCGGGGCAACCACAACACCAGAAAGCCACCGCCGCCCAAATTGCCTGCCTGCGGCAAGGTCACGGCCAGGGCAAAGCAAGTGGCCACGGCCGCATCCACGGCGTTTCCGCCCTGGCGCAAGATGGCAGCCCCTACCGCTGCGGCGCGACCCTCCTGAGCGGCCACTAGGCCGGCGCCGGACACGACCGGATGGAAGCGTTGGGCACCCTCCTGGAGATCGGTAGTGGCCAGGAAAGCAGGGGTAACAGGCTCTCGAACGTTGAGGCGGCTGATGGATCGGCTCCCCTCCGCCAGGCCAGGGGGAGCCGATCCAAGGAGGACTCCAGCGGCAAGCAGAACCGAACAGCCCAGGAACGAAACAGACCAGCCCCGGACGAGGCGAAAGCAAGCAGACATCAACGGTAATTTTCGAACTGGAGGGGCACCTCCACGTCCTGGGCCCGCAGCAGCTGAATCGCCTGCTGCAGGTCGTCCTTGTTCTTGCCGGTGATGCGCAGGCTGTCGCCCTGGATCGCCACGGTCACTTTCTTGAGTTCGTCGCGGATCGTCTTGCTCAAGGCCTTGGCGATCTCCTGGGTGAGGCCCTTGCGCAAGGTCACCACCTGCTTGACCCGGTTGCCGCCCACCGGCTCAGGGGGCTGGAAATCAAAGATCTTCAAAGAAAGGTCACGCTTAGTGGCCTTTTGGCGCAGCAGGTCTTCGACCGCCACCAGGGCCATCTCACTAGCACTGGTCACCGTGAAACTGGTCTCCTCTAGCTCGATCTCAGTGGCTGAATCCTTGAGGTCATAGCGCTGCACCACATCACGGCGCACCTGATCGAGGGTATTAACCAGTTCCTGGCGATCGAAATCGGAGACGACATCGAAGGAGTAGGTGCTCATCGGAGAAAAGGGGCAATGGGCGGCGTGTGGGATTGATCGTAGAAGGGGCCGAGGGAGCTGACTTCAGCAAGCCCGACCCATTGCAGGCCTCCCGGCTTCAATCGCCCCACTTGCGCAGGTAGACCTCCACGCTCTCGGCCCAAGCCGGTGATTGAACCGAATCCCCCCCACTGGCATGGGTGAGGGCAATCGGCCACTTGATTAGGCAGTAAACTCCGCGCTCCTTAGGAGGCGTTCCGGTCGGGCGAGGCAGCAGCAGACTGTCTGCAACACCCGATCTGTCATCGCTATGAGGTTAAATCGTCGATTAAAGCGGTAACTAAAAGCGCCCAGATAACGGT
>CAMAPJ010000070.1 GCA_945860085.1 Synechococcus sp. UW140 | reverse complement strand
ATCGAGGACAAATAAACCCCTCTGGCCAACGAGCCTGCTCAAGGGCGGCCTCGCACTTCTCTTCTGTGCCGTAGAGCTCCATGAACTGGGGAAGGGACATCCCTGGCTGAAACTGGATGCGGTTGGCGGACATGGCCGGCGCTGGTATTCTTGTACCACTTTAGCGGCCTGCCGCTGTTCTGCGGAGGTTGCTGCCTAATCAAGAGACATATTGAAGGACTGAAGTCAAGGCATTCCTGGAGATGAAGATATTGAATGCGGCTTGACTTTGGGTATCGGCAGTTCCATTTTTCAGCGAGACATTCGAAGAATCTTCAAAGTTACTGGTGTAGACCCTCACTTGATCAGCATAACTAATGCCATCGAGCTTGTAACCCGAAATATTAAAGAGATTAGGAGGCAGCCTGAACTGCTGAATTCTGTACATTAGATCAACAGTTTCATGCACTGGGTCGGTCACTAGAATGCTGAGCCGCTGGTGGTCAAAAGGATAATTTTTTAGACTAATCGACGGCGCTGCAAGCTTAACATCGAATGCCGTCTCATTCCAATGGGTAGTTTCACCTTGGTCATCGGCATCAGTCACATGCACCTTCGATGAAATCTGCTCGTAGACATCTTTTTGATCCAGCGAATTAAAATTAAAAGAACCTAACTGGCCGGGATCAAACTTGCCCTCAATCAGGGGTGCTTTCTTCCAATTGTACCAAAGCCAGCCCCGCGCCTTGAAGGTGAGCTGGCTCATATCAAGCTGGTATAAGCTGTCCAAGTAGAGGCCTAGATCGACATACGCTGCCGTTTCCTTGATCTCCGGGAAAGTCTTGACGAATGCTGAGGCCGAAATCACCTGCTCATTTGGATTGTCGATGTAGGTTTTTTTACTGCGATGATGCACGCCAGAAAAAATCACTAGCAACATCAAACTGAGAAACAGCACCACCAAGAATCTCGCTGGAGCCTCGGCCAGGCCTGAAAGGCGTCTCGATTTCAACAGACCAAGCAGGTTGCGCATCTTAAACGGACTTCTAGTTTGCATGTTAAGCAGATTGCTTGCGCGCTCAATGGCTGACATCATTATGGGCGCATCCAGGCGAAAGGGGGAGGTACTGATCAAAACAGATTCACCATAGGTAACTTTGGGCTTTCCAGCACCTGCGCTAAGGGGATGCGGAACACCCGGTTTCGGGAACTCCTTTTGATCTGTGCAATCAGAAAGGACTTCTCTGGCACAGGAGGGTGCTCAAAATGGTGGGTGGATCTGATCACGAGTAGGTAGCGCAAACAACAACTCGCCCCTCTCCTTGAGATCGTCCGGGGACTGCTGAACAAGGGCGCCTGGCCCAATAGGATGCCCGTAAACCACGTTGATCCGGTGTGGCAGCCACTCGAGGGTGCTGCTGATGGCCACAAGGTGGGGCGCAAATGAATGGCATGTCCGGATCGGCAAGGCCACGAAGAGCAGGCTTAAATGGTACCCATTCCCCTTGAAGTTCCGCCTCCTACCGCCGCAGATCAGCTTCTATTTAAGTTCTCTCTCTGGAGAGGATCTGAGTCTGCCAGTTGACCTGGCTGACGTGGAAACCAAGGCCGCAGGCTTCGTTCATACCTTGGGCCCAACGGACCAGGCCGCTTCTCCAACAATCGGCCCCGTGGCTGGGATGATGGCTTGAGGGTTTTCGTCAGTATTGCAAAGAATCACTTTCATCTGGATTATCAACAACCCCACCACAAGGGCCTGGATAACTGCTCCATGTAAAGCTCACGATAAAACCACCAAGGCTGAATATCTTGGCTTAAGCGATCAGAATACAGTGGTCAAAATAAGACTCTGAACATCAAGCTCTCTGCTAGCATTCATTATTTGATTAATGCTCCAGAACCCGAAAAACGCCGCCCGAGATGATGCGATTGTGTGTCATGAAACCCAACCCGCTCAGGATCCCAAGCCCTAGGTGCAAAGCCATTGGCTGCCTCAATCCACCTTGCAAAGACAAACAAAAACCCCCGCCATGGGCGAGGGTTCGGGGTGCCGGTTGGCTGAATGGCAGAAAGGCCGGCAGGCAGCGCCCGCCGGCCCAGCTGGCTTCAGACCTTGCGGGAGTAGAACTCCACCACCAACAATTCGTTGATTTCGAGGGCGACCCATTCGCGCTCGATTTTGCCACCCACCTTGGCCGACATCTTGGCCTTGTCGAATTCGAGGTGGGGGGGAATGTTGGCCAGACCCGGGAACTCGAGGTTGGCCTGGGCAAGCAGCTTGCTGGCCTTGCGTTCGCGGATCGCGACCACATCGCCGGCCTTGCACTGATAACTGGGGATGTCCACAACCCGTCCGTTGACGACGACGTGGCCGTGGTTGACCAGCTGGCGGGCACCGGGGACGGTGGGGCCAAAACCGAGGCGGAAACAGACGTTGTCGAGCCTGTTTTCCAGAAGTTTGAGCAGGTTGGTTCCGGTGGAGCCTTCCTGGGCGCGGGCTTTCTTGACGTAGCGAACCAGCTGACGTTCAGAAATGCCGTAGTTGAAGCGGAGTTTTTGCTTCTCTTCGAGGCGGATGGCGTATTCAGAGCGCTTGCGACGGGCTTGGCCGTGCTGACCGGGGGGATAAGCCCGCTTGGCGGACTTACGGGTGAGACCGGGAAGGTCCCCCAAGCGCCGCGTGATCCTCAGGCGAGGGCCGCGGTAGCGAGACATAAGAAGAAAGATCGAAGGTGGAGACGCAGGCGTTGCCAGTTCGGGAGCATGCTGGAGATCGGAATCCCCCTCCTTGCCCGTGCAACGCCAGTTGGCGATCCTAACGTTCGGGCTTGCTTCGAGGCTCACGTCCGTGTTTGCCACAGGGCTTTCAGGCCTGTCCGGGGCCCTGCAGGCCCTGCTGCTGGCCCTACTCGGCGCCTACCGCGCCTGGATCTCGCCCCTGCTCGGGCCCCGCTGCCGCTTCATTCCCAGCTGCAGCGCCTATGGGCAAGAAGCGATTAGCCGCCATGGCCCCTGGCGCGGTAGCTGGCTGACGCTGCGGCGCCTACTGCGCTGCCACCCCTTCACCCCTTGCGGCTGCGATCCCGTTCCCGATTGAGCCTGTCCAGCCCCTGAAGCCGATGCCGACCCCAGCCCAACCCCCCTCCGGTCCAGCCCTGGTGCTGTACACCCGCCAGGGCTGCTGCCTCTGCGAAGGCCTGGAGGAACGCCTAAGAGCCCTGAATCCGGTGCCGGCCCTGGAGCGGGTCGATGTGGACGGCGATCCGGAGCTGCAGGGCCGTTATGGCCTGAGCGTGCCGGTGCTGGCAATCCGCAGGGCGGATGGCTCCTTGGCGGAGCTGCCGCGGGTCTCGCCCCGCCTAGCCGACACCGGGCTGGCGGAGTGGTTGCGGCGCCAGGTTGCGGCGAACAGGCCAAACGACCCCGGCGACTTAGAACAGGGCCCATCCAGCGCTCCGGCCGGACGATGAGCCCGTTGCTGCATCCGCTTCTGCGTCAGGCCGGTGTGGCCGTGCCGCCAGGCCTGCCCAACCCGGAGGTGCTCGATGTCAGCTGTGATTCGCGCCGGCTCGCACCCGGCAGCCTGTTTGTGGGCTTGCCAGGCGGGGCTTTCGATGGCGGCAGCTTCTGGCCCCAGGCCCTAGCGGCGGGAGCCGTAGCGGCGGTGATCGGCCCGGCTGCCGCCGCCGCCCAGCCCCCGGGCCCGGGCGATGCGGTGGTCGTGGTGGCGGAGCCAGTGGCCGCCTGGGCCGGGAAGCTGGCCGCGGCTTTCTGGCAGCAGCCCAGCCAGCAGCTCCGCTTGCTTGGGGTCACCGGCACCAACGGCAAGACGACTACCACCAGCTTGATCGAGCACCTGGCGGGCGCCTGTGGCTACCCGGTGGCCCTGTTCGGCACCCTGGTAAACCGCTGGCCCGGCCACAGCCAGAGCGCCAGCCACACCACCGCCTTCGCCGATGTCCTGCAGGCCCAGCTGGCCGAAGCGGTGGCCGCCGGCGCCCGGATCGGGGCAATGGAAGTGAGTTCCCATGGACTGGATCAACAGCGCAGCGCTGGCTGCCTGTTCGCCGGCGCTGTCTTTACCAACCTCACCCAGGACCATCTCGATTACCACCAATCGATGGAGGCCTATTTCGAAGCCAAGGCCCTGCTATTTGCCCCCGAACTGCTGCCGGCCCGTTGCGAAGCCGAGTCGGGCGCGACAAGCAATCTGCGCTTGAGCGCCAACGCCGTGATCAATGGCGATGACCCCTGGGGTGCCCGATTGGCTGAGCGGCTGGGGCCACGCTGCTGGCGCTGCTCCCTGGAGGCCAGCTCAGCGGAGCAGGCCGAGCTGGGCTTCCGCGACCTGGTGATCGGCGCCGATGGCGTGGATGGCACGCTCTGGAGCCCCCTGGGCGAGGGGCCCTTCCATTCGCCCCTGCTGGGGCGCTTCAACCTGATGAACCTGCTCGAGGCCGTGGCGGCCTTGCTGCAGCAGGGGCTGCCCCTGACCGAGCTGCTGAAGGCAGTGGCTAGCTTCCCGGGCGTACCCGGACGCATGCAACGGGTGGGCCAAGCCGCTAGAGCGGGCGCCCAGGCGGAGGCCCTTCAGCAACCTGCCGTGCTGGTGGATTACGCCCACACCCCCGATGGCCTCGAGAGCGCCCTGGCGGCCTGCCGTCCCTTCGCCTTGGGCCAGCTGATCTGTGTGTTCGGCTGTGGCGGCGATCGGGATCGGGGCAAGCGACCGCAGATGGGGGCGATCGCCGCCCGCCTGGCTGATCGGGTCGTGGTGACCTCTGATAACCCCCGCAGCGAGGAGCCCCAAGCCATCCTGGCCGATGTGGTGGCGGGGATCCCGGCGGGAACCGACCTGCGCGTCGAGCCGGATCGGGCCCGGGCGATTGCCGAGGCGATTGCCGCAGCCAAACCTGGCGATCTGGTGTTGATCGCCGGTAAGGGCCATGAGGATTATCAGATTCTGGCCACGGGCCGCATCCATTTCGATGACCGGGAGCAGGCAGAGCAGGCCCTGGACCGCTGGTCCTGAACTGCTGGCCCGAAAGCCGCTGACCCAAAGAGGCTGACCAAGAACACCTTCTCAGGCACAGCTAAACGGGCGAACAGGTGCCTTCGATTCGATGTCATTTCGAGTCACATGCTGGCAATACGCCCTAACGCCGCCAGGCTTCCTAGGCACCTTTAGCTATCCCGATCGGGATTGATTTCACGTTTATGGCAAGGAAGTTTCTGGCCGAACTTATCGGCACCTTCTGGCTCGTGCTGGGGGGCTGCGGCAGTGCCGTTCTGGCAGCTGTGTTCCCCTACGACAACCCGGCCGCCAACCCCCTGGGCCTGGGCTTCCTCGGCGTCGCCCTGGCCTTTGGTCTCACCCTGCTCACCATGGCCTATACCATCGGCCACATCTCCGGTTGCCACATCAATCCAGCCGTGACCTTTGGCTTCTGGGCCTCGGGTAAGTTTCCCAGCTCCGGCCTGCTGCCCTATATCGCCGCCCAGGTGATTGGCGCGGTTCTAGCGGGTGGTGTCGTCAAGCTGATTGCTAGCGGCCGGCCCGGATTTGAGCTGGCTGGAAGCAACCCCCTAGCCACCAATGGCTTCGGCGCCCATTCCCCCGGCGGCTATGGCTTCACCGCCGCCCTGGTTACCGAAGTATTGCTCACGTTCATCTTCCTGCTGGTGATTCTGGGCACCACCGATCGCCTTGCCCCCAGCGGCTTTGCCGGCGTGCCGATCGGCCTGGCGCTCACCTTGATCCACCTGATCAGCATCCCCGTCACCAACACCTCGGTGAACCCGGCCCGCAGCACCGGCGTGGCCCTTTGGGTGGGTGGAGCGGCAGTGGAGCAGCTTTGGTTGTTCTGGCTGGCGCCGATCGCGGGAGCCCTGCTGGCCGGCTGGCTGTATGGGAGGGTGTTGCAGTCGGAGCCGGGCTGAGGGGATGAAACCGTCCCGTTAACTTGATAGCTAACGCCCTGGGCTGGCCGTGGTTGTATCCATGGCCTGGCCAGGGCATCCCCAAATCCTCTGAATCATTGGGAGCTTAGAGCGCATCCAGACCTTAAACAGCTCGATAGGCGAGCAGTGCCTACAGCTCGATCAGGCCAGCTGGACGACAATCGGGATCTCCAAAGTGACGGCATGGGCCGGCTGATCGCAATTCAAAAGCAACAAGCCTACCAACAGACAAGGGGGGCAACAGCATTACAACGACAATCGCAATTTGCCCCATCAAGGTAGCGGGCCTAGCCGAACTCGACACTTCATATCTCTTGCAATTGTGGACTTGACCATTATACTAAAAAGGCTCATTATTTCTTTCCCTTCGGGACGTTGACCGCAAGCCAGTTGACCGATAGCTCCGGGGTAGATTATAATTTGACAAAGGGGAAGCGCTCTAGCTAGAGCGTCATCCATTTGACGGAAATGATCTTAAATAATAGATGGCTCCACCAAAAGCGTCAGGCGAGGCAGGATCAAGAGATGCAAGTAACAACACGAAGAGAGGACAAGCACTGGCTCACTAACATTTGAGCCCAGCCTGGGACGAATCACAAGACAAGTAACTATCTCAAAGAAAAGCCATCAGAGGATGGACATTTGCAACAAGTTCAATGCCAAAATTGACGACGCCAGAATAACTTGCCCCAGGGGCATGAGATTCTATATGGAAATAACTTCAATAATCCATTCAATCCATAATTCAGCAAGGAAAACCGAAACTTGATAGCCAATCAAGAATGACCAGTCAGGGAATTTATAGATTCATTGTTTGTTGGATAAACCCCGGATTCGCTTTGAGTTACACTCATTCGATGGATAACAGGGGGCTCCCATCGCATCCCGCTGCCTTGCGTTGCATTGACACCTGCGCCTAAAGCGTCAACATCCTCAAGATGAGTAGTAGACATTAAGCCAGCTCAACCAGAACCCATCAATCATACCACGTCTAACTGTAAAATGGTGTGAGCATCTTCGGTTGATCAGCACACAGCGACTCGCGCATGCGAGGCATTCTCAAGTTTACAAGCCTGTGCCACAACTATTGGGGCCTTCCCAGCTCCCATCGCTACACCAGCGGCGGCGGCTGCAACACAACCCTCCAAAATCGGTTCCTCATGGCGTCACTCCAACCGCTCCAGCCACTGGGATAGCTGCTCCAGCCTGCGGAGGGCCTGGCCGGTGCCAACGGCTTCCTTGGGGCTGGGGTCAGGCTTTTCGGCAATAGCGGAAGCTTCAGCCACAATCTGATCCAGCTGCCACCACTGGCCCAGCAGCGGATGCCAATCGGCCAGTCGAGCAAGGCCGCTGGCAATCGCCACCTGGTGGCGCCGTTTGACTAGGTCCTGATAGCCCTCGTCTAGCTCACGCCGTTTACTGGCCGTCGCCTGGAGGAAGGGCGGCAAAAAGGGGGCGAAGGCCCGGCGTGCCAGCAAGCGACCATGGCCGGCCCGTTCGCCAAACAGGGCCACATCCTGGTGCAAGAGGGTGGCGATTAAGGGTTCATCGAGCATGGGGAACAGCTTGCGCAGGCCAAAGCCTGCGGCTAGGCGCGTTTCTTCCTCCGCCCGCAGGGCCACCCACGGGGCCAGCACGCGCTGGCGCATGGACTCGTGTTGGCGAAGGTAGCCATCAATTTCCCAGGGGTAGGTGCTGCCCAGGTGCGGCCCCAGCCACTCCTTTCCGCGAACAGTCAAGCTGCGTTGGAGCAGATCACTACTGCAGAACTCGCGGGTTCGCTCCAACACTTTTGCCATGGCCCAGGGGCGCGAGACCAGGGCCAGAACCCGCCCTAGGCCTGTTTTCAAGGCTTGCCGGCGGCTGCCATCCAGCCAGGCCACCAACTCGTGCCAACGACCTTGAGCCACCAGATCGGTGGGAACGTTGGCGGCATTGTGGCTGAGGGCCTGGTCGCCGCCAAAGCCGCTGAGGATCACTTCACAGCCAGCCCCGCGAAAGTGAGCCAGGGCTTGCAGCATTCCCCCGGTCTGGGCGGGGGCTCCGAGCCAATCCATGGCATCCAGCTGGCGAGCGAGCTGGTGATCAGCGAGGGAATTACTGGAGTTCTGGCCACTGGCTTCTGGGGAGCAATCGACATACACCTGCTCCTGGCACAAGTGGTGAAAAGGGCGAAATTGCTCTAGGAGGGGGCCCTCCCCACAACTTTCCAGGCTCCAGGTGTGGATCTGCTCAGCGGGAATAGCCAAGCCCCGCATCAAGGCGCCGAGCACGGCGTTGGAATCAATGCCACTGCTGTGCTCGCAGCCGATCGGCCCATCGACACCCGCCAGTTCCCGGCGCAAGTGATCCAGTAACCCTTCACGCAGATAGCCATGCAGCGGTTCAGCGGCCATTGCAGCAGCGCCACCGGCGAAGGGGTCATAGGCGTCTGTCTGAACGCGGCCATCCCCCGCGATGGTCACCTGGTGGGCCCGCGGCAACCGAGCGATGCGGCGGTAAGGAGCTTGGTCCGCCGACTTTTCACCACTGATGAAAGCTCCGAGCCAGGTGGGGTTGAGATCAGCAATGCCTGCCGGGCCATGGAGCGCATGGGCCTCCAGCCAGCTACCCACCACAAGGGGTTGCCCGTCGGTTGCATCGATTCCTGAGCCCGACACAGCAAACAGGGGCCGGCGATGGAACGCATCGGTGCGATACACCCCAGGGCCGAGGGGTTGGGGATCCAGGCTGGGCAGGGCCAGGCTCATCGCTGTAGAGGGGGGCAAAGGAGTTAGGGATTAGAAGCTGGCCAGCTGGGCGCCGAAGCCTGGGGTTAGGCCAGGCGTGAACAAGCGGCCCGTGGCCGGATCGCTGAGCCAGGAGTGGGGCACCTTGCGGCCGTCATCGCACTGGCCCATGCCCAGGTGCAGGGCATTGGGTGCAGCAATCAAATCGAGCAGGATCCGTCCCGCAAGCGACCGGCTCAAGCAGCTGCTAGCCCAACCCGCCCGATGGCAGCGGACCGCCAACAGCCAACGAATGCGCCCCTGCCAGCGGCGTTGGCAGGGAGCGGGCAAGACCAGCTGGAGCCGAATCCAGGGACGACGACGGACCAAGGCGATCAAACGCGGGCCCGGGATGACCTTGACCAGCACCCAGATCAGGTGATCAAACCCAGAAAAGAGGCCGTAGGCCAGGGGCCGGAGACGCTTCACGACGCCAACTGCAAGAGGCCCAGTTGCAGGGCCTGAGTGAAGAAGTGCAGGCATTGGTCGCGGCACATCTGGGCTTCGACCGGATAGGTAGCCAGAAGGATCCCCAGGATCTCATCGTAGGTAAGGGGAGTCTCAAGCAAGTTCCAGATGGTTGAGCCGGTGGAATTGAGATTAAAATAGGCTGCAGCAACGGGATCAAACAGGCAGACCGCGCCATCGAGTTCAGCGGCATAGATGGCTGGATTGCGGTGATAGGACATGGCAGGGCGTTTCAACTTCAAATCAGCGGGTAACCGTGGCGCTGCAATAGCACCGCGAAGCGGCTTTGCAGTTGGTCGAACTGAGCAGGCTGGAGCTGCTCGCGGCCTTCGCCGCTGCGGCCATTGCGGAAGAACCGTTCACAACCGACGGGGCGTTCATGGAAGCCCCCTTCCTGGTGCTCCTTAGCGCGCAGCTTGTCGAACTGGGTATTGCCAACGGCTGCCGCAATCAGATCGGGCCCATCTGGCAGGCCTAAGAAGGCCGCCAGCCGCCGGAACTGTTCATGGGGATTGGCCAATAAATCCTCATAACGCAATCGCAACAGGGGCAGAGATCCTTGCTGGCACCAACTCATCACATGGTTAGCCCAGCAACCCATGAATTGACGAACCTGGGAGCCACCGCGTTTGGCAGATTGGCAAAGGGCGGCCTCTGGATTAAGGAGAAACTCAACGCAGCGGCCCACATCCCAACGGAAGAAATGGCTCAGGGACACGGCCACATCGGCCGGATGGCGCATCACGTACACCACACCAGCGCAGCCCTTAGTGCTGACCACCGGCTGGCCAGCACTATCGGGGCTGGTGAACGCATCATGGACCTTGTGATACCGCAAGGCCTCGGCATAGAGGGCCGGTAGATGGCCAATGCGTCCGCGGAGCCGATCCAGTTCGGCAAAGCTGAGATCACTGCTGTGGATCCCAAGCTGGTCGTCAAGCCACAGGCGGCTACTGACAATCGATCCGGTAGCCAGATCCCTGTTCAGGCGGAAGCCCTGCAGGCGTTGCTCCCGTTCTTCCCCCTCAGCGGCAGCGGTTACCTCAGGCTGGTCCAGTTGGGCTAGGCGCCGTAGCTCAGTAATAAATGCGCGACACCAAGTGTTTCCGGATTTGGGATAGCTTGCCAAGTACCAATAGGGTGCCAAGTTAGGAGACCTCCGCCAAGACCTTGCTAGAGCTGGCATTGCCCTGGGCTGCGGAGTTGGCAGCGCTGAGTAAATCAACCGTTTCGAGCCAACGGGCCATGGCCGGGATCCCAAGGGGCACAGCCAGCGAGGCCAAACGGGTGGAGCGCTGAAGCCTGGCTAGGGCTATGAAATTGGCCCCTTCTTGACCGAGACCGCGCACAAAGCGGGGGCGGAAGGCGTGGTTGCGCAGGCGTAGGGCCGCCTGCTGTTGCGAAGGCAGCAGGCAAATGGACTGACCATTGCCAACTCCATGAACAACGCCATGACCAACTCCATTGCCAACGCCATTGGCTTCGCCAGCGCAATGGCCAGCGCTGATGCCATGGCGCTGTCGGTGGATGAAGTAGATCGATTGCAGCGGAACTGGTTGGGGAGCCAGGTCGATAGCAGAGCCGCTGATCAAATACTTACGCAGGCCCTGGCGAACGGGCTGTAACTGGGAAGGAACCAGCCCAAAGGCAACAGCTGCGTCTTCCCAGAGCTTGATACGCGGGATGCCCGGCAACACCCTGCCATCGGAGGTGATCGCCACCAGATCGTCAGCTAGGAGCTGCCAGCCCTGGCGCATCAAGGCATAGGCCAGGGTGCTCTTGCCAGCACCGCTATGGCCCAGACAGACAATTGCCTTGCCGTCTTTCACCAGGGCATTGCCGTGTAACACAAGCAGGCCACGCTGAATCAGCAGGGCGCCAACGGCCGAGCTGAGCAGAAACGTGCGCAGGTCCTGATCGCCAACCTGGGGATGGCAGCGGCTCCAGGCAATGGTGTGCCCGCCCCAGACCCGAAACTGACCAATCCCTTCAACATTGAGACGCAATTCAGCCAACCCCATAGTCACAAAGGCGGTGTCGTGGGCACCGGGGGGAAGGGGCGGCCAATGGGCTGGATCAGCCTCGACGACGTCGATCACTGGCTGGCGGCGCAGGCCACCAGCCTGAAAGCCAAGGCCAGGGCGACCTAAGGACGTGCTGGCACCAGTGCAGCCTGGCCTGAAGAATTCATGCAGCTCCAGGCTGGGACTGCGCCAATTCAGGCCAAATGCGGTGCGCATGGGCGCTTAATTTGAACCTCAATGATAAGGCCTAGTCCCTATCCACATAGTGGATAGATAAATAGCCAAAGGTCGCTACGCACTGGCCGCCCGTCCCTACGATCGCCATGCAATCATCCCAACAAATTCAGGGGTGGGTATGGGAGATAACCTGGAGCCAGCTGGCGCAACCCCATTGCAAGCTGGCGCCATCCTGTCCAGCAAGACCCTGGCAGAACTGAGCATGATCTTGACCTGGGCCATTGCCCGGGACAACAAACTTGCACGTCAGCCAGAGCCAGGCGTAGAGCCAACAGCCAGCTCGCTAGAACCACACAACGAACCAGACCAAGGCCAGCTCTGGCAGCCAGGACAGATTCCATTCGAGCCAGCATTACTTCAGGCCATCACCCGACACCGCCTAGAAATCATCCTCGAACCCCATCTCCAGGAGCTGGGTTGGCCTGCTGCCGTGGTCCGAAACCTTCGCCAAGCAGCCAAGCAGCAACGACTGAGATCCCTTGCTCTGCTGGCCGCCGGAATCGACTGCTCGGATCGGCTGCGGGCCGAAGGCATCCGCTGCCTGCTGTTCAAAGGCCCAGCCCTAGCGCTGCAAACCACCGGCGATAGCAGCGCCCGAGGCAGCGGGGATGTGGACCTGTTGGTCGATCCAGGCGCCTTAGCGGAAGCAGTAGCTGCCCTAGAAGCCATTGGCTTTACCCGTCTGCGAGGAAACTTCCCGCGCGATCTCCACTCCCGTTGGGGTCGCTATGGCCGCTGGGCGGGCTATGAACTGTCGATGCGGCGCGGCGGCATTTGGCTCGATCTCCATTGGGCCTTAAATAATGTGAGATCCCCTTTGCCAAGGTTCGAAGCAATCTGGGCGGAGCACCAAACCCTGAACGCCAATGGCAAATCTCTAGACACCCTCAGCCAGCTCCATGCCTTCCTGCATGCCTGCGCCCACGCCGCTAAAGATGAATGGATGACCCTCCGCCATCTTGTGGATATCGAGCGCCTAGCCAGGGAAATACCAGCGGAGGATCGACCACTATTGCGCCAATCCAAGGCCGTGCGATTGAGTTGTGCGGTGGCCTATCACTCCCTGGCAAACCCTGTTCTATTGGAATACACCAACCCCATAAACAGGAACTGCCGCAAAGCGATCGCCAAAGCACAATGGAATCAACTGCGTCAGCCAAGGGCCAGGGCAACGCTTCCATGGCAGCCCAAACATTGGCTAGGGGCCCTGGGCCACACGCTGCTGCTAGCCCGATCACCCCAAGATTGGCTTCGCACAGTAGCTTGCTTCACGGTGCCCCCAGCCACCTTCAATGATCCGATCACCGGAAAAGATCGAAACCTAAGCGAAATGATCAGGGCGAGGCTCGACAAGATGGTTGACAAACTGAGTCAATGGCGTCAAGGAGGTAGCGCCGAGGCTGTAAGAGGAGATTCCAGGCGAGCAATCCCATCGCCATAGCCCGAGGTAGGAGGCCCCGCTGCTGGAGGATCCGAATCGCCTGCATTTTGCCGCAGCGCAAAGACCAACGTTGGCGCGACAACGAATGGCGATCCTGCATCACCGTCGGGACCTGCGGAGAGCGCCAAGCCAGGTCGCCAGGCAGGATCACAATTGCTTGTTGATAGGCAATCATGGCGAGCATGAGCCAATCTTCGCCAAAACGCAGTGGTTCAGGTTCATGGGGCCAATGGGCGCAGCGGATCATCAGGGACGAAGGGTGCAAGCTGCAACCGCCAATCATGAGGCGGAAAAAATCTGTAGCAGTCGCTGATGAGCCAACGTCATCAAAGTACAACCATAGAAGGGCCTCAATATCAATATGCTGGTAGCCCTTGATGCGATAGCCATGGGCACTACAAATCTGCATAGGATGGCGCTGGTGCCATTGCCATTGGATGGCTAGTTTGGCTGGATGCCAAAGGTCATCATCATCAAGAAATGCCAATAGTGATCCACGGCAATGGCGATAGCCAATATGCCTGGCCATGCCGGCGCCAACATTGACAGCCAAGCTAACCAAACATAGATCAAAGGGGAATGGCTGATTTCGTTCAGCAATCACCTGCTTAATCGCAGCGAGGTCTTGAGGGCGCCCATCAACGACCAGAACCACCTCAACGTGAACCCCTTCAGGCAGGCCCTCTTGGCCAGCAATCGACTCCAATGCACCAGCAATGGTCGGTTCAACGTGCCAGCAAGGGACCAACACCGAAATCTCAATGGCGGCGTCAGGCTGGATCGTCCAGCGTTGAATCTTGATCACAACAAGGCATCTGGGGGGGAAGCCAACCGAGCTGAGCTCGAAAGACCTCCAGGGCTCAGATGAATCACACGGGAAGCCATTGCCAGAAGGGCGGGGTCATGGCTAGCCACCACAACCAGGCGCTCCTTACTGCGCTCCAGCACCACCCTCCTAACAAGAGAGGCGGAGCGAGCATCGAGGAAAGCGGTGGGTTCATCGAGAATCTCCACCGGGCGATTCAACAACCAGGTACGAATCAGTCCTAAACGATGAATCTCTCCGCCAGAAAAACAATCAAGGGCTAAATTCAAACATCGCTCAAAAGATGACGGGCCGCTGATCAGATGGGCCAGATCTAGGCATTCAAGCCAGGTTTCGATTTCGTGATCACGGTTCAAATTATGGACGCCCTGTCCGAGTAACAGGTTTTCCCTTAAAGACCCTTCAAACAAAACAGACTCCTGGGGGGCATAGCCAACAAACCTCCGCCAGTGCTGAACCCCCTGGCGTCCGCAAAGGGTGGAGGCCCTGGTTACGGCAGAACCAGGCTGGAGAAGCCATTGGCTCCGTTCTTCCCCGAGCAAGCCAGCAAAGCCATCAAGCAGGGTCGTTTTGCCACTGCCGGAAGGGCCCACCACAACCGTCAGCTGGCCTGGCTGAAGGTTCAATGTCGAGAACTGCCCGCCATCAACGCCGAATTGTTGCCACTGCACGGCAGCAAGGGGCTCCAGCGAAGAGAGAGGCAACTCGCTGACCTGGGCATGGGTCGGCCAAAGAAGGGCCGCCTGCGAAGAAGCCGGATCATTCAAGCGAATGGGCGCTTCCGTTCCCAGCCGTTGGCGTAATTCGCGCAATTTTGCATACCCAGGCAAGGCACCAAGGCAGAGGCGACGGGCACTGATCACGGCACCAAGGGAGCCAGAAGCGCGATAGGCCAGCAGGAGGGTGGTGGTGATTGTGGCTGTGTCCATGGAGTCGAGCCGTAGGCCTAACCAGAGGCCAACCACGGCAAGCACCAAGCCATCGCGCAGACAGGCAAACAACGCCTGCCGGCGAACCGTTTGCTTGAGCACCCGGCGAAACAGCAAGGTTTCCTGGCTGAAGCGATCCAGCAGCCATTGCTCGGCACCAGCAGCCCGCACAGCCTTGAGGCCATGCAGGCCATCACCGACGGTGCGATGCAAGGCCCCATTCAGGCTGGTCTGCAAGCGCCCCAGGCTCCAGGCCCCAGAGCGCTGTAACAACCCAGCAGCGGCGGCAGCAACCAAACCGATCAGCAGCGGCAAGGCCTGGGAATGGCCCACCACCAAAACGCCGGCCCCATAGATCGCCAGAGCTACCCCAGCCTGAGCGCAACGGATTCCCTGATCGAGGGCCATCACACTGCGGCTGATGTCGCTCAGCACTAAACCAAGCAGGTCGCCGCGTCCGATCTGGGCTAGGCGGGCGCTAGATGCAAGCACCACCTGGGCGAGCAGATCCTTGCGCAGACGATCAGTGAAGCCACTGCGCAGCTGTTCCTGGGCTATGCCCATATAGGCCTGTAAGCCAGCCCGGACAAGCAGCACCACAATCACCAGCAAGGCGCCATCCCGCAGGGGAAAGCCCAACACCAGGCTCCCAAACGATCGGGAACCGGCACCAAGCAACACAGCCACAGCAGGGCTGATTCAAAGTCTGTCCCAAGGCGCCTGGTCAGCCATGTCAGGGTGAGCTGAGGTTGGCGGAGTCGTCTCCTCTCTGTGCCCGAAAGAGCCACTGCCGCCGCCCATCTCGACCTGATCAGCTACCTCAAGGCCATCCCGG
>CAMAPJ010000069.1 GCA_945860085.1 Synechococcus sp. UW140 | reverse complement strand
CTGGCCGAGATGCTGGATGTGCCCTTCGCCGTGGCTGATGCCACCACCTTGACGGAGGCTGGCTACGTCGGTGAAGACGTGGAGAACATCCTGCTGCGGCTGCTGCAGAAGTCCGACATGGATGTGGAGCAGGCCCAGCGCGGCATCATTTATATCGATGAGATCGACAAGATCGCCCGCAAGAGCGAGAACCCTTCGATTACCCGCGATGTCTCCGGCGAAGGGGTGCAACAGGCCCTGTTGAAACTGCTGGAAGGCACCCTGGCCAACGTGCCGCCCCAGGGTGGACGCAAGCATCCCTATCAAGATTGCATTCAGATCGATACCAGCCAGATCCTGTTTATCTGCGGCGGCGCCTTTGTGGGGCTAGAAGATCTGGTGCAACGGCGTTTGGGTCGCAATGCGATCGGCTTCCTGCCGGCCGAGGGCCGCAGCCGCCAACACAAGGAGCTCCAGGCTGCCCAGGTGTTGCGCCATCTGGAGCCAGACGACCTGGTGCGCTACGGCCTGATCCCGGAATTCATCGGCCGCCTGCCGGTGAGCGCCATGCTCGAACCCTTAGACACCCACGCCCTCGAATCGATTCTCACCACCCCCCGCGACGCCCTGGTCAAGCAATTCCAGACCCTGCTGAGCATGGATAACGTCAGCCTGGAATTCGAACCGGGGGCCGTGCAGGCGATCGCTGCCGAGGCCCATCGCCGCAAGACCGGCGCCCGGGCCTTGCGCGGCATCATCGAAGAGCTAATGCTCGATGTGATGTACGACCTGCCCTCCAGCACGGAGGTGACAAGTTTCACGATCACCCAAGAGCTGGTGGAGCAGCGCAGCAAGGCCAAAGTGCTGGCGATTCCCAGCAGCAAAACCGACCGGGCCCAGCGCGAATCAGCCTGACTCCTTGACCGGAACGCCCGTCCCCTTCCGGCTCCCTGTTCTGCCCCCCCTCCCTTGGCCAGCGCCGACCATCTCAAGGTGCCCCGCCAGCACGGCCTATTCGTGCACCACGGCATCGACCTGGGAGATGGCACGGTGGCCCACTACCTGGAGGGCCGCCAGATCCTGCGCAGCAGCCTGCAGGACTTCAGCCTCGGCCAGCCGATCACCATCGTCACCTATCCCCCCGGCATCTGCTCGCCGCCTGGGGTAACCCTGCGGCGGGCCATGGGGCGCCTGGGTGAACAGCGCTACAACCTGATCTTCAACAACTGCGAACACTTCGCCCACTGGTGCAAAACCGGGCGCCATCGCAGCGCCCAGGTGGAGGGCTGGCTCCAGACCGGCAGCCTCGGCGCCCTAGCCCTGGGCCAAATGCTGCCGGCGGCCCTGCTAGCCGGGGTGCGCCTGCTCCTAGGCCAGGGCCTGCGGCTCGATGGCCTGCCGATCGAGCAGGGACGCGAGCTGGCGATCCGCAGCCTGGAGCAGCTCGAAAGCCTGCGCCTCAAACTGCAGCAGGCCCTGGAGCAGGAACTGACCAAGGCGGAAGCGCGCTGGGGGGGCCAGGGCGGCGCCCCCAGCCCGGGGGTCGGGGCCGGCGCAGAAGCCTTTGAAGGATTGCGCCTAGCGGCCCAGCGCCTAGAGGACAAGCTCAGCGAGGTGGAGGAGCTGCAACAGCGGCTGGATCAGCTGCTCAAGAACCATGAGGATTAGCCTCAGAGACCGCCTGTTCGCGGGGACGGATTCCGGACGCGGCGACCCATGAGCCAGGCCTACCAGCCGCTGCACCACAAGTACAGGCCCCAGACCTTCGACCAGCTGGTGGGTCAGGAGGCGATCGCCGCCACCCTGGGCAACGCCTTGCGCCAGAACCGGATCGCCCCGGCCTACCTGTTCAGCGGGCCCCGGGGCACGGGCAAGACCTCCAGCGCCCGCATCCTGGCGCGCTCGCTCAATTGCATCAGCAGTGACGGCCCCACCCCGGACCCCTGCGGCCATTGCGCCCTCTGCACCGGCATTGCCGCCGGCAACGCCCTCGACGTGATCGAGATCGATGCCGCCTCCAACACCGGTGTCGACAACATCCGCGAACTGATCGAGCGCTCTCGCTTCGCCCCGGTTCAGGCCCGCTGGAAGGTGTATGTGATCGACGAGTGCCACATGCTCTCGACGGCAGCCTTCAACGCCCTGCTCAAAACCCTGGAAGAACCGCCACCGCGGGTGGTATTCGTGCTCGCCACCACCGATCCCCAGCGGGTGTTGCCGACGATTCTGAGCCGCTGCCAACGGTTCGATTTCCGCCGCATCCCCCTAGAGGCCCTCGAAGGCCACCTGCGCTACATCGCCACCGAAGAACAGATCGACATCACGGCCGAGGCCCTGCATGTGGTGGCCCAACGGGCCCAGGGCGGCCTGCGCGACGCCGAGAGTCTGCTCGACCAGCTCAGCCTGATGCCAGCGCCGATCGAGCCGATGGCGGTCTGGGAACTTGTGGGAGCGGTGCCCGAGCAGGAATTGCTGGCCCTGGCCTCGGCCCTGGCCCGTTACGAACCCCTGGGGGTGGTGGAGGCCTGCCGGGAACTGCTCGACCGGGGGCGGGAACCGTCGGCGGTGTTGCAGGGCCTCACCAGCCTGCTGCGGGACCTAGTTCTGGCGGCGGTCGCCCCGGATCGGCTCGAACTGACCAGCTTCTCGCCCCAATTCCGCCCCCAGCTGCCCGAGCTAGCCCAGCAGCTGGGCACCGCCAAGCTGCTGCAGTGGCAAAGCCAGCTCAAGGGCAGCGAACAACAGCTGCGCCACAGCGTCCAGCCGCGCCTGTGGCTGGAGGTGCTGGTGTTGGGCCTGTTGGCCCAACCGACCGTGGCGAGCGCAGCGGCGGGCCCGGGCACCGCCGTAGCCGCGCCGGCACCACTGCGCAGCGCCCCTCCCAGCGCCACCACAAACCCCCAAGCCAGCCCCCCAACCCACGCCCAGGCGGCAGCATCAGCGAGCCCGGGTTCCGGGACCACGCCGGCGGCAGCACCAGGAGTGAGCTCCGGGGCGGCACCAGGTGGGGCCCAAGAACCGGCCCTAGCGGCTCCCGGCGAGGCGACGCCGGCGGCGGCCAACCTGCCGGAGCTCTGGCAACAGATCCTCACCGGCCTGGAATTGCCCTCCACCCGCATGCTGTTGTCCCAGCAGGCCACGTTGGTACGGCTGGATGGCCAGCGGGCCGTGGTGCGGGTGGCGGGGAACTGGATGGCGATGGTGCAGGGCCGCCTGCCCCTGCTGGAGCGGGCCATGCAGGCCGCCCTCGGGGGTCCGCGCCAGGTGATCCTCGAAGGCGCCGACGGCCAGCAAACCACAGCGACACCTGCGAAGGCCGCCCCGGCGCCCAGCGCCCAACCCCACCAACCCCAACCCCGGCCCCGGCCCCGGCCAGTAGCCCAACCCCAGGCCGTGGCCCAGGCCAGCCCTACGGCAGCCGGGGTGAACCTGATGCCGGCTGCAAACCCGACACCGGCTACCGCTCCGGAGGCTATGGCTCTGACGGCGACGGGGACGGTGGCTGGGTCCGCGACTGGGACGGTAGCTGTGGCGCTGGCTGTGGCGCCAGCGCCAGCAGGAGTCGCTAGAGCCGAGGCCAGGCGGCAGCCGAGCGGGTCCCCAGGGGGGAATCCCGCGCCGCAGCAGACGGCCCCAGCCCCGACCACCACCGGGGCGCTCCCTGGGGTGATCGGCTTGATGGAGGCCGCACCCCAGCGCCCCTTGCCCGGCAGCATCGATGAAAAAGCCAAGCGTCTGGCCGATTTCTTCAACGGTGAAGTGATCACCGACTTCAGCGATGACATGGTCTGAGTAGACATGGCCAAAGCAGACATGGCCAGAGCAGGTATTGATTAAGAGGAGATGGCTTGAGAGCACATGGCTTAAGGGGCATTGCCTGAGAGAACTTGTCCCCCAGGAGGCCCCGATTGAAGCGCTCATCCTGACAGCCGGGACGACACAAAGCAGTCCGGCCATCAGGATCAAAACCTGACAGCAAGGATGCAGCAAAAGCCAGCAAGCTGAAGCAGCTCTAGCCAAGAGAAGCCGCCTGTTTACGGTATGAAATGATCAAAATGACGCTTAATGTGAATTGGCCGTCGATACGAATGAAGCGGTTCTCTCTCGTCTTGGCTACAAACTTGTTGCGGCTGGCAGCCTCTGCGCTGCCGCGGCTGCCTTCAGTCCTGGCCAGATCATGGCCGGTTCGATCAGTCCGTCCACTTTCAAGCCTCAATCGATATTAGCGACATCATCAAAGTGGTGAAAATAATCGTCACCGACGCTGGCAGCGGGCTTGTTGACTTTCTATTTTTAGCCGATAATACAGGCAGCATGGGCGGGGTCACCAGCAATATTCATAGTGTTGCCAAGACCCTTGTAGATGGCCCAATAGGGCCCTATGCTAACTCACAATTTGCTGTCGCTCGCTACCTTGGCGACCCCTTAGAACCATTCGAAAATTTTTCGAGCTCCTGCAAATTCCTCCAAAGAAGCACTGGAGATCTCATTGGCGTAGCAGAAGCGATCGACCAATAGACGGCGAATCATGGCTATGACTATCCCCTGGCCAATTTACATGCTCTCCAATAAGGAATTCAAAATGGCGCAAATACATGCCCAGGCTTGGGCGTTGGAGAGTGCGGAGGCAGCGATGACCCAGTGGACTGGCGAACAGGTGCCCGCAAAGTTGTCCGTTGAGTTAACGATGCTCCATCGACCCAGAAAACGGTCACAATGGATAACATAAAAGGAATTCTGAGCTTCGAAAAAGTAGCCCATGTCGCCTTAAATAGTGGAGCTGCCGCAACTGCACTCGATGGCAGGTGCGAGCTCGGAACCCCTGCGGTAGTTAACTGCGAGGGCGGCCAGTTAGGCAACCAAGCAAGCAGCATCAGCCACCTGGGTCTCAACGGTGCCCTCATCAACAACTTTGACATTGTTCCAATCGACGACATCGTCACCACAGTGAAAAAGCTGTCGGGGATGTCAGTGGGACCCTAGACGTCAGTCTTGATGTGGTCGGTGGTGCATCAGCCGGCTTAGAGGTGAGTTTCGCTTGCAGCAATCCATTGGGCTGCAATGACGTGTCCGGTGGCGAGTCGCGAGAAATGACGATGGCGATCAAAGGGCTGGCCGCCGGCGATAACAACTTCTCAGTAGAAGCGCCCGGCGTGTCAGGAGCGATTGAGCGGGATCGAATCCGCGTCGGCGAAGATGTCCCCGGGCGCCTGCCCCTGCTAGGCGCCAGCGCAGCCCTGGGCTGGCGCTGCCTGCTAAGCCAGCGTATTCAACCGCCTGCTACGCCGGCGTATTCAACGGCTGAATCCCCTGGCAACCGCCAGCTAACGCCAGAGCAATCTCAGCAAAAAGCCGCAAACGAGCAGCCAATTGGCTGGCCAGCAAGATCGCCTTAGCATGCTAAGCAACGCCCAACAGGCCAGCGTTGCAGCATAGATGCGGCAATCTCACGCCAGGAAGGCACTAGTTCTTCCCATAGGATTTGCGGGAATAAACTAGTTAATTGGTATGACAAGCAATCCTGTCACTTTGCCGAAAGGTCCTCAACTGGCTGGCATCCTCTGGTGGGCCTCTATAGCACTATTCACAATCTTTACCCTGACGATTCTCAGTGCGGCTATCCCCCTGAACCTGGGCTCTGCCATTTGGCAACTACAACTCAGTGACGTGATCATCAGCCAATCACCGATTGCGCTTCTGGCCACTTGCTTGGTGTTTCTATCTAGCCGCCTCGATGAGATTGGCGCTGTTCCGGCTGGAGCCCTGCGCTGGTGCACCCGCGCCGCCGGAGCCGCTGGCGTGGGCTATGCCCTGCTGATCCCGGTGTTGATCGTCGCCAGCTGGACGATGCTCAATCCCGCTGACGGCAGTGCCCAAGGCGGCGCCCAAGCCTCCCTCCAGGGGTTGGAACAGATCCAAACCAAGGTGAAGCAAGCGGGGTCCCAGGCCCAGTTGCAAGAGATCTATGGGGCGCTGCCCAAGGGCCTGCCAGCCCTGGAAAGCCTGGGCGCCGACCTGGCTAGCCAGCGCCAAGGGATGGGGCAACTGCTGGATCGCATCCATGGCCGATTGAGGATGCAGGTGAAACAGGAGAGCCAGCGGCGCCAGCTGCTGGTGAGCAAGAACGTGGCGCGCCTGGGCCTCTCCTCCCTGGTGTTGGCCTGCCTCTATCTGGGGGTGGCCACCCCCCTACCCGCCACGATCGCCAAACTGCGCGGGCACGGAACCGCTGGAAAGCCTGTGATCAATGCCAAAAAAGCCAGCCAGACCGACAGCTACTGGCAACGGCTGGTTGACGATGACCAGAGCGAAGCAAGCCCTCGCAGTTGATTTTAATAAACCTATCGCAATCAGCCCCAGCTCTAACTAAGAAGTTTTTACACCCAGATTTTTAAACCCAATCATCCACAACCAATGAAAAGGCCCCGGCAGGATGACTGACGGGGCCTAATTACTGCATAGGCAAAACAACGGTCGGGCCTATTAAAAGGCCCGAACCGCCGCAGGACTCACCCCAGGCTGGCTGTACCAACCCGGCGCCTCAGCTTGCGACTCCAGCCAAAGGCGGCCGCCGCACCGAAGAGGGGCAAGGGACCGGGAACTTGCTCGAAACCGTTGGATAGAGTCTCCAGAGTATGCTGTTCAGGGACACTCCAACGATCTTCAACATAAAGCTGCTGGATGCCTGTTCCAGCAAGATTAAGTTCGTCATGGCCGCCGTCCACGGACGTGAGCACTCCAAGCGAATTGGTAGCTGTGAGACCCTCGAAAAGCTCCTTGGTGACAGTCGTAGGGTTGACAGCGGAACCTCCCTCTAGGGAATCAAGACTGACCACCCCAAAGCTATAACCAGATGCAGGGTCAATCGACAGGGTGTAATCAAACTCGCCGACACCGAGCGGGCCGATTAGGCCGGGGGTACCCCAATCAATCACTGACGACCAATCATCATCCAGGCTCAAACCATCACCAGTGTAATCAACCCAAGTGAATTTAACCTCGCCAGAGCCCTGATTAGGAGCTTTGACGACACTGAAGATCTTGTCGGCAAGCCGACCTGGTGCGGTCGTATAAGTAGGGCAAGTGGCACCAGCCACGCCGAAGGTGCAGGTGTCGACAGTCGCTACCGCAGCCGCCTTAGCCGAGCCACCGACAAGCAAACCTGCACAGCCCGTAAGCAGGGCGGCGGAGATTGCCGCAGATCGCAGCAGTTGGGATCCTGAAGCGTGAGGCTGAAGCCTCGCAAAGAGATTTGTCATGAATTCAAAGAATTGGGCCCAGCATGAACAGCCGAGAAGCGTATTCATGCTGGGGCTATAATTACATATTTACACGCAATTGCAGGCATTGCCGCAGATCTGCAAGTGATCAGCAGTTCTTAAGATGCGGCAATCAACTACTTTTATCCCAAAGAAACGACGGGCCCCCTACGCAGCGATCCCCACACGCAGCGGACTGCCGATAGGCCCTAAAGGCAATCACCATATCTGCGGCCTATCAGAATCAAGTCGATCTTGCCTGACTGCAACTATCTAAACTAAATAGGCCTACATCATCCGCTTAGCGATGAAATCAACTCGTCAAACTCTAACAAGCAGCCTGCGCCGCATCGCCCTGGGTGCTGCAACCATCAGCCTGGCGCAACTGATGCTATTCGGCGGCAGCGCCCAGGCCGTAACGGTGGACAAGATGCTCTTCCTCTCCACCGATGTGTCCGGCAGTATCGACACCGCCGAGTACGACACCCAACGGCTGGGCTGGTCCACTGCCTTCCTTTCTCCAACCATTCAGTCCTACATTGCCGCCTCACCCAACGGCATTGCCGTGGCCGTGGGCCAGTGGGACACGAGTGCCCGCACCCCGCTGGCGATCGACTGGACCCACCTGACTAACGCTGCAAGCGTTGGTACTTTTGCGGCCCAGCTGGCCACCATGGCCCGCCAGGGTAATGGCAACACCTGTGTGTCCTGCGGCATCAATGCGGCCGTGGCCTCGATTCAGAACGCCATTAGCACTGGCCTGTTTGATTCGGCCACCAAAATCATTGACATCTCCAGCGATGGCATTGATAACGTGACCAACGTTGCCACGGTGCAAGCCGCCCGAAACAATGCTGCCAGCAATGGCATCAACATCAACGCCCTCGCCATCGAAGGCTCCGTCGGCAGCACAGTGGTGACCGATTACTACAACGCCAATGTGATCACCCCCAAACCCGGTGCCTTTGTCGAAACCGTGACTGGCTTCACCGAATTCGAAGAGGCTGCAACCATCAAGTTGCGGCGAGAAGTGACAAATGCTCCCGGTCCGTTGCCCGTTTTCGGGGCCTTGGCCGCCTTCGGCTGGGCTGGGCGGCTGCGCAAGCGCATCAGCCTCTCCAACCTCAACCTGCCGGCAACCGCCTGAGTCCCAAGCCCTGATCCTTGAATCCAGGAAAGTGACGAGTTAACGGACTGCCACGCTGGTCGCTCCTGCGACCAGCGTTTTTTATGGGTCAGTCCGCTGCAGGGACTGGAGCTGGATTGGACTTGATTGATTAGGCTTAATTAATTAGACTTTTTAGACAGTCTTCTTTGTGGCAGGTCTTCTTTAGACAGTCTTGTTTGGGTGCTCTCTCCATCGCCCGACGATCCCCTCAAAAAATCCTGACTCCAGGCAACGCTGTATGCCCCAGTCGCCCAACTTGGCGAGAACCCCGGCCAAGTTTTTGGCGCTATGGGAGGCTGCTGGCAGGTTGGGCCCCCTCCTGGACCGGTTGGACGGCGGCAGCAGGCCCAGGGGCGGGGGCTGGCAGCGTCGCTTTGGCCGTGACAGCGCTCTTGGGCAGGGGATGGAGATGGAGCACCACCGGCTGGACGCTGCCCTGGGCCGGCGTCGCCTGGCGGGAGGCCCAGTCGCTGAGGTCGCGATCGGATACAGCCGGGTCCTTGGCCACCAGGGCATCAATGCTGCCGTCGTGCTGCATCGCCAGGGGCAACACCACCGTGTGGGTGATCCGCTCCGAGGGCACATGCACCACCCGGGCTGTGCTCAAGCGGGCCGCGCCCAGCTGATGTAGCTCGCGGCGCATCGGCTCACGCCAGCGGGCCGGCACGGGTGCCAGGGGGTCGGCTGTTTGAGCCAGCCGCGCCTGCTCCGCCCGCGCCAGGGGCGACATCGCCTCTTGGTTTGACTGCCGCAAGGTCAGGGTTCCACCCAGAAGTTCAGAACCTGAGAACTGCCTCAGGACCGGGCTGTTGCGATCGACCCCCGATACCAGGGGCAGAATTGGCCGCCCGGCCTGGAGCTGGGAGCGGAGCGAAGTCCCCCCCTGCCCCAGTGGCAGGGCGAGTGGTCGGCGGGACGCACCCAGGCGGAAGGCGGGCGCCTGGGCAGCCAGAAGCTGGGGCAGGCGGGCTTGGGCCGACCTGGCCTGGCCGCGCAGGGGTTGGGACGTGGCCACGAGCAAGGCACGACCCAACGGGCCCTGACCTCTGGGCAGGGCTGTCACCTGGGCTGCGCTCAGCTGGGATGGCGTGTCCTGGAGAGCCTTGTCCTGGAGAGCCTTGTCCTGGAAAGCAGTGGCGTAGGCAGCGGTGGCCCCGGCAGCAGTGGCGTGGACAGCCGTGGCGCCGGCAGCCGTCGTTTGGGCTGCGGTCTGCGGCCGAAGATCGGCAGCGACTACCGGCAAGGAATCGACGGACAAGCTCTCGGCGGCCAGGGGCTCGCCGGCCAGGACGCTGGCCAGGGGCGTCTGGGCCTGGGTGACAGGGGGAGCCGCCTGGGGCAGCTGCTGGCGATGGTCCGGTGGCTGCAGCTCGCGCACCTGCAGCCACTGGTCGTGGGCAACGATCAACAGCACGGGCAGCCAATAGCTCTGCCAAAGCAACGCGTAGCCAATCGCCTTAAAGTTGAGCATGGGCCTGGGCTTAGTCATGGTGAAAAGAGTTCAATAACGGGTGTAGCCTTGATAGAGGTAATAGAGATTTCCAATAGAAGTGAGCGGCGCGATCACCTGATTAATTGCGTCCATGCTGGCGCCATAGATGCTGCGTTTGACAATCACCGTATCGCCCTCTTTCAGGGGGGGGATTATAGGCATTTGAGACACCCTTGCTGTAATTGAGGGTGAAAATCTCGCGGGTTGCAGTGCCATCCCGGTTCATCCTCACCAGCTCAATGTCATTGGTTTTGGCGCGCCACGGGGTGGTGCCCCCCGCCGCCAGGATCGCCTCCGACAGGGTGATGTTGGCGGGCAGGGCTAGCCGGCCTGGCGCCTTCACTTCGCCAACCACGTTGATCGAAACAGTGCTGGGCCTCAGGTTTGAGGCCCCCAAGGCAAAGATTTCCTCAGGCACCGCCTTGTCAATCCGACCAACAACCACGGTGTCGCCGTCAAACAGCAGGGGGTTCTGGCGCTGGTCGCCTGATTGCAACAGGGCGCCGAGATTGAGCTCCGATTCAGCGACCCGGCCGGAGCGGCCCTGGGGCTGGCGCTGCAAGCTGACCTTGCGCACATCTGCATTCAATGTGATGCCCCCGGCCGCCTGGATCGCTGACACGGGCGTGGCAGTGATCGTGGTGAGGCTGTAAAGGCCGGGCTTCTCCACTTCTCCCAACACCGTGACCTTCACGGGCCGGGGCGTGACCAGGCTCAAGGTGAGATCGGGCCGCAGCAGGTACTCGCTATAGAGGTCGCGCAACCAGACCCGGGCCTGGCCGATCGTGAGCCCGGTGAGCTGCACCGACCCCAGCATCGCCAAGGTGGCAGTGCCATCGGCCAGGATCGTGACGGCTCCCGACACCATGCTGGCGGAGGGATCCAGGAAGCTGAGGCTGAGGCCATCGCCGGGTCCGAGCCGATAGAGATCGGACTGGGCCGAATTGGCCGGGACCCTGCCCATAGCCGGGGCCGAGGCGCGTACGGCAGCCACGAGGGGCCCGGAACTGGCGCCCGCCGCCGGAATCAGCGCCAGGCCCTGGCAAAGCAGGGCACCCGACAGCACCAGACCAGGGGCCTGACGGCGCCAGGAGCGCTGCGTTCGCTTCTGCAGCAGGCTGCCGTAATCCTGCATCAAAAAACTGCAGATATGCGGCTTGATTGATACGAAAATGCACCATTTCGCAGCGGTATCTGCTTGGCTTAATGCCCTAATCATGACCAGACGACCTCTGAATGAGTTTGCAATATAGCCCTCTTCTGTCACTATGCTGAGCACCACTCTCGCGAACAGACCTAGAGATGACCGGTGCACTATCGGGTCAAGGTTCTAATCCTGGCTCCCCAGGCAGCGGCCGGCGATTGGCCCGCTCCAAGGGCCTTCCTCTGTATCGACATGGCTCTGCCCTTGACGGGCTACCGCCGCCGCTAGTGCCTGGGGCAGAGCGCCCCGGGGGTGGCCCCTCCGGCCTCGGCCAGTTGATGCGCACGATCAAACGCCGCCAGGGGGCCTTTGTGCTCACCTTCATCGTGGTCAGCAGCGTGCTGACGGCCAACACCCTGCGTCAGCGCTTATTTGCACCGGTGTACGAAGGCGGCTTCGAAATGCAGATTATCAATCCGTTTGAAATGAACGGGGCCGCCGGGGGTCGGGGCACGGGCGGCGGCGATTCAGGGCTGGTGGAAACCATTGCCCGCAGTGGCAATCGCAACGATCTTCCCAACATGGTGCGGCTGCTGCGCAGCCCCCTGTTGATCGCGCCGATTGCCGACCAGCAGGCGGTGTCGATGCAACAGGTAATACGCAATCTGCGTTTTGGCCTTCCCCAGGAAGGGGTCAGCAATGTGCTGGCTGTGTCGCTGCGCTGGGACGATCCGGTGAAGGGGAAACAGATCCTTGAGGCGCTCTCACGCAGCTATGTGGCCTTCTCCCAGGTGCAGCGACAGGAGGCGCTTGATTCCGGCGTGCGCTTCCTCGGCCAGCAGGCCCCCGAACTCCTGGCTCGCATGGACAGCCTCCAAGATGAACTGCGCCGCTTCCGCGTGCGTTATGGCTACCTAGACCCCACCGTGCAGAGCGGCCAGCTCCAGGCCTCCCGCGACAGCCTCACCGGCGCCCTGCGGGACCTGCAACGGCAACAGGCCACCCTGGAAAGCCAGCTCGCCTCCACCCGGATCGGCAGGCTCCAACTGCAAGCCAGCGGCGCACCCTCCGCCGATCAGCAACTGGGGCCGACGGGGCTGGCCACGGCGCCTCGCACCGATCTGCGCGATGTGGCGGCCACCGGGGCGGCCACAGCAACGCCCCTGGGGGAGCTGCAGATGATCGAAAAGGAGCTGGCCTCCGCCCGGGCCACCTTCAAGGAGTCGTCCCCCACGATCGCCGCCCTAAAAGCACGGCGGGCCAAGATCATGCCGGTTGTGCAACGGCAAACGGTCGATTCCCTGACCGCCGCCCTGCTCGCCAATGGTGCCCAGCAGGATGAGGTGAATCGCCAGATCCTGCTGCTTGATGATAAGTTCCGGGCCAGCCCGGAACGGATCAAGGAATACGAAAGCCTGCAACAACGGCTGGCCGTCGCCCGCGAAAACTACACCTCCTACATCCGGGCCCGGGAGGCCTATCGGCTAGAGCAGGCCCGCTCTACCACCCCCTGGAAGGTGATCGCCCCGGCGAACTTCAATCCCGTGCCCGTGGAACCCGATCTGCAACAGGGCCTCGCCCAGGCCCTGTTGCTGGGCCTGGTGGCGGCCACCCTGGCCGCCTACCTGCGCGACCGCACCGATCGGGTCTTCCATAACCCGGAAGAGGCGGAAAAGGCGCTGCAACTCCCCGTGCTCGGCCTGATCCCCTTCCTTCCCTTAGACCCCGCGATGACGATCGCCGCCTCCATGGGCCAGATGGGCGAGGCGGAACGCTTTGCAATCAAGGAGTCCCTGCGCGGCCTGTTCACCACCTTTCGGATGTTGCGAGTCGACAGCCAGCCGCGCCTAATCGGCATCACCTCCTCCAGCCAGGGGGAAGGCCGCTCCACGGCCGTGGCCGTGTTCGCCACCACCCTGGCCGATCTGGGACTGCGCGTTCTGGTGGTGGATGGCGACCTGCGCCTGCCCAGCCAGCAGAGTTTGTTTGGCCTAGAGAAGGGTGAAGGCTTCTCCTCCCTGCTACTGAACCCGGCCCTACAGGCAGCCGACCTAATCCAGCCGGTCAATGACCATCTTGACCTGCTGCTGGCCGGCCCGAAAGTACCGGATCCAGCCCGGCTGTTGAACTCAAGACGCTGCCGTGAGGTGGTGAACCAGATTCGCCAGTTGCCCAACTATGACCTGATCCTGTTTGACACGCCCCCCTGCCTCTTGATTACCGATGCTTCCATGCTCGGCGAACAACTTGATGGCATGCTCTTCCTGGTGGGGCTCGGCAAGGTCAGCGGCGACATGGCCCCCCAGGCCTGCCGCCGCATCAAGGCCGCCGGCATCGATCTACTTGGCGCAATCTGCAACCAGCAAATGATGCCAACTCGCTTGAATGATTACGGCCATGATTATGGCTATGTGCATCATTACGCCACCAGCTCCAGCGCCGAACCCACCTGGGAAAAGACCTTGAGCGAACGGATGCAGCCCCAGTTGCAGCGCCTAGGGCAACTGGTAGGTCGCAAGTCGGAGAAATAGCTCAGACTTCGCGGTCGCCAGCAGCTGAACCACCGGAGCCTGCTGGCTGGATGACCTCCGGCCAGCAGGCTTCCAGGCAACAACTTCTAGGCAAAAGAGGAACTGACGACACGTAACCAAGCAAATGTTTTAACCAAGACATTTGGCCTTAAAATTTCAAGGGATTTTGTTCACTATATTTGACAACATTTAAAATCGAAACTCCAGACTAGAGACTGGACAACGCCGGCAGTAGCTTGGTCCAAAGGCGATCCATCTCAGCCGCTGCAACCGCTTCGCCACTGCCCGATCTCGCCCTGCCCAGGCTCACCAACAGGCAGCCGAAATTACGGTTGGGAGTGAGGCCCAGAACACGTCTGAGGGTAAGCAGGGCTCCCGCAGCGCTTTGATCGGCAGCTGCCCCCAGCTGGGCGGCACTGACCCCTCCCAGCGGGAGCACCGCCGCGTTGACGCTTGGGCCCGGGGCCAGCCTTTCCGGCAGGCGCACTAGACAGGTCTGGCGCAACTGCTGATCGCCGAGTTGGCCCTCCACATAGGCCAGCGAGCCACCCTGGCGACGCACGGGCAGGCCCGGTGGCAGGGCGAGGGTCGGCTGATCGCGGCTGATCAAGGCCAGCTGGAAATTGGCACGCTGGCGCACCTGGGCCGGCAGCAGCTGGAGCGTGGCGGTACTGGCGCCTGTGCGCAGCTGGATAACCAGGCGCTCGCCCCTGGCCAGCTCACTGCTGCGCTGGCCAGGCCCTGGGGGCAGAGCCTTCACCTCAAAGCCGGCCTTCTCCAGGGAGGCCACCACCGCCGGCGCCGCCAAGGGTGCGGCGGCCGGCCAGCGGGGCAGGGCAAGGGCCTGGAGCGCAGCTAGACAGGCCACACCACTGAGGCCGGCCAGAACCGCCCTGGGGGGGGCGAAACCTCGGCCGTCTGCATACGGCCCGGGGCCAGGATTCGTGGCTCCTGGAACGCTGCTGATCGTGGTGACGGAACTCATGGCTTCATCTCGATGCGGTTATTGAGCTCCAGGCGTTGGGCCAGGGGCAGGCCTGCGTTGAGATCCAGGCAAGGGTGTTGGGGCTGGCGCCTGGGCTCAGGACCGGAAGAGCGGAGCTGCAGGGAGCGAGCCGGGGCAGGCTCCTGGGGCAGGGGGCCGAGCTCGGGCTCCAGCAGTTTGAGATAACAAAAACCAAAGGCAAAAACAGCCAGTCCCGAAAAGATCAAAGAGCCAGTATCCTGATGAAAAAAGTCAAACCAGAAACTGCCTTTACCGTTGCCCGATCCCGCCACTAGGGCGAGAATCCCAATGCGAATTGTATTGCTTAAGAGGCCAAGCAAGGGCGCCACTCCTAACACGATCAACCGACTCAATTTTGATCGAATTGGAAAGGCCAGCATGAAAATGATCGCCGTGCAAAACACCAGGGAAATCATGTCCAGTCCATTACAGGCCGCCAGCACCTGCACGCCCCCGCCCGGTGCCATCAAGACGCTGCGCTGATCCACCACCACCGCAAAGCCAAGGCACTTGAGCAGCAACCCAGCCAGCGAGGCGGTGAGCAGGCTGATCGGCTGCTCCGGCAACAGGCGCATCAACAGGGCAAAGGCCGGTAGCAGCAGCAGGCAGAGGAAGGCATCGCGGAACAGACCGAGCTGGCGGCAGGGCCTAGCCAGCAGGGCCAGGGCCAGGCCCGCGATCGGCGGCAGGGCGTAGAGCAGCCCATCCCATTGCAACACCAAGGCTGTGCGCAGCAGCACCCACACCACTAGGAACCTGTTGCGCATAGAACAGCTCTCCAGTTCTCCACAGACGACCTTAAATCTGCCCAGATCACAGTGACTGCAATGGATCTGGGCGATAGAATGGGCCATGCAGAAGCCCAAATCCTTCCGCCCCTGGCAGCCGGAGCAAA
>CAMAPJ010000068.1 GCA_945860085.1 Synechococcus sp. UW140 | reverse complement strand
CTCGCGTCAGAAGGTGGCGAACCGGGTGAGCTGGTGGATGGCGAATGCCTGCGGGGGGATATGCGGGCGCTGCTGGACCAGCTGCCTGACCTGCAGGGCCGGGTCCTGAAGATGCGCTACGGCATCGATGTGGATGAACCGATGAGCCTCACCGGCATTGGCCGCATCCTCGGCATGAGCCGCGATCGGGTGCGCAACCTCGAGCGCGATGGCCTGGCTGGCCTGCGCCGGCTCAGCGAAAGCGTCGCCGCCTACGTGGCCGGTTGAGCCTCCCAATAAGGTGCCTTAAAACCCCTGTATATCCAGGCCAGACGAGAGCGGATGGAACGCAATCAGGCCTGATTGCGGCAGCCAAGAGCCACGCCAGGGAGAGCCAAACCGGGACGGTTCTTAACGACCAGAGCTGATCACCTGGGCCCGGCCCAGTTTCAACACCTTGAGCACCATCTAAGCCCGCATGCCTGTACCCAGCGTCTGGGTGACCGTTCGGGGATCGAATCGGCCAGTTTTCTCAAATGCCACCGTTGGATCATTGCGATAGGCGCTTCGCCCATCAAGCGGCCAAAGACCGTGGATAAGTTTTGGGACTGACCTGCCATTGATTGACCAAGTCGCTGATCGAGCCTGGCTTGGGAAATTCTTGTTCGAATCCGTTTGCCAACTTCCTGATATGAGCGCGGCTGCCGAATTGATCAAGGCGGCGCTGGATGGCTTGTCAATCCATGGGGAGACCAGTGATCTTCGCTGCTGAGATCGGCCTGATGGCAGGGGCCTTGGCCGTGCTACCTACAAATGAACGCAGGGTTTGTGATGGCGTGGAGTGCGCGCCGCGACCTGGCGTGCCGTCCCGAGGGCCCACGGCCTCCCAACCTGAGGTAGCAGCGATCTAGCCGGTGTTTGATCCCGGGGCTCCAGAGGTGCGCCAGCAGCTCCTCGCCTGGTGGCAGCTTCAGGGCCGCCATGACCTTCCTTGGAAGCAGGGGGGCGCCGGTGGGCTGCCGTTGCCTGGCGAGGGGCTGGATCCCTATCCGATCTGGATTGCTGAAGTGATGCTGCAGCAAACCCAGCTGGCGGTGGTGCGGCCCTACTGGCAACGCTGGCTGGCGGCCTTGCCGAACCTGGAGGCCCTGGCTGCCGCCGCCGAGCACGATCTCTTGCTGCTCTGGCAGGGGCTGGGCTATTACTCGCGGGCGCGCCGGCTGCGGCAGGGGGCCCTGCAGCTGCTCGCGGCCAGCGCGCCTAGGGATCGGCGGTCCGACCTCTGCCAACCTGCTGGCGGCGATTCCCTCTCCGCCGATCCCTGGCCCCGCACGCTGGAGGGCTGGCTGGCGCTGCCGGGGATTGGCCGCACCACCGCCGGCAGCATCCTGTCGTCGGCCTTCGACCAGCCGGAGGCGATCCTCGATGGCAATGTCAAGCGGGTGCTGGCCCGGTTGACCGCCTGCCCCGAACCCCCGGCGCGGCAAACGGCGGCCTTCTGGCAGCTGAGCGAGCAGCTGCTTGATCGCCAACGGCCGCGCAGCTTCAACCAGGCCCTGATGGACCTAGGTGCCCTCGTCTGCACACCGCGCCAGCCCGCCTGCGGCGCCTGCCCCTGGCAGGGCTGCTGCGCTGCCTACGCTGCCGGCGAGTCCGCCCGTTATCCCGTGAAGGAGGCCCCCAGGCCCGTGCCTTTTCAAGTGATTGGTGTGGGCGTGGTGCTTAATGGCGCCGGCCAGGTGTTGATTGATCAGCGGCTCGAGGAAGGATTACTGGGGGGGCTGTGGGAATTTCCCGGCGGCAAACAGGAGCCGGATGAGGCGATTGAGGCCACCGTGGCCCGGGAATTGCGCGAAGAGCTGGCGATCGAGGTGGCCGTGGGCGAGCAGCTGATCAGCCTGGAGCACGCCTACAGCCACAAAAAACTGCGCTTCGTGGTCCATCTCTGCCAGTGGCGTGCCGGCGAGCCCCAGTCCCTGGCCAGCCAGCAGGTGCGCTGGGTGGACCCTATCGACCTGCACGCCTATCCCTTTCCCGCCGCCAACGGCCGCATCATTGCGGCCTTGCTGCAGCACCTAGGACTGGCGATCCCACCTGCGGCCGCCTGATCAGGGCCAGGCGGCCCTCGCCCTCCAGCTGCAGCTCCACCTGCCAGGCGCCCTCGGGCCAGAACCCAAGCCGCTCAGGCCATTCCACCGCCAGCAGGGCCCCCAGGGCCGCCGCTTCCTCCTCTTCCTGGGCAAGCAGGTCATCGGCGGCGGCGGCCTGCTCCAGCCGGTAGAGATCCAGGTGCACCAGGGCGGTTGGGCCGGAGGCCCCTTCGCCCTGGTAGTGCTGGGCCAGGGCGAAGGTGGGGCTGGTGATGGCGTCGGGGATGCCCAGTGCGGCGGCCAGCCCCTGCACCAGGCAGGTTTTGCCGGCGCCAAGGCCGCCACTCAGCAGCAGGATCGGCGGCTGCCAGGGATCCGGCCCCGGCCTGCCGGCTGGCTGGCCGGATCCCGCTGGCAACTCCCGGCTGGCTCCACCCCTGGCGGGTCCTCCGGGTCCCCCTGGGCTGGCTCTCGCCAACTCCTGGGCCAGGCGCTGGCCCAGGGCGGCGGTGTCGGCTGCAGCGGCGAGCCACACCCTCTCGATCGAGCTCTGCTTCGACCCCTCAAACACTTGATTCAACGCGCTGGTTGGTTGCATCGCTGTAGATTGTCTACCTCGCGAGCCCGAAGCCTCGGCGACTCTGCAGATATTTCCAACCCATCGCCCTCCCAGTCGGGAGTGTTCGTTCCCATGGTGGCTACAACAACTGCTGTGTCCTCTTACGTGATCGCCGATCTCGGCCTCGCCGATTGGGGCCGTAAGGAGATTGCCATTGCCGAGACTGAGATGCCGGGCCTGATGGCCCTGCGCCGCAAGTTCGGGGCTCAGCAACCGCTCAAGGGCGCCCGCATCGCCGGCAGCCTGCACATGACGATCCAGACGGCCGTCTTGATCGAAACCCTGGTGGCCCTCGGCGCCGAAGTGCGCTGGGCCAGCTGCAACATTTTCTCTACCCAGGACCACGCTGCTGCCGCAATTGCTGCAGCCGAGATCCCTGTTTTCGCCTATAAGGGCGAAAACTTGGATGAGTATTGGGCCTTCACCCATCGCATCCTCGAGTGGGGTGATGGCGGCACGCCTAACATGATCCTCGATGACGGTGGCGATGCCACTGGCCTAGTGGTACTTGGTAGCCGGGCCGAAAAGGATCTTTCGGTTCTGGCTAATCCCTCCAACGAAGAGGAAATCGCCCTCTTCAACTCGATTCGCCAGAAGCTGGCCGCCCAGCCCGGCTTCTATTCGCGCATCTACGCCAATATCCAGGGCGTCACCGAAGAGACCACCACCGGCGTGGCCCGTCTGTATCAGATGCAGAAGAACGGAGAACTGCCCTTCCCGGCGATCAACGTCAACGACTCAGTCACCAAGAGCAAGTTCGACAACCTCTACGGCTGTCGCGAATCCCTAGTCGATGGCATCAAGCGCGCCACCGACGTGATGGTGGCAGGCAAGGTGGCTCTAGTCTTGGGCTATGGAGATGTGGGCAAGGGTTCGGCCCAGTCCCTGCGCGGCCTCGGTGCCACGGTGATGATTGCCGAGATCGATCCGATCTGCGCCCTGCAGGCGGCGATGGAAGGCTATCGCGTTGTGCGGCTCGATGATGTGGTTGGCGACGTTGACATCTTCGTGACGGCCACCGGCAACTTCCAGGTGATCCGCCACGATCATCTGATTGCCATGAAGGATCAGGCGATCGTCTGCAACATCGGCCACTTCGACAACGAAATCGACGTGGCGTCCCTGAAGCAATACACCTGGGATAACATCAAGCCCCAGGTGGATCACATTGTCTTCCCCAACGGCAACCGCATCATCCTGCTGGCCGAAGGCCGGCTGGTGAACCTGGGCTGTGGCACCGGCCACCCCAGCTTCGTGATGAGCAACTCCTTTACCAACCAGGTGTTGGCCCAGATCGAACTGTTCACCAAGGGTGACGAGTACGGGAAGGAGGTCTATGTGCTGCCTAAGCACCTCGATGAAATGGTGGCCCGTCTGCACTTAGAGAAAATCGGCGCCAAGCTCACCGAGCTGAGTGATACCCAGTCGGCCTACCTCAATATCCCCGTGGCCGGCCCTTACAAGCCGGATCACTACCGCTACTGATCGCAGCGGGGCTTTTGGTTTCAGGCCCAATTCCGCCAAACCCTCCCTGCCCGGCCGTTGGCCGGGCTTTTTGCTGGCTGGCCCTAGCCCTGGCAATCCCAGGGCTAGTCCTTGTTCTTGATAGCTGGTCAGTGAAGGGCTGGTCAGTGAAGGGCCGGCCAGCGTTCTGGGCCGGGGGGCGTTCCCGGGCAGAGGCTGGTCCACACTCGCAGTCAGATGTCTGGTGGAACCGCAGGTGGCGCCCTTCCTTCAATCCTTCAACGGCCTAGTGGAGCAGTGGGTGGCCCAATGGGGCTACGGCGGCATTTTTGCTGCGATGGTGCTCGAGAACGTGATCCCGCCGATTCCATCGGAGTTGATCATGCCCCTAGCCGGCTTCTACGTGGGCCAGGGCAAGCTCAATTTCGTCTTGGTGGTTCTGGCTGGCCTGGCCGGCACCGTGGTGGGTGCCTTGCCCTGGTATGGCCTGGGCCGCCTTGTCAATGAGGAGCGGCTTAAAGGTCTGGTCCAGCGCCATGGCCGCTGGGTGGGCCTGTCGGTTCAGGAACTAGACGATTCACGCCGCTGGTTCCAGCGCCACGGGGCTGCGGTGGTGTTCTGGGGACGCCTGATCCCGGCGATCCGAACCTTGATCTCCGTGCCGGCGGGGGTGGAGCTGATGCCCTTCGGTCCCTTTCTGTTCTGGACCACGGCCGGCAGCCTGGTCTGGAACCTGGCCTTGACCAGCGCCGGCTGGCTGCTCGGCAAGCAGTGGCAGCAGGTGCTCGCCTGGATCAAGCCCGTCGAGGGCAGCGTCAATGGCCTCCTGGCCCTGGCGCTGCTGGTGGGCATCGTCGCCTTGGGCCTGCGTCTTTGGAAGCGGCGGCGCCCAGCCGGGAGCTGAGCGGCGCCGGCGGGGGAGGAGTCCTTAGAACGGCACTTCTTCCTCGCTGGGCTCACCGCCGCCATAGCTGCCCCCGGCAAAGCCAGCGCCGCCCTGGTCGCCGTCGCGCTTGGAGCCCAGCAATTCGAGCCGGTCGACGCGCACCACCGGTTTGGTGCGCTCTTCGCCGGTGGTGCGATCGGTCCAGCGGTCGAGTTTGAAGGAGCCGATGATGCCGAGCAAGGAGCCTTTTTTGACGTAGTCGGCGGCCACCTGGGCCTGCTTGCCCCAGATCTCGAGGTTGAACCAGTCCGGTTCATCGTTGGAGCTGCGGCGGTTGACGGCCAGGGTGAGGTTGGCCACCACGGTGCCCGATTCGAAATAGCGAACCTCGGGGTCGCGGCCGGCCCGGCCGACAAGGGTGACGGAGTTCACGCCCATGGGATTGGTCTGGAGGGTTGTGGGATCAATGATGCGCCACCTGGTTGGGGCGTCTCGCTGTCACAGTTCCACCCTTTGACCCGGGTGTTCCGCCGCCAGCTCTTCCGGGCTGATTCGGTTGGCGTCGCCAGGGCCTGCAAAACTGGCTCCATGGCTGGACGTTGGCGATTGGGGGCCCGTTGGCCCGGTGCTGGGATGGGCCCCAGGGTCCAACGGGGCCGGAGCGTTGGCCTGGGGCTGGCGCTGGTCCTCGCCCTGGCTGGTTGCGCGGGGCGCCAGGGGGCGCTGCAGCCGGTCCCACCCGCCCCTTCTTCTTCTGCCCATACAGCTGCCCATACACCTGCTCAGACACCAGCCCGGCGGCAGATCGAGTTTTGGACCCTGGATCTCTCGCCCAAGTTCAACGGCTATCTCCAGGCGGTGATCGCCGACTGGGAGGCGCTTCATCCCGGCGTCACGGTCCACTGGGTCGACCTGCCCTGGGGCTCGGTGGAACGCAAGTTGCTGGCTGCGGTGTTTGCCCGCACCGCACCGGATGTGGTCAATCTCAATCCCCTCTTTGCTGCCAACCTGGCCAGCAAGGGCGGCCTGCTGGCCCTGGATCCGCTGCTGCCTGCTCCGGCAGCAGGCAGCTACCTCGCTTCGGTCTGGGGCGCCGGCCGCAGTGAGGGCCCGCCGTTGGCGGGCGTCCCCAGCCAGCACCAGTACACGATTCCCTGGTATCTCACCACCCGCATCACCCTGGCCAACCGCCAGCTCCTGAGTCAGGCCGGCTACGACAAGCCTCCGAGCACCTGGGCCGAGGTGCCCGCCTATGCGGAGGCAGTGAAACGGCGCACTGGCCGTTATGCCCTGTTCGTCACGGTGGTGCCCGATGACTCGGGCGAATTGCTGGAGTCGATGGTGCAGATGGGGGTGACCCTGCTCGATGGCCGCCACCGGGCCGCCTTCAACAGTCCGGCCGGCCGCCGCGCCTTTGCCTTCTGGAGCGACCTCTATCGGCGCGGGCTGCTGCCCCGGGAAGTGGTCAGCCAGGGCTACCGCAGGGCGATCGAGCTGTATCAGAGCGGCGACCTGGCCCAGGTGGCCAGCGGCGCCGAATACCTTCGGGCGATCAGCACTAATGCGCCCCGGGTCGCCGCTGTGACCGCCCCCTATCCCCCCCTAGTGGGACCTGGCGGCGCATCGAATGTGGCCGTGATGAACCTGGCGATTTCGCGCCAGTCGGCCCTGCCCAAGGAGGCCCTCAGTTTTGCCCTGTTTCTGACCAATGGGCCCAACCAGGCCCGTTTTGCCAACCAGGCCCGGGTTTTGCCCTCTTCCAAGGCCGCCCTGGCGGCGGTGGCGGCGGGCCTGGAGCGGCAGCGGCCCAGCGATCCACAGGGGCGCCTGGTGCACCAGGCCCGGCTGTTGTCGGTGCAGACCCTCGGCCACGCTGAGGTCTTGGTGCCCCCTAGCCCAGGGGTGAAGCGGCTGCAGACCGTGATTTACACCCAGTTGCAGCGGGCGATGCTCGGCCAGGTCAGCAGCGAGGCGGCCCTGGCCGAGGCCGAGCGCCAGTGGAATAGTTACGCCACGGCCCGTTGGCCCTGAGGGCCAGGTCGGGTGGCTGGGTCTTGACCCTGTTGGCGGTGTCGGCGAGCTGGATCGGCCGGCCGTGGGGCTGAGGGCATCAGCGCCTGAGTGCCCCTGGCGTGGTGGCGACTGGGCCTAGTCGTGTCAGGAAACGAAGAAATCCTTAAATCTCCCGATTTCGTGCCCTTTCCCAGGGCCTTAAGCCGAGGAAAGGCCGATGGCAAGGGGTATCGTTGCGCTTCTTCATCCCCTGCGCGGATATGTCCCTGGAGGATCAGCCCTTACGCCAGCAGGGTTCTATCAGTCAGGACAGCCCCGATCAGGACAGCTCCCCGCAGGGCGGTTCCCAGCTGGACGGTTCCCGGCCGGGCGCTTCCCAGGAGGACGGCACTAAGCAGGACAGACTCGAGCAGGAGAGCCCTCCGTCGGACCGGGACCTTGTCGTGGCCCTGGCCTCCAGCCGTGCTTCAGCTGCCCCAGGCGCTAGCTCCAGCGAGCGAGCCCTTGACCCCAGCCACGACCAGGGGTATCCCGGAGGCCAGCCCCATCCCAAAGGGGAGCAGCGAGCCACCTTGTTGGTCGTCGATGACGAGGCCGCCGTCCGCCGGGTGCTGGTGATGCGCCTGCATCTCGCAGGTTATCGGGTGATCTGCGCTGAAGATGGCGAAGCGGCCCTGGCCCTCTTCCATCAGGAGCAGCCCGATCTGGTGGTGCTCGATGTGATGTTGCCGAAGCTTGATGGCTTTGCGGTCTGTCGTCGTCTGCGGGCCGAATCCTGCGTGCCGATCATCTTTCTGTCGGCCCTTGACGCCATTGCTGAGCGGGTGGCGGGCCTTGATCTCGGCGCCGACGATTACCTCCCCAAACCCTTCAGCCCTAAGGAACTCGAAGCCCGGATCGCCACGATCCTGCGCCGGGTGGGTCGCGGCTCTGCCGCTGCCGAACCGCGCGAAGTGATCGCCGGCCAGGGGGTGTTGCGGGTGGGCGACCTAGTGGTCGACACCAACCGCCGCCAGGTGACCCGCGATGGCGAGCGCATCGGCCTCACCTACACCGAATTCAGCCTGCTGGAGTTGCTGTTCCGCGAGCCCGGGCGGGTGGTGCCCCGGGCCGAGATCCTCGAGCAGCTCTGGGGCTATCCGCCGCGCCGGGCCGCCGACCTGCGGGTGGTCGATGTCTACGTTGCCCGGCTGCGGGGCAAGCTCGAACCCGATCCACGCAATCCCGAGTTGATCCTCACCGTGCGCGGCACGGGCTACGCCTCCCAACGCATGGGCGAACCCGCCTTGGCGGCTGCGGCTGGTTGACCAGCGATCGGCAGGGTCGGTCTTACAACAATCATGGCGTCGTTGATTATTGGGCTTCTGATCTGAGTTGGTGATCTGAGTTGGTGATCTGAGGTCATGAACTGAAGCCCTGATCAAACGCAGCGAAACGAGCTGATTGATCGCACTTGATGGGGAAAGGTGGCCTTCCAGGGGCCACTGGTTGAGCCCCTTAAGCCCCTGTTGGTCAGGTCGCAGCTGGCAAATCCCTTGGCAGCTATGGCCGGGCCCTTTCCCCTGCGTTCCTGCAGGATGGAGCTCACCTGAATGTCCTGCTGCCTTGTCGGAGCTGCGCGAGACCCGCCTTGAAAAAGCCCGCGCCCTGGAGGCGCTAGGCCAGGGGCCCTATGCCCTGCGCTTTGATCCCAGCCATCGCACCGCCGCCCTGCAGCAGGACCATGCCGACCTGGCGAAGGGCGAAGAGCGGGACCTAGAGGTGGCCGTCGCCGGTCGGGTGATGACCAGGCGGGTGATGGGCAAGCTGGCCTTCTTCACCCTGGCTGATGAGACCGGTCCGATCCAGCTCTATCTGGAGAAGGCCACCCTGGATGGGGTCGCCGGGGATGGGGCTGCCGCCGCTGAAGCCGTCGCCGCTGGAGCTGCTGGGCCGGGCAGCTTCGCCCAGATCACGTCCCTGGTCGATGCCGGCGACCTGATCGGTGTGCGCGGCACCCTGCGCCGCACCGATCGGGGCGAGCTGTCGGTGAAGGTGACGGCCTGGTCGATGCTGACCAAGAGTCTCCAGCCCCTGCCTGATAAATGGCATGGCCTGGCCGATGTCGAGACCCGCTACCGCCAGCGCTATCTCGACCTGATCGTGTCGCCCCACACCCGCGAAACCTTCCGCCGCCGCGCCCGCATGGTGAGCGCTATGCGCCGCTGGCTCGATGGGCGCGACTTTCTCGAGATCGAAACGCCGGTGTTGCAGAGCGTGCCTGGGGGCGCCGATGCCAGGCCCTTTGAAACCCACCACAACGCCCTCGATCTGCCCCTGACCCTGCGCATCGCTACTGAACTCCATCTCAAGCGGCTGGTCGTCGGTGGCTTTGAGCGGGTCTACGAGCTGGGACGGATCTTCCGTAACGAGGGGATCAGCACGCGCCACAATCCCGAGTTCACCTCGGTGGAGATCTACCAGGCTTACGCCGACTACATCGACATGATGGATCTCACCGAACAGATGATTGCTTCGGTGTGCGAACAGGTCTGTGGCACCACCACCATCACCTACCAGGGCACTGCGATCGAGCTGACGCCCCCCTGGCGCCGGGCGACGATGCATGAGCTGGTGGAGCAGGCCTGCGGCCTCGATTTCACCACGTTCAGCAGCCGGGAACAGGCCGCAGCCGCCATGGCCGCCAAGGGCCTGGAGGTGCCGGCCCTAGCCGATTCGGTGGGCCGGCTGCTCAACGAGGCCTTCGAGCAGACCGTGGAGGCGGACCTGATCCAGCCCACCTTTGTGACCGACTACCCGGTGGAGATCTCCCCCCTGGCCCGCAACCACCGCAGTAAGCCGGGCCTGGTCGAGCGCTTTGAACTGTTCATCGTTGGCCGGGAAACGGCCAACGCCTTCAGCGAACTGACTGATCCGGTGGACCAGCGCCAGCGCCTAGAAGGGCAGCAGGACCGCCGGGCCGCTGGCGACCTTGAGGCCCAGGGGGTGGATGAGGACTTCCTCCAGGCCCTAGAGGTGGGTATGCCGCCCACCGGCGGCCTGGGCATCGGCATCGACCGCTTGGTGATGCTGCTCACCGATAGCCCCTCGATCCGGGACGTGATTGCCTTCCCCTTGCTGCGGCCAGAAGTGCGGCCAGAGGCCCGTCCCGAGGCAGGGGCTGAGGCCAAGGGCTGAGGTCAGCGGCTGAGGGTCTCGGAAGCCTGAACAGGGCTCCGCTCCAGCCCTGTCAAGGGGGCTGGGGTGCGCTGGTACGGGCGGGAGCCGGCGCAATGGGATAATTGGTCACAGTAGGCAATCTCCCCGCACGGGGCTCTCCTGAATATGAGCGGTGAGCGCGTCGGTTTCCGCTTCAAGCACGCAGACCCAGTGGTCAAGCGCAACCCCCAAGGACGGTCCCGCCGGGGGTGGGTGATGGAGCCGGTGGAGCAGACCACCAGCCGGGGCACCAAAATGCCTGCCTATCGCATCCGTTGGCGCGACAGCGAACGTCCCGAGATCGTCTTGCAGCACATGCTGATCGCCGATCCCGATCCGACGCCCCCACCCGAGGGCGTCAGCCTGGTGCCGCCGGTGCCGAAGAAATAGGTCCGGCGGCACCAGGCGCCCAGGTCCAGCCCTTAGCCCCAGCCCTTGAGCCGGTAGGCCACTAGGCCAATGTGTTCCTTCAGGGCCATCGTGCTTTGGGAGAGGGCTTCGGCGTCTGGCAGCAGGCTTTTGAGGCTGTTGCCCCATGTTGGCCGGCCGTAGTTGGCGCGGCTAGGCAGCTGGTAATCGCAGGCCACCGGGATCACCTCCAGGCCACTGCGTTGCCGAAACGTGGCCAGGGCGCGCGGCATGTGCAAGGCGCTGGTCACCAGCAACAGCCTGCGCCAATGGCGAGCGTGGCCCAGGGAGCCGATGTCGCGGGCTTCTTCGGCGGTGGTGCGTGAGCCGGGGTTGGTGAGGATCCGCTTGGGGGGCACCCCCAGTTCGATGGCCAGGTCCCGGGCCCAGGAGGCCTCGGGTGGGGCGGGATCGCCGGCGGTGAAGCTGACCCGGGCGCCGCTGGTGACCAGCAGCGGCGCTTTCTTCTGGCGCAGCAGCCGCAGGCCAGTGAGCAGCCGGTCGCCCCCTTCCGCTACCTCCACCCCCTGGCGGGGCGCTAGGGCTGGCCGTAGGCCGCCGCCCAGCACCACCACCGCATCGGCCGTCGGGATCGGCCTTGGGGTGAGGGCGGCGCTGCGGTCCTCCAGGCCCCAGATCAATTGCCGGCTAGTCCAGGGCATGGCCAGCAGCCAGACCAGGGCGATGCCGCCGCCTGACAGCCAGGGTCCCCAGCGGCGGCGGCGGGCCTGACCCAGCTGGCCGCTGAGTTGCAGCAGCAGCCCCAGGCCCAGGGGGTAGAGGGCCAGGGGCACCAGTTTCGAGAGCAGAAATCCCATCGGCTTCAGGCTTGACGGCGGCGCAGGTCCTCAAGGGCCTGCTGGGCCTCAAAGGCGGCCCAGGCCTGGTCGAGAGGTGGTTGCTGGGACGGGCCCGTCGCCTCAGCGGCGGCTTGGCGGCGCCCAGGCTTGACCCCATCGGTTGGAGCCTGGGGCGGGGAGGGGGTTTGGCGGGCCAGCTGCTCCAATTCGGCTTCCACGCCTTGAAAGGCTTGGCCTAGTTCGGCCAGGGCCTGCCAGCGGTCGCGGCCCTGGCCCATCAACTGGCCCAAGTGCTGTTCAGCCCGATCGGCCAGGTCCTGGGCGCCGGCGTTGCGGGCCCGCAACGCCCGCTGTTGCCACTGGTTGATATCGGCCACTAGGTCCAGCAGGCCGGTGCGCGCTTGGTCGGCTTGGCCCTGCAGCTCCAGGCGGCGCCGCCGCAGGCGTTGCTGCTTCTCCTGCTGTTCCTGCTCCTGCAGCAGGGCCTCCTGGGCGGGATTGGCGGCCAGAAAGGCCTGCAGCTGGCGCTCCAATTGGGCTTCGAGCTGCTCGAACCAGCCCGCCGGGTCAGGGTCCATGCCCGTCGCGGCGCCCCTTGCGCGATCCGTCTCGCTACCGATCCCGCTGCCCATGCCGGAGCCGCTGTTCACGCCGCCGGCTCCGGGGCCCGGGTGATCAGGGGCGCTTCGATCTCCTCCTGCAGGGGCGTGATTGCCGCCTCACGGGAGCGCAGCAGCAACTGGGTGAGCCGGGCGATGCCCCCTTCCCCCAGGTTGTGGCTGGTGAGCTGGTCGAAGGCCTCCCGGTAAAGGGCCTCCAGCTGCTCGATCAGGCTCTCGCGCATCTGGCGCACCGCCTGGCGTTGCTCGTCCCGGGACATCGGCTTGGTGGCGATTGGGATCAGTCTGACTGCACCAGCAGGTGCAGGCACAGGTCGTCATTGGGATCGCTCCAGCGGGCGGCCCCGTGCCAGCCGGCCGGAGCCGCCAGGGCCAGGAAGGCATCCGCGCTGTACTTGGCGCTGGTCTCGGTGATCAGCGCCTCGTCGTCGGCAAAGGTCCAGGTGTGGCCCGCCAGCCGCACGCTCTGGGGCCCCTCGCTGACGAGGGCCATTTCGATGTGGCTTTCGGCCGGCTGCCAGCGGGCCCGATAGCGGAAGGCCTGGGGGTTGAAGTCGCCAGCCAGATCCCGGTTCAGCCGCGTCAGCAGGTTGCGGGCGAAGGCGGCAGAGACACCGGCGCGATCGTTGTAGGCGGCCTCGAGCCGTTCGCTGGCCTTGGGTTGGTCGATGCCGATCAGCAACTTGCCGCCGGGGCCGAGCAGGTGCCGGAACTGGGCCAGCAGCTCCTGGGCCGCGGCCGGCTCGAAGTTGCCCAGGGAGCTGCCGGGAAAAAACCCCAGGTGGGCCTGGCCATTGAGTAGGGGGTGGCTGGGCAGGGCCTCCAGCTGGCTGTAGTCGCAGCAGATCCCCAGCATCGGCACCTGGGGATGGCGTCGTTGCAGGCGGTCACAGGCCTCCTGCAGGTGGCTGGCGCTGATGTCGAGGGCCACGTAGGCCGGCCGGGCTGGTATCGGACCGGCCTGGGTCGCCCCCGCCGGGGCCGCCTGTAGGGCCATGGCCTCCAGCAGGGGCCCCACCTTGCGGGCGCTACCGGCGCCGAATTCCATCAATACCCCCTGACCCAGGGCCGCGGCGATCGCGGCGGCCTCGCTCTCGAGCAGGGCGGTTTCGGTGCGGGTGAGGCTGTATTCGGGCTGCTCGCAGATCAGCTCAAACAGCCGGGAGCCTTCGTCGTCGTAGAGAAACCACGCTGGTAATTGCTTCGGGCTGCGGCTGAGCCCCTCGATCACCAGCCGTTGCATGTCCGCCGGCGCCGGATGCAGATCAATCACCTCAGGGTCGGTCAGGTTCCCGGCGTCCTGCCTGCTTGGATCGAGGCTGATTGGATCGAGGCTGCTTGGATCGAGGCTGCTTGGATCGAGGCTGTCGGTGTTGAGGCTGCCGCTCTCCAGGCTGCTTATACGGACTGTCACTGGGGTTCGCCCCCCCTGGCCAGCCGCAGGCCCGACGCCATCCAGCGGCTGGCCGGAGTGAAGAAGTTGCGGTAGGTGAGCCGTTCATGGCCGGCGGGGGTCAGAAAGCTGCTGCCCCGCAACACGAACTGGGATGTCATGAACTTGCCGTTATATTCGCCCACGGCGCCGGCGGCGGTGGCAAAGCCCGGATAGGGCCGATAGGGGCTGGAAGTCCATTGCCACAGCACCCCCTGGGCCTGGGTCAGCTCGCGGGCGGTGATCTCCCACTCCGCTTCGCTAGGCAGCCGCGCCCCGGCCCAGCGGGCGTAGGCGTCCGCTTCAAACCAGCTGAGGTGACGCACCGGCGCCTCGGGGTGGCGGGGGCGCCGCCCGGCCAGGGTGAATTCCCAGTCGCCGCGCCAGTAGCGCGGGGCCTGCCAGCCCCGCTGGTTGACCTCGGCCCAGCCTTCGCTCATCCACAGCTCCGGCCGCCGGTAGCCGCCATCGGCGAGGAAGGCCTCAAAGGCACCGTTGGTCACCAGCTGGTGGGCGATCGCGAAGGGTTCGAGCCAGACGCGGTGACGGGGGGCCTCGTTATCGAAATGGAAACCGCCGACGTAGGGGTCTGGGCCGCCGTCGCCTTGGGAGTGACCGATCGCCACTAGGCCGCCGGGGTGGTCCAGCCAGGCGGAGGCCTGATCCGGCCCTGCACCGCTGTCTTTTGGCCCCGCCGCTGCCACCACCACCGCTGCCATCCCCGTTGCACCACTCCCAGTTGCTGCCCTCTGATCCGCCGCCAGGGTGGCCGCCTCAAAGCGGGCCTCGGGCCCGTCGCTGGCGAGGCTGTAACTGGGCTCGAGCGGATTGCGGCTGAAGCCGTCGAGCAGGTCCATTAGCAGCAGCTCCTGATGTTGCTGCTCGTGTTGCAGGCCCAACTCGACCAGGGCTAGGGGCGCTGCCGCCTGCTGGGGATCGAGCCCGTCCAGCCGTTGCAGCAAGCGCTCCAAGGCGGCACTGACCCGCTGGCGCCAGTCGAGCAGTTCTGCGATTGGCGGCCGGGTCAGCAGGCCCCGCTGGGGCCGGGGATGGCGGGCGCCAACGGCCTCGTAATAGGAGTTGAACAGGTAGCCCCAGCGGCTATCGGAGGGCTCGTAGGGGGCCACTAGGGCCGCCAGATCGGGCTGCCTGAGCAGGAACTCCTCAAAAAACCAGCTGGTGTGGCCCAGGTGCCATTTGGGTGGACTGGCATCAGCCATCCCCTGCAAGCAGAGGTCTTCCGGCTCTAGGGGGGCGATCAGGGCCTCGCTGGCTGACCGGATCTCCCGCAGCCGCGGCAACAGCCGCGTGGCGGTGGGGGATCGGTGCATGGGCGCGGAATCTCTGGTCTGACCCTAGAAGCCCTGGGATCGGGCGTCAGCCGCCCCTACGATCGCCGCACCAGTTCACGACATCGTCAGGCCAGCGCCATGGGGGGGATCACACCCGGTTTTGTGGGCGCCGTTGGCCATACACCCTTGATTCGGCTCAACGCCCTCAGCGAGCTCACCGGCTGCGAGATCCTCGGCAAGGCCGAATTCATGAATCCCGGTGGCTCGGTCAAGGACCGCGCCGCCCTAGGCATCCTGTTGGAGGCGGAGGAGCAGGGGCTGCTGGCCCCCGGGGGCACGGTGGTGGAGGGCACCGCCGGCAACACGGGCATCGGTCTCACTCACCTTTGCAACGCCCGCGGCTACAAGGCCCTGATCGTCATCCCGGACACCCAGTCGGCCGAGAAGATCGGCCTGATGCGCAGCCTCGGCGCCGAGGTGCGCACCGTGCCGGCCGTTCCCTACCGGGACCCCAATAACTACGTCAGGCTCTCGGGCCGGATTGCCGCCGAAACCCCGGGCGCGGTCTGGGCCAACCAGTTCGACAACTTGGCCAACCGCCGCGCCCACTTCAACAGCACCGGCCCGGAGATCTGGGACCAGACCGGCGGTCGGATTGATGCCTGGGTGGCGGCCACCGGCACCGGCGGCACCTACGCCGGTGTGGCCCTCTATCTCAAGCAGCAAAACCCCCAGGTGCGCTGCGTGCTGGCCGATCCCCATGGCAGCGCCCTTTATGCCTGGGTGAAGCAGGGGGAGCTC
>CAMAPJ010000067.1 GCA_945860085.1 Synechococcus sp. UW140 | reverse complement strand
AGCTGTCACACTTGACCTTTCTAGTTCGGTGGCCTTGAAGGTTAGGGGTGACTTTGCAACTGGTGGAGGCATGAACTATGGAAGCGGTGGCTGGGCTGGTCTGAATATTAAATTCTAAAGATTTTGCAGGCCGTCTCCTTGAAATAGTTTTGGTCTTGCCCACTTTTTGAGTAACCCTCATCTGGCCTCCCTCGCAATCCAGAGAATCACATCAATAACACCTAGAAGAATCGAAATTACCTTCGCTACGAACCAAATATAAGCCCGTTAAGGCAATGGTTTGCATTTTCTTTGACCAGGGCAATTAAAAAAATTTGGATGTACTTAATCCACCTCCCACAAGCTCAACCCCCAGTCCCGCCAAAGCACAGCACCATCTCAAGCAAGACGAAGCAGCGGTCTTCACTGGAGGAGCGCGGGAGGCGGACTTCAGCGGTTCTGACGACACAGTTTCAAGCCCCAGGGGGCTTCCTAGGGCAGACCTGTGGCAGAACAACTTGTTAGGAGCCAATAGGACCCCTCTGCCAAGGAAATTCCAACACAGATTTTCAAGTCCCTATCGCCTAACGCCCACCTCCCCCGATACCGGAGGTCTCGATTTGGTTCCTCCTGGCTGGGGTTGTTTTCGGACGTATCGCTGGTTTCATCGAGCAGCTGCCGCTTCCACTGGCTCACCTGGATCGGGGATAGATAGCATGGTTAGCGGCGATCTCCTGGATCGTCTTGCGGCCACTGATCGCCTCCATGGCGACCCTGGCCTTGAACTCGGGACTGTGAGCGCAGCGCTTACTGATGGACGGAAACCCGGCTCAGGGGCCACACAGCTCCTCAAAGGGTAGCCATTGCTACTGTCCACGAAAACTTAGCTCGCATCGTCTCAGTATCAAGAGATACATATCCATTTTTCCGACAGGATGCTAAACTTGTAACTGGCTTAACTTCTAAGCTGTAAATCAGCTCAACTTTAATTCAATGAATTTCTACAAAATCGCCGGCGCAATAGTTTTAATAATGGCTTTGGCAAGTTGTAACCGCCCTGAATCCAGCTCGTCCGAGGCAAGCCCTCCAGTAGCCGAGACGACCATCTCAATGGAAACTGCTTGCACTGAGATCAAGCAATCAAACGTGATGAGATCTTCAGCGATCCTGGAAGAGTACGTCAAAACCGGAAACATGCCAGATTCAGCCACTTTAGATGAACTTCAGTCTATTGTAGATGAAATTGATGGTATTGCCAAGAGAATAGATTCGCAAGAAGGGGCTACTAAGGTCCAAGAGCTAGCTGATAGCATTGCGCAACTAAAAGGAGCGTTCATGAAAGAAGATAACGTCGAAATCGTTGGGGTAGCAGACGGAGCAATCCCTAATGCGTTTGGAGCGCTTGCGTCCCTATGCCCTAACACCTAGGGCTAACTTAGAGCTTGGGGCGTCATTGAACTGCCCCTTGAGCGCTAGGGAGTGCCTGGATAACTAGCAGCTCAGAAATCCCACCAGTGAACGCAGGGGCTTGGCTCTCGGCCCCTGATATGTCCAATTTGCTGGGCTTACGAAAGAAGCCTCTTGGGAGGTCGTGGGCACGAGCCCTAACTTGCAGGTAAAGACCCCGGCTGCATGTCTGGTAGATCGATTCGCTGGGGCAATGAAACGACTAAATCTATCGTTAAACCTTGCTGCCCAATTTCAGGGATTACTATAGGTTGGAAGAGCACCTGCAGCATGTCTGCTTATGGTACACTCCGGCCCCGGCACCTGAATGGAACCCAAAATCCATTGAGATGCCTAAATAGTAGCCAAACAAAGCAGTAGAAGGCGTGGAATGACTGAATCAGCGAACACAGTATTGCTCAATCGAACATATAGAACGAACTTCATAATTTCCAAAAATGACCAGCAACTCCTTGCCAATCCGGCAAAGGAATGGAATCAAAAACCGAATTAACAGTAGCAACTAGAAATTCCGACACAAATATCCAAGCCCCTAAGGCCTTACGCCCAACACAGAGATTCCCCCATACCGGAGGTCTTGATCTGACTTCAAAGGAAGTTAGACGTTGGCTCATCCCATCCGCATCACTTTTGCAACCGCTCACTGCCAAATAATGTGAGCAGGAAACAGCGAATACAGAGCCCCAAAGTCAAGATTTTGTCAGTGCACTTGTTAGTCCACTTGTCAGTCTACTTGTTGGTCCGTCCAGGTCCTGGACTTGGCGAGACTCATTGCGCAGGAAGAGGGTGAACCACCGTGCCGTTCTGCCCCAGATTCCGACCTGGATGAACCAGAAGGGGCGTCAGAGCGGGGCTTCGTTTCCGGCTACGAGGCCGGTTTACGTCACCATCGCGACAGACACCCCATGTCGAAAAGGGAGTCAGATCAGAAAACTGTAGAAGGCAGTCACCAACACAGCAGTTCCCGATCAGCTTAAGCCCCTTTGTGGTCTGGTAGGGGCCAGATCGTGCGGATCTGCTCCAGCCGTTGACGAGCTTCCTGGTCCCGCTCCTCGGGATCAAGGGCCTTGAGCAGCAGGGTGATGTGGCCGAGTTTGCGGCCCAGGGCTGGGCCCTGCTTGCCGTACCAATGCAGCGTCGCGCCGGGTAAGGCCTTCAGCGCTGCCAGGGCCGCGCCGCGATCCGCCGCGCCGTTGTCGGTGCCGAGCAGGTTGACCATCAACGCCCCGGCCGCCGTCAGCTGGGGCGCTTGCAAGCCTTGGCCGGCGACGATGCGCACCTGCTGGGCGAACTGGCTAATCGAGCAGGCCTCGATGCTGTAGTGGCCAGAGTTATGGGTGCGAGGGGCCAGCTCGTTGATCACCAGCCCGCCGGGGCCATAGAAAAATTCGATTGAGAGCACCCCCACATAGTCGAGGGCCGTCAGCAGCGAGGCCGCCATGTTGCGCGCCATGGCCTCCAGGGCCTGGCTGGCCTGGGCCGGAGCCAGCACCCAGTCACACACCTGGTGGTGCTGATGGGTTTGCACAAGCGGATAGCAGGTGACTTCGCCGGAGCGATCACGGCAGGCCACCATCGCGAGCTCCCGCTCAAACGCCACAAAATCCTCCAGGATCCAGAGCGCCGGATCCACCTGCTCCAGCAATTGGCCCAGCTCTGGGGCCGTGGCCAGGATCAAGGTGCCCTTGCCGTCGTAGCCACCGCGAATCGCCTTGGCCACCACAGGGAAATTCCAGCCCTGGGGCAAGCGCCACTGGCGCAAAGGCGCCAGGGATTGGGCCACGGCCTCAGCCGTTGCCGCGGCCAGCCCCCCGGGATCAGTGGCTGTTTGACCTAAATCAACGGATTGATCGGCTGGTTGATCCAGGGCGACGGGTCGATCAGCCGTGGCTGGTTGATGGGGCGATGTCACTTGAAACGCATCGGCCGGTTCCAACGGCTCGGCACCTGAATCCGGGGTGCTTCCCTGTTCCAGGCCTGACTGCCAGCCAGGGCTGGCTGGAGCCAGCAGGGCGTTGAGTGGCAGCCAGCGGGGCGTCGGTATCGACAGGCGCCCGAGCAGTTCCCGTTGCTGGCGCTTATCGACCAGGGGCTGAAGCGACTCCAGGCTGGGCAAAAAGACCACCCCGGCCTCCGCTAGGGGGGCAAGGGCCTCCAGGTCCACCCATTCGTTCTCAAAGCTGATGGCGCTGCAACGACGGCTCAGCTCCCGGGTGGCACTGGCATCGCCGATTTCCGCCAGAACCACACTGGTGGCTAGTCCTACGGCGGGATCGGCCGCTCCAGGGGTCTGCAGGTGCAGCCGCACGTCCAGCTGGCGGGCCGCCTCAGCCAGCATCAAGGCCAGCTGGCCGCCCCCGACGATGCCGATTCCAGTCGCGCTGGCCGCATCAAGGCCCGTATCGGGGCCAGTAGAGAGGGTCCCTGGGGGGGACGGCTCGTCCTGCAGCGGAGGCGACAAGGAGGGATCAGTGCTCACAACCACCTCGCGCCTGCGACAGGCCAATCGTCAAGCTTCGCACTGGATCGCACCGCCCTGCCCCTCGATCAGCTGAGGCCCCGTTCGCCAGCAGCCACCAGCCGCACCAGGCTGAGCAGCAACACGATCACGAACAAGGCCAAACCGACGGTGCAGGCGTAACTGATCTCCAGTTCCGAAAAAGCCTGGTCGTAGACGTAATAGACAAGTGTGCGGGTGGAATCGGCGGGACCTCCCTGGGTCATCAAGAACACCTCCTCAAACACCTTGGTGGCCGCAATCGCTGAAATCACCGCCACCAGAGTGATGTAGGGCCTCAACAGCGGCAAGGTGATATCAACATGCTTGCGCCAGCCCTCACTGCCATCGAGGGAGGCGGCTTCGTAGAGATCCTTGGAGATGCCCTGGAGTCCGGCGATAAAGATCACCATGTAATAGCCCAATCCCTTCCACAGGGTCACCAGCATCACCGCGGGCAGGGCCAGCAGGGGATTGGTGAGAAAGCCGATCGGTGAAAACCCGGGACCGAGCAAGGCGGCCAGCCAGCCATTGATCAGACCGGTTTCGGCGTAGAGCCAGCGAAAGGCAATCGCCGCCACCACGATCGAGACCAGCACGGGCGCATAGAAGGCGGCCCGGAACCAATGGATCCCAGGCAGCTGGCGGTTGACGAGTACAGCCAGGACTAGGGACCCAACCACAATTGGCGGCACCACACCAACCAAGTAGGCCAAGGTAGTGCCCAGAACCCGGAAGAACATCGGGTCATGGAGCAGGCGCCTGAGATTGGCCAGACCCACGAACTTTAAAGGTTCAGAGACATCAAGCCCCGTTTGGCTGACGCTCATCAACAGGGCCATCGCCGCCGGCACCAACACCGACAACCCAAGCAGAATCAAGGCCGGAGCCAAAAAGGCCCAGGCGGTGCCATTGCGTCGGTAGCTGGAGGCCTCGGCCATGGCGCAAACCTTAGGGGGCCTTGCTGCCGGCGACATCTCAGACGACAGCTCAGACGGCAGCTCAGGCGGCAGTTCAAGCGGCAGACTCGACCCCAGCCCAATCGCCATCGCCGGTGCCCGCCGTGAGCAGCAGCCCCGCCCCTCCAGTTCGCACGATCCAGGCAGACCAAGCCCCTGCCCAGGCCGAGCCCGTGGCGTTCGAGACGATCGAAGTGGCCCTGCAGAGCCAGCCCTATCCGGTGGTGATCGGCGCCGGCGGCCTGGCCCAACTTGGGGAACAGGTGGCCCTGCAGGGTTTTGGCCCCGGCACCAAGGTGTTAATCGTCAGCAATCTGGACGTGGAGGCCCTTTACGGGGCGACGGCCCTGGCCAGCCTGCAGGCGGCCGGCTTCGAGAGCCAGCTGCTGGTTGTGGAGGCAGGGGAGCAGCAGAAAACCCCAGCCACCATTGGCCTGATTCATGAGGCCGCCTTCGAGCGCAAACTGGAGCGACGGTCGCTGCTGATTGCCCTCGGCGGTGGCGTGGTGGGCGACATGACTGGCTTTGCCGCCGCCACCTGGTTGCGGGGCATCGCCGTGGTGCAGGTGCCCACCACCTTGCTGGCCATGGTCGACGCGGCGATCGGCGGCAAGACCGGCGTCAACCATCCGGGGGGCAAGAACTTAATTGGCGCCTTCCACCAGCCCCGGCTGGTGCTGATTGATCCCCTCACCCTTTTGAGCCTGCCGGTGCGGGAATTCCGGGCGGGCATGGCAGAAGTAATCAAGTATGGGGTGATCGGCGATCCCGAACTGGTTGCAGCCCTGGAGGGCGCTGGTGACCTCTCCGGCCTTGAATGCCTGCCCGCTGGCCTGCTCCAAACGATCCTGCGCCGTTCAGCCGCGGCCAAGGCCCAGGTGGTGGCAGCCGATGAGCACGAGGCTGGCCTGCGGGCGATCCTCAACTACGGCCACACCCTGGGCCATGTGGTCGAAACCCTCTGCGGTTACGGCACCTACCTGCACGGCGAAGCCGTGGCCCTGGGCATGCTCGCCGCCGGCGAAATCGCCGTAGCCCTGGGCCTGTGGACTGCGGCCGACCAGGAGCGCCAACGGCGCCTAGTGGCCGCCGCCGGCCTGCCCCTGCGCTGGCCCGATCTCGAGCTTGAGGCGGTTCTGGCCTGCCTGCAGGGGGATAAGAAAGTACGTTCCGGCCGGGTGCGCTTTGTGCTTCCCACTGGCATCGGCAGCGTCGAGATCCGCGATGACATCAGCGCTGCGGTGATCGGCGCGGCCCTGGAACGGCTGGCCTAAGCCGGCTCAGGGATCGCGCAGGAACAAGGGCAGGGGCCCCTGCCCAGTTGGTTGACTCGCTGCGGGGTTGATCTGACCGGGGAGCAGGGTTGATTCAGGCTTGTCCCCATCGGGCGGCGCGGCAGAAGATCCGTCCCGGCTGAAGGCAAACCAGCGAAAGGCGCCCAGGCCAGCGGGATCGACCAGGCGCAGCAGGCTTTCGCGCCGCCCCAGGGCCGTGGCCAGATCGAGCCGTTCGCCGGCAGCTGGCGTTTGTAGCCCATGCAGCCGCTGGGCCAACCCCAGGGCGAGCAGGGCCTCGCCCTGGCTGCGCTGGCCCAGCAGCTGCCAGCCGCCCTCGCGGGCCGCCCCTAGAAGGCTCTCGCTGCAGAGATGGGCCGTTAGGTCCCAGAAACCTGGCTGGCGCAGGAGATCACCACTGGCTTCCTGCTGGCGGTAGGCGATCAAGGTGCCATCGAGGCGCTGGGGGGCGTAGTAGCGCTGGGCCTCGATGGCGTAATCGATCACCAGCAACAGGCCGCGCTTGAGTCCTGCGGCGCAAGCCGCCAGCCAGGGCTTGAGACCGGGATGCAGTTCCGTCGTCCAGCCCGGACCGCGGCGCTGATCGGGCGGCCACAGGCCTAGGGACTCCAGGGCTGGTTCGGCCTGCGGCTCTAGGGGATCGCCATCGACGAACTGCAGGCGCTCCGGCGGGTCCGCCCCCTGGCTGAGCGCGACCCGTTGCTGGCGCCACTGGCGGCCATCCCAGCGGATCCTCTCCACTGCCAGGGCATCAAGCACCTCATGGGCAAGCACGACGCCGGTGCAGGGGGACTGGGCCAGCTCCTCGGCGCTGCACCAGCGGCAAGGCAAGGGGCTCGACTCCAGCACCTGCCGCTGGCGGGCCGCCATGCCGCCATTGGGTTCCACCAACACCAGTTCGCAGAAGGCCGCCAGCTGGGGCCAGCCCTGGCCAAGGGCCTGGGCCAGTTGCAGGGCCAGCTCGCCCTCACCAGGGCCGGTTTCCACCAGGGCCAAGGGCCTGCTTGGCTGGGAATCAGGCCCCGGGAGGCCGCCAGCCTGATCAAGATCTAGCCCCAGCTCCAGCGCCAGCTCGGCCAGCCAGTCGGCCAGCTGGGGGGCGAGCAGGGCAGCGAAGTCCGATCCCAGCGAGGGCGAGGTGACGAAATCGCCGCGGCGGCCAATCCGCAGCCGGCCGCTGCCGTAGGCCCCGTGCTCGGGATCGTGCAGGGCCCAGGTCATATAGGTGCTGAACGGCACGGAGCCACCGGCGGCGCCCAACCGCTGCCGCAACCACTCGGGCGGGTCTTTGTCGTCCAGGCTGGAGGTCAAGGGGTCACGACACCGGCCAGGAGTCGGTGAGAATGCGGGCCCACTGAAGCAGCAGCCATGGGCCTTTGCGAGACGTTCAGGCGCCTGGGTCGCTTCGCCACCGGCCTGGCCTTGCTGATCAGCCTGATCGGCTTTGGCCCCGCCGCCGCCCGGGCCTATGACAACCCCGACCTGCTGCCTGACCACCCGACGCCAGTGATCGACCTGGCCAAGGCCCTCACCGATGGCCAGCGCACCAGCTTGGAGAGCAACCTCAACGCCTTTGAAGCCAGCAGTGGCTGGAAATTGCGGGTGCTGAGCCAGTACGACCGCACGCCAGGCCTGGCGGTGAAAGAGTTCTGGGGACTGGATGAACGCAGCCTGGTGCTGGTGGCTGACCCCCGCGGCGGCAACCTGCTCAATTTCAACGTCGGCGATGCCCTCTTCGCCCTGATGCCGCGCACCTTCTGGGTCGAACTGCAGACCCGATTCGGCAACCAGTATTACGTGCGTGAGCATGGCGAGGATGGCGCCATCGTCGATGCCCTGGCGGCAGTGGAGACCTGCCTGGAGCGCGGCGGCTGTCAGGTGGTGCCGGGCCTACCCCAGGAGCAGTGGCTGCTCACCTTTTGCACCTCCCTGTTGGGCGGTCTGATTGTCGGTTTCGCCGCCTACCCGCGCAAGGACGGGCGCACGGTGGAGTGGGGCTGGGTTCTGCTGCTTTCGCCCCTGTGGGGAATCCTGTTCCTTGTGTTTGGCCTGGGCCCGGTGGTGACCCGCACAACCGACTGGCTGCCGATCAGCCGGAACTGCCTCGGCTTTCTGGCCTCAGCCTTCGCCGCCTACCTAATCGCCCAGCAAACGGTGGGACGGGCGCGGCTCAAGGACCAGGCCAGCGGCGAGTCCTGAGCGGTTTAGGCAACTGCCGGGATCGGCTCTGGATCTGGATCGCCCTAGCCCACAACGGCTGGGCCTGGCTCTCAGAGCGAGGAGCCGGTGCCTTCAACTGGCCGGCAAACCAGTTGTCCCCGGTCGCAGCTGCTGAAACCCACCAGCAAGGTGCTGCTGTCTTCCCTGGGCGTGTCCCCGAGGAGCTGGGCCAGGTTGTCTTCGTAGAAGCGCTTCAGCTCGGCGAAGCGGCGCACGGGCTGGCCGTAGTAGCTGCTGCCACGCAGGGTGGGGAAGGAGGCCCACTCGGGCGCCAGCCGGGCAGCCAGGCTGGGGGTGAAACGGCCCTGATCGGCTAGGGGCAGGGCACCCCGACGCTGGATCAACAGCAGGGCGGCCTGGTCCTGCTCATCGGGGCCAAAGGCCTGCAACCCCAGCAAGCGACTAGCAAGAGACCAGGTGAAGGGCATGAACTGGTAGGCGCCGGCGGCGGCACTGGCGTAGCGGGCCGTGCGGATCACCAGGTTGGGATGGCGCTCGAAGGAGCGCATCAGGCTGCCGCCAAACAGGATGCGGTAGCCAATGTCCTGGCCCCCGGCCCAGGTGCCTTCCGAGTAGCGGATTGTGTTGAGCAGGGCCCGGCGGGCCGGCGTGATCGGGAAACCGACCCGGACGGGCGGCGGAGTGGCCACCGGGAACGGCATCGCCGCTGGGGAGTCGGCATCCAGCAGCGCCAGGCGCTGGACCGGTCGTTCGAGCTGTTGGCCTAGGTCAGAACTGGTGCGCAGCTGACGAAGGGGTTCAAAAGTTGAGGGATTTGTTGTTGAAGAATCTGTTTTTGAAGAATCAGATTTGGACCAATCAGCTTGGGACGACTCTGAATTTAACGAAAAAGGCGAGGCCGCCAAGGACGCTGAGGCCGGCTCCATTGCCAGACGGTCCCGGGGGGAGGCGGTGGCAGCCAGGGGAGTCAGCAGGCCCAGCAAGGCGGTGGCGGCAAGCCCGCCGGCACAAAGGCGCAAGCACCTGGGCTTAAAGGCGGCACTCCCGGGATTGGGCTGGGGTGAAAAAACTGAGGTCAAAGCGGTTCAGGCAAGGTCGACAAGGTGCTTGGCTTTGCCACCTGGGCAAGGCGATGGGCAACGCTGCAGTGCGCAGAAGCCGGGTTGATAGCTGGAGAGAATCGTTTGAGGGGCGCTACAAAGGCGACGCCGGGAAACGATGCAAACAAATAATCAGGGGGTGAGTAGGAGCTCGCTGTCAACCGCAAATGGGCGGAATGCATCAACGAAGATCAGCAATTTGCTGATTGCGCAGATTTTGTCGAACAAGATGCCCCGGCAAACCTATGGAGTGCCAGTCACACAGCTGTCCATTTGCAACCAGAATTACGCAGCAGGATTCAGATCACTGTGAGCGACTGATTTGATGCCCTCGCTACAGGGAGTCATCACTCACGACTTTCGATCGCTATAGCCGCCAATGATTCGCGTTGCTGATCATTGACTTGACAGGGGCTAAGCCCCTGCAGCGCAGCAATTTTTCTGAATGAATCGCTCCAGCAGGCCAGCGGCCTGGTCGGCGCCATCGGCGGGCAGGGGCTCGGCCCTGGCGGCTTGCAGCGGTTGATCTAGCTGCCAGTCTCCCGCCAGCAGCTGATCGCGGCTGAGCAGGCGGTGCTGGCCATGGGCCTGCAGAGCAGCCTCCAGCACGGGCGCTTCGGCAAAGCCCTCGCGGTGTACCAAGTGCACCCCCACTCCCTGGGAGAGGGCCTCACAGAAGGTGCTGTAGCCCGGTTTGGTCAACACCCGGCCGCAAAGGGGCATGGCATCGAGGGGCCGGAGGCCGGCAGGCAGCAGCGTGGCATTGGAGGCAGCCGCGGCGAGCTCCCCATCGGTGACCAGGAACTGGTGGTCTGGCCAGAGGCCGAACAGCGCAGGGGACAGCGGGAAGCCCATGCCGCCAAAGCCCACCAGCACGGTGCGCTGCGGTGGCGCCTCGATCGCCAGCAGGCGGCGCAGGCTGGCGCGATCAAGCCGGGGCCGACCTGCGGTCAGGCCCACGGGCCAATGGGGGATGTCCCAGTCCATGGCCATGGCGAAGGGACACTCGATCACCGCCTCACCCTGGCGATAGGACTGCAGGGCCCGCTCCGCCCAGGCAACGAAGGCCCCGCCCATCGGCCGGTAGATGGCATCCCAGCCAAAGTTGCCGATCCAGATCAGCGGCGCCGCCAGGGCCTGGGCCAGGGCCGCCGCCGCCGGGGGCACATCGCCCAGCACCACGACCAGTTCCCCCTGGCCAGCCAGCCAGGCCGCTTCACGGCTGATCTGGGCCGGCAGCTGGCGCTCTAGGGCTTCCAGGGCCTCGAGGGTGGCCGCGGCATCGGCACCGAGGGCATCGGCCTGCACCACCCCTACATCCCAACGGCAGGAGCGATGTTCAAAGGGCACTGCCCCAAAAGCGCCCCGCAGGGTGGCCTCTGGCAAGGGGGTCGAAAGCAGCAGGCGCCAGCCGGGTTGGAGCTGATGCAGGGCAGTCAAGATCGAGGCCGTGCGCGAGAGATGGCCGTAGCCGTGGCCACTGATGCAGGCGACGATCAGCATGGGGCCGAAGCGGTTGCTTGCACCTCAGGCGCGGGTTGCTGGTAAAGACGCTGCTCGTACAACAGCTGGCCGCCCTTGCCGTACCAGCGGTGGCTGGCCTGGTGTAGTTGGCCGTCGCGCAACACGACCCAGCTGAAATGACGCAGGGCCCGCCCCTGTTCGTCATTGCCGTGGCGGGGCACGCAGGCTGTATTGAGATAGGCCGTGCCAGCCCGATCACGCAGGAAGCTGAGCCGCTCCCCCTGGCCCCGCTTGAGCCGGTGGTGCATGTGGCCAAACACCACTAAGGGCAGGGGGCGGTGGCGGCGGATGCGCTCGATCGCCATGGTCAGGTCCTGGTCTCCCCAGTCGACAGCGGGCTTTTTCCAGTCACGGCCGCAGGGATCGGCGCAGGTGCTGCCCAGGCCACTGGGGCCGCAATGGGCCAGCAACACCATCGGCAGGCCCGGATCGGCCGCCAGGGCCGCGGCGGTGATTCGATCCGCCGATTCCTGCATCGTCACCGGACCGAACACGGCCGAGGCCCCCTGGTTGAGCTTGAACCCGCCGCCGGCACTGGCCGGCCGGGCCCCCACCACCGCCAGGCCCGGGGGGTCGAGACAGCGCAGTCCCCAACCGCAATGGCGATCGCCAAGCAACGACAACTGACGCTGCAAGGTGCGGCCACTGGCATCGCGGCCGGCGTCGTGGTTGCCGAGCACGCAGGCCATCGGCAGGGCCAGGCGGCCGAGCCGGGCGGCGATCAGCTGATCGCCATCGCTGAGGTCGCCCACCACCATCAGGGCATCGGGCCGCAACAGCTCCAGCAATGCTTCATCGAGCCCATCCCACTGGCCGTGCAGGTCCCCGGCAATGGCGATCTGCAGGTCCTTGGGCGGCGCGGTGCCTCTGTTCGGATCGGCTGATGCCCCAATCACAGCCATCCAAAATGCCTAGGGTGGCTCCACTGTGCATCAGTTGAGGCTTCGCTTGGTTTTCGCGGCATCCCAGGCCACACCGCCCCGTGTCCAGGAAGGCTGTCCAGCCCCGGCGGAGCTGCCCGCGGCGATCGCCGAACTCAAGCGCCAGCGCAATGCCGTGATCCTGGCCCACTATTACCAGGAGCCCGCCATCCAGGACATTGCCGATTTCATCGGCGATTCCCTTGAACTGTCTCGCAAAGCCGCGGCCACCGAAGCCGATGTGATCGTCTTCTGCGGCGTGCACTTCATGGCCGAAACGGCGAAAATTCTCAACCCGGGCAAAACCGTGTTGTTGCCGGATCTCGATGCCGGCTGCAGCCTGGCCGATGCCTGCCCGGCCGATGCCTTTGCCGCCTTTCGCGCCGCCCATCCCGACCACCTCGTGGTCAGCTACATCAACTGTTCGGCGGCGGTGAAGGCCCAAAGCGACCTGATCTGTACCAGCAGCAACGCGGTGGACCTGATCAAGCAGTTGCCGCCGGAGCAACCGATCCTGTTTGCCCCTGACCAGAACCTGGGCCGCTGGGTGCAGCGCCAGAGCGGGCGCGACCTCAGCCTCTGGCCTGGCAGCTGCCAGGTGCATGAAACCTTTAGTGAGCAGGCCCTGCTCCAGCTCAAGCTCGATCACCCCAACGCCGAGGTGATCGCCCATCCCGAATGCCAGCAAAACCTGCTTGATCTCGCCGATTTCATCGGCTCCACCAGCAGCCTGCTCCGCCACGCTGCTGAGAGCCCGGCACCGGCCTTCATCGTGCTGACCGAGCCAGGAATCCTGCACCAGATGCAACGGGCCCTGCCGGACAAAGCGTTCCACCCGGTTCCAGGGGCGGACGGCTGCAGCTGCAACACCTGTCCTTACATGCGGCTCAACACCCTGGAAAAACTCTGGAGTTGCCTCAACAGCCTGGCTCCTGCCATTGAACTGGATGAGGAGCTGCGGCTGCGGGCGTTGGCGCCGATCGAGCGCATGCTGGCGATGAGCCGCTGAGCAACCCAGGACCCCGTCCCGGCACGGCCTGAATCGCCCCCGCTTTGGGAGCTCGCTCCCAAAGGCTGGATCCCCACGGCTCGCTGGCTGGCCGGGCTAGCTGGCCGCTGGCTCAGGTGCGCTCAAGCCTCCGCACGATCACGGTCATGAGGGCGAGGGAACCGACTAGGGCGATCAGCAGGGCAATGGTCATGGGAGGGGGGCAACCAGGTCCGATTCTCGGCGCTGGCCGGCGGACCCTCAGCCGGCTTCAGCCAGCAACCAATCCGCCATCTCCATGCGCAGGGCGTAGGCCTCCTCAAACTCCCCCTGGCTTTCGAGCATGGCCAGCCGCTGTTCCAGCCAACTCTGCAAGGCTCCGACTTGGTCTTTGAGCTGGTTGATCGGCTGGTTGATGGGCTGGTTGATGGACTGATTGATGGACTGATTGATGAACTGGTCGTTGGACTGGTCGCCGGGCAACAGCCCCCCATCCAGACAAGGAACCATGGGGACACCCCCGAGTGCAGCCAGCCTGCTTCAGCGCTAGCGGACGGTTCGGCACGCGCCGCAGGAGTGCCGCAAGATTGTGATCTGCTCTGATCTCAGGTCTTCGCAGGCTCGATCCTGAGAGCGATGGGCTCCTGAGCGGCACTCGGGACCTCCCCTCAGGGCAGGGCCACCAACCAGCGGCCCCCGGCCGCCAGGGCCAAAGCCAGCAGGGAAGCGGCCGGCAGGGCGGAACTGCCGGCGCGCAGGAGCCGGCGCAGCAGCACCAACGCCCCGGCCAAGCCCACCAGCACGGCCCCGCTCTGGCAAAAGCCGATTACATGGCCATCGGCGCGCCAGCTCGGCAGCTGGGCAGCCAGGTCGCCATTGAGGGGCGCCAAGGAGACCTGCAGCACGGTGCCCGCTTCGGCCATGCCCAGGGGCAGGTATCGGGCCAGGAGCAACCCCCAAAGCAGGGGCAACAGGGCATAGAGGATGCGGCGCAGGCGCAGGGGCGTGAACCAGGGCCGTAGCAGCAAGAAGCCCAAAGACGGCAGGGCCAGGGCTAGGGCGCCGAAGGCTAGCCGCGGCAACAGGGGCCCCTCACTAAGGCTGGCCGGGGCTAGGGGCATGGACCCAAGCAGCCGCTGCCAGTGATGCAGGGTCAGGTCGCCCGCCAACACCAGGAGCAGGCCGGCTTCCGCCTCCGGCGCATCTAGGTCCCGTTGCAGATCGGCCGCCGGCGGCCGCAGGCTCAGTTGCACCGAGCGGTGGGGACAGGCCTGGGCGCAACTCATACAGAGCACGCAGTTGCGGTTGCTGCTGAGGTGGGCCGGGTGGGTGCCAAGCGGGCAGCCGGCCGTGGCCAGGCCCTCGCCATGGGCGGGACCGCCCTTGAAACAGCCGTAGGTGCTGCAGCTGCCGCTGCAGGTACCTACCTGGGCGCGTAGCTCCAGGATCGAGAGCTTGGCGAACAGGCCATTCATGCCCCCCACCGGGCACAAATAACGGCACCAGAAGCGTTTCTCAAAGCGCAACGAGCCGATCACGGCTCCAGCGGTGATCAACAGCAGCAGGCAACTGCTCAGCCAGGCGCTGTTCTCCAGATCGGCCACCGATTCCCAGAGCAGGATTGCGGCAAAACCGGCCGCCAGCAAAGGAGCGGCCCAGTCGTCGCTGGCTCCCCGCGGCCACGGCGCCGGACTCCAGCCCAGCAGCCGGGCCAGCCGCTGGCTGATCTCGCCCCAGACCATGAAGGGACAGACCGCACACCAGAGCCGTCCCACCAGCGGATAGCTCAGCAGGATCAGGGGCCACCACCAGGCCCAAAAGAGATTGAGGCCGCCGTTGTGGGCCCGATCCTGGGGCCCCAGCCACAGCCAGAGATTGACCAGCACGAACAGCCAGCTGACCAGGCCGAACAGCAGCAGGCTCCAGAACCTGGGATTGCGCAGCCAGTCGCGCAGGACGGGCTTCCAGCGCCACAGGTCGAAGCGGAAGCGCTGCTGGCGCGCCGGCGTCCAAAAGACCTCCTCCGGCAGCTGGCCCGACTCCGGTGCGTCGGACTTGGCGCCGCTGCCGGGGGGGGCGGGCCTGGCCTGCTGCAGGGCCCGGCTGAGCAGTTCTTCGAGTTCCTGCAGGTTGCCGGGGAAGTCGTAGCTCTGCAGCCGCTGGATCACCGCCTCCGGCACCTGGGGGGGCTGCTGCCAGCCGAGGGCGCGGCTGCGCATGCGCACGCTGTAGCGCACCCATTCGCCCAGGTCCTGGCGCCGCACCCGCAGGGGCGGCACCCGAATCGACAGGCAGAGGCGATCCACCTCCGGCACGGCCACTTCAGACGTGAAGAACACCCGGCCGGGGAACTGGTGCAGGCTGCCGCCGGGGCCACCGGAGCGCCATTGGCCCGTGCGGGCCAGGCTGAGCAAGGCCTGCTGCAGGGGGGCGGGCACCTGGTCAATTTTGTCAATCAGTAGGGCGCCACTGCCGAGGCTCTCCAACAGCGAACCGGCGCCATCGCAGCTGGCTGAACCGAACAGTTCGGCGCCGTCTTCCCGCAGCAGGGCGCCATCGAGGCGCACCATCAGCTGGCGGCGGGCGGGCGAGCCGAAATGGATCAGGGCAGCCAGGTTGTCCTTCTCCAGGCCGGGCTCGCCGCTGATCAGCAAGGGCCTGGCCTGGCCATCCTCAGAGGCCTGGCGTACGGCCTCCCTGAGGCGGCTGGCGTAGCGGCTGGTGCCGACGATGCCGCGGCGGGCCCGCACCACCAGGTGGGGCGCCAGGCGCCGGAAGCTTTCAGCGCTGGGCAAGGGCGCCTCGGCTACCGCCTGGGCGGGGCGAAGGGCTGGATCAATAGCAGGGGGCTCGGCCCGGGAGACGTTCGCTGCTGGACTCGGTTGCTCGACCAAGGTGGCCCTCGCGGCTTGGGACCATTCTCGGCCGGCCAAGACCGATCAAACGGCAACATCAAACGGCAACATCAAACGGCGACTTGATTAGGCAGTAAACTCCGCGCTCCTTAGGAGGCGTTCCGGTCGGGCGAGGCAGCAGCAGACTGTCTGCAACACCCGATCTGTCATCGCTATGAGGTTAAATCGTCGATTAAAGCGGTAACTAAAAGCGCCCAGATAACGGTTG
>CAMAPJ010000066.1 GCA_945860085.1 Synechococcus sp. UW140 | reverse complement strand
CTGGGGCCTGACGTTCGTAGAAGAACCAGCCGCTGCGGAGATCCCTTTTGGCGCCCTCAAGGAGCCTGATGTCCACGCAGCTCAGCCCTCAACTCATCCAATGCGGCATCCCAACCTTGGAAGCGAGCTTCTCCCTGCAGCACCTGTTCACGGCGGCTGCGGAGGACGTCGCCATGCCAGGCAGGGGACAGCACTTGGGCAGGATCCTTGGACAGGTCGGCCCAGAGCAGTTCCATGGCCAGGAGCTTGTCGGCCACGGTCATCTGGGCCAGTGGGAGATCCACCGTCATCGTCAACGCGCCCCCAAAACGTTTGCTCACCTGACTGTAGGTGGATGAACCGGATTCGGCCCAGCCAAATGGGATGGCCCTGGGCATGGATCATCTGGATGCGGCCGACCAGCTCGGGCCAGTGGCTGCCGGCCCTGACCGCGACCAGTTCGCCCGGGCGGAAGTCCATGGGGCGAGGGTAGTACAAACGCTCAGGGTGGCAATAGCCTGGCAACCAGGCCCGTTTGGCCTGCTGCCTTTGCCTCTGATGACCGGGATGCGGAAGGCCTCGAAAACGCTGCTCGTTCTGGCGGGCTTGTCCATAGCTGTCCTTGGCCCCTTCTGTCAGGCGGCAACGGCTGCCACGGTCCTCTCGATTGGTGATGGCGACACGATCAGCGTGCTGGAGCGGGGCCAGAAGCTCAAGGTGCGGTTGGCCTGCATCGATGCCCCCGAGACTGCCCAAAGCCCCTATGGGCTTGCCAGTCGCAACCAGCTCAAGGCCCTGCTGCCCATTGGCTCCACGGTGAGCCTGCGGGTTCAGGCGGTGGATCGCTATGGCCGCTCTGTGGCGGAGGTGATCGCCAAGGGCCCGGTCAACCTGGCGATGGTCCAGAGCGGCCATGCGTTTGTCTACCGGCAGTACCTGGGCCGCTGTGATCGGGGGGCCTACCTGGCGGCCGAGCGCCAGGCCCAGGCCCAGCGGCTGGGGGTGTGGGCAGTGCCTGGGGGGATTACCCGGCCCTGGGACTTCCGGCATGGGGGAGCGGGTCGCCGCAGTGCAGGGGCGAACTCAGCCGCGGCGATTTCAAGCGCGTCCGCCTCTAGCCCTCAGGCGGCCCAACCCAGCGGGGCCATGACCAGCTGCAAGCAGATCGGCTCCTATGCCCGGGCCCAGGAGTTGCTGCGGCAGGGGCACAGCTATCTCGATCGCAATGGGGATGGGGTGGCTTGTGAGGGGTTGCGGTGAGCTGATAGGAGAGGCAACGCTAGGTCCTTAAAAGACTGACCTAGACAAGGCAAGATTGCAAGCTTTTTAACTATAAATAAAGAGTCAAGATGGTCATTGCTGAGCTGTAGATAGCGCAGGCTTGACGATTGACTAGGTATGCTCTCCTGGAGTCTTAGGCTTTAGCAAAGGGTATGTTCTATTGGAGTATCGTGCTTTTGTTAAGTTCATCCTGTTTCTGCTCCGGACTGTAAGAATTATGCGCATTCTGAATATCGTTGCAATTTAAGGACCGATCCATTTGAGGCGGCGCCCGCATGCCTCATAAAAGAGCACAATGGGCGAAGGCTTACCTGCGAACCTCAATGCCCATGTGGACGCAGCCTCGGCAGGCGGATTTGCGATGACCGCTTCCTCCACCCGGACCCGTCAGAAGCTCAAGCCAGGTGCCGTGGTGCGTTGCCGCACGCGGCGCTACCTGGTGGAGGACGTGCAAGCCCCCCTAGAGCCAGGCGCCGACACGGTTGTGTCCATGGCCTGCATGGAGGACGACGCCATCGGGGCTCGTCTGACGGTGTTCCGGGAGCGGGAGATCGATTTTGAGGTGCTTGGGGAGAGCAGCTGGGATGCGGTGGCCCAGCGGGGCTTTGACCAACCGAAACAGTTCGCCGCCTACCTCAACACCCTGCGCTGGAACTGCGTCACCGCCACCGACGCCGAGCTGTTCCAAGCCCCGTACCGGGCCGGGATCGATGTGAAGGCCTACCAGCTCGAACCGCTGCGCAAGGCGCTGCAGATGCCCCGGGTGGGCCTGTTCATCGCCGACGACGTGGGCCTGGGCAAGACGATCGAGGCCGGGCTGATCCTGCGGGAGATGCTGCTGCGCCAGCGGATCAAGCGGGTGGTGATCAGCTGCCCGCCCTCGGTCTTGCGCCAGTGGCAGGAGGAGATGGCCAGCCGCTTTGGCCTCGCCTTCACCGTGATGGACCGGGCCTACGTGGCGAAGGTGCGCCAGGAGCGGGGCTATGGCACCAACCCCTGGAGCACCGGCAGCCGCTTCCTGATTTCCCATGCCCTGCTGCGCAACTCGGAATACTCGGCCCCGCTGCGGGTGTGGCTGGAGCAGGGCAAGGGTGGGGAAGACCAGGCCCCAGTCCAGAGCCTTCTAATCCTCGATGAAGCCCACAACGCTGCCCCAGCGAGCAACACTCTCCGCTACGCCATCGATTCCGGCTTGACCCGCAGCCTGCGGGACCTGGCGCCCCTATTCGAGCACCGCATTTTTCTTTCGGCCACACCCCACAACGGCCACAGCAACAGCTTCACCGCCCTGCTGGAACTGCTCGATCCGGCCCGCTTCGTGCGGGGTGTGCCCTTTGAGCCTCGGGATCTAGATACGGTGTTGGTGCGCCGCCTCAAGGACGACCTACGCCGCATCGGCGAGGAGTTCCCGGAGCGGATTGTTGAACCTCTCTCCGTACCCAAAGGCAGCTTGCCGGCAGATACCCCGGAGCTGGAGCTTTCTCGCTTGCTGCAGAACTACCGCAAGCAGCGGGAGCAACGGCTGCTCCTGGGGGGTGCCACCAAGCGGCAACTCAATGCCGATCGGCTGGTGATCACCAATCTGCAGAAGCGATTGCTCAGCTCGATCGAAGCCTTCGCTCGCACCCTCAAGGTGCATCGCAGGAGCCTGGATCAAAAGCAAGGACAGCGGCGGGAAGCCCTGGCGGCCTCGGGTGCCCAGCTGGATCTGCTGCTCGGCGGTGTAGATAGCGACAGCGACCTAGCCGAACTCACAGAAGACGAGCTGCTCAACCTCGAGGAGGCGCAAACCCGAGCGGCCTTACGCCAAACCGTTGAGGCTGATCAAAGCGAGCTGGCCCTACTGGAGCGGATGGGCGAGATTGCAGCGGCCAATCGATCCCTAGCCGATCCCCGCATCAAGTTGCTGGAACAGTTTCTACGCAGCCATCTCTGCCCCAACCTCGGCGAGGCCAAGGCGAGATGGAACCCAACCAGGCTGCTGATCTTCACCGACTACGTGGACACCAAGCGCTACCTGGAAAGGCAACTGAGGCAGCTGCTTGGTGACGCCGATGCCGACCGTCGCGTCGCATCATTCACCGGCGGCATGAGTGAGGACAACCGCGAGCGGCTCAAGGCCCAGTTCAACGCCGATCCCGATCAAGAACCGCTACGCATCTTGATCGCCACCGATGCCGCCCGGGAGGGGGTGAACCTGCAGAACCACTGCAAGCACCTGATCCATTTCGACATCCCCTGGAACCCCAGCAAACTGGAGCAGCGCAACGGCCGCATCGACCGCAAGCTGCAGCGCTCTCCCCAGGTGTGGTGCCACTACTTCGTGCTGGAAGACCGGCCGGAGGACCGGGTCATGGATGTGCTGGTGAAGAAGACCGAGGTGATCCGCCAGGAGCTGGGCTCGCTTTCACCGCTGGTGCAACGCCAGGTGGATGAGGTGCTGGAAGGCGGTATCGACACCGACAACACAGAAGCGGTGCAGCAGAAGTTGCTGGCGATGGATTCCGCCGATACCGATCGCGGCGCCATGCTCAACCGAGCCCGAGAGGAGCTGGAGGCCAGCCGGCGGGTGGAGAAGCTGCAGCAACAGCAGGATGAGCTGCGCCAACTGCTGGCCAAATCCCATGAATGGCTCGGCTTCGATGACGATCCCTTCCGGGCCGCCCTCAATTGCTCGCTTGACCTACTGGGCGTGAGCGGCCTGGTTCAGGGCAGCGACGAAAAGGATCAGCCCTGCTGGCACTTAGAGCACCCTGAGGCCCTGGTTGCCGGCAGCAATGACCGCAGTTGGGAGCACACCCTCGACAGCCTGCGTGGCGTGTGGGATCGCAAAACGCCGCTGTGGCAATGGCGCCAGGAGCACCCCATTAGGCCGGTGATCTTCTCTGATCCCGGCCGGCTCAATGCCGAGGCCGTGCACCTGCACCTAGAGCACCGCTTGGTGCAGCGCCTGCTCAGCCGTTTTCTGAGCCAGGGGTTCCTGCACCACGAATTGAGCCGGGCCTGCGTGCTGGCCAGCACTGATCCCCAACCCAAGGTGTTGGTGCTGGGGCGGCTGTCGCTGTTTGGCCAGGGCGCCACCCGGCTGCACGATGAGCTGATCAGCGTGATCGCTGACTGGCATCCCGGCGCGGATCGGGCTGCGGCGCTCCTGCCGCTGGCTGGCGCTCAGCAAGAGCAGGCCTGGGCCGTCCTCACCAAGGCGATGGAGGCCGGAAACGCAGAGGCGATCACCGCTGCTATCCGCAGCTCGCTGCAGGCAGAAGCCCCAGCCGATGTAGCTGCGCTCAAGCCCGCATTGGATGCGGCGGCGGAAAGCGCCCAGGCCGCTGCCGTTGAACTGCTCAAACAACGGGGCAGCACGGAGGCCGCAGCGCTCAAGGAGGTGCTCCGCTCCCAGCGCAAACGCATTAATGCCACCGTGAAGCAGCGCAACCGGGATCTGGCCAAGCTGGATAAACAGGCTGTTGCGGCTGGTCCTACGGCCCTGATCCCAGGCCTGGAAGAGCAGCTGGAGGTGCCGGCCCTGGATCTACAGAAGCTCTCGAGCCAGGAGCGCAAACAACTCTCGGCTGATCAGAAGCACTGGCAGCGGCGCCTGGAGACGATTGAAACGGAGCTGGGCTCTGAACCAAAACGGATCGAGGAGAGTTATCGGGTAATCACCCAGCGGCTGGAGCCGGCGGGTCTTGTGTACCTCTGGCCGATCAGTGGCTAAGCCATGAAGCGTTCACTCTCGGCGCCATGGGCTCCCCATTACGACTACAACGATGCGCTGGTGAACGACCTCTGCGTGGTCGCCGACGCCCGGGCGCGGGTGGGGTTGTTGCCACTACCAGCAGATGGGAGCTTGCGGTTGCGCCACGCGGCCTATCAGCGCAGCACCCGTAGCAGCACTCGCATCGAAGGCAACCCTCTCGATGACCAGGCCGTGCGCGTGGCGATTGCAGCCGCTGATCGCGAGGGAAGCAAGGCCGAACAGGAGGTTCGCAACTACTGGCGTGCCCTCGACCGCGTGGAGGAATGGGCCCAGGGCAGCAGCCCCCTCAGCGAGGCCTGGATTCAGGAACTGCACGCGGTGGTGATCGTGCGGGGTCGTGGCCGCAGGCGGCAACGAACGCCCTATCGCGAGGACGAAGTGCCGGTGGTGGACACCGTTAGTCGCCGGATTGATTACGCCCCACCCAGGCCAGAGGATGTGGGCCCGTTGATGCAGCAGCTCTGCCAGTGGTGGCAGGCAAGTGAGATAGTGCCACCCCTAATCCGGGCTGCCTTGCTCAGCCATCGCTTTATCTCCATCCACCCCTTTCCGGATGGCAATGGCCGCTGCGGACGTTTGCTGGCTACGGCATCGCTTTGGCGTAGCGGCTATGCCTTCAAGGGATTACTTAGCTTCGAAGAATGGTTTGCGGCTGATCGGCAGAGCTACTACGCCGCACTGCAATTGGGTTGCCCAGTGAACTTCTACGAGGGCCGCCACGACCCCGATCACAGCCCATGGCTGAGCTACTTCTCCCATGTGATCCGCCAGGCGGCAGTGGACCTGGCTGCAAGAGCAGAAGCTCTTCAATCCCGCCAAGTGCAACCGGATCCCCATCCATGGGAAGGGCTCGACCGCCGCAGTCAGCAGCTGCTCACCCGCTTGCGAGCCCGCGTCATCGCCGGCGAGGTCGAGGCCGCGCAGTTCAAGCCCGGCGACCTGGAGGAGTGGTTTGCAGTCTCACCAACGACAACTCAGGAATGGCTGCGCAACTGGCAGGCAGAGGGTCTGCTGGAACCAGCGAAGCCAGGCCAACGCATTCGCAGTTGGCGGCTGTGCGAGCCCTGGCTGGGGTGGGTCATAGGCCAACCGCACCAGCAGGAATAGGACAAGTGAATCAGAGTAAAACCGTCACCCCTCGCCAAGACATCCCAGTACAGGCATGCTTTGGGGCTGCTCAATAAGCCAAGTTGCCATTCAGCGTTAGCACCCATTTCTTGCCTCCATGCCCCGCCGCCCTTCCACCACTGACCCCGAACTCCTGGCCCACCAGCAGTGGCTGGGCTATCTGCAGCCCGTGGGCTTGGTGGTGGCTCCTGCGGCAATGCAGGACGCCGGCTGGGTGGTGGCCCGCAGTGGCAGTGAGCTGATCGAGCGGCAGCAGCGCTACCGAGATGGCCTCGAACCCCTGGGCGGAGACGACGACGATGCGGATGGGCGAGAGCTGGGCTTTACCGGCATCGAGACCTTGCTGGTGGAGCACCTGGGCTGGGGTACCGATCAGGTGCAGAGCGACCCGAATCTGATTGAGGGCTACACCAGAGAGCTGCCTGAACTGGGGGAGACGCTGCAACCGACGGCAGTGGTGCCAGCCGCCTCCGGCGAGGGGGCACAGCTGCTGGTGCAGGAATTGCATCCGCTCACGCCCCTAGATCAAAAGCTCACCGCTGGTGAGCACCTCTGGAGGGCTTCTCCGCAGGAACGCTTTGAGCGGCTGCTGCGCGAAACGGGGGTGGAAGCGGGGCTGCTGTTTAACGGTGCCCAGCTGCGGCTGGTGGTGGCACCAAAGGGGGAAAGCTCCGGCTATCTCACCTTCCCGCTGGCAGATCTGGCGGAGGTGGGCGGCCGGCTGATGTTCTCGGGGCTGGATCTACTGCTGGGGCAGAGCCATGTGTTCCTCGATCCCGATGGCTACCGATTGATTGATGTGCTCAAAAAAAGCCGCAGCTTCCAGGCGGTGGTGAGCAATGCCCTGGCCGATCAGGTGCTGGCGGCGCTGTGGGATCTGCTGCGGGGCTTCCAGCAGGCCGATGAGCTGAGCTCGCGGCAAGACATCCAACTGCTGGGCGATTTGCCCGAGCGGGATGCCCAGCAGCTCTATGGCGGCTTGATCACCATGCTGATGCGGCTGGTGTTCCTGCTCTACGCCGAAGACGAAGCGCTGATGCCAAGCGATGCGGTGTACGAGCAGAACTACAAGCTCAGCGGCATCTACGAGCAGTTGCAGCAGGACGAGAGCGACTACCCCGACACCATGGAGCAGCGCTTCGGGGCGTGGGCCGGGCTGATGAGCCTGTGCCGGCTGGTGTTTGATGGCGGCGGCCCCACCACCGACTACCTACCGGCACGCCACGGCCAGCTATTTGATCCGGCCGTGTACCCCTGGCTGGAGAGCCCGTGGATCAGCGACGGCGTGGTGCTGGCGGTGCTGCGCAACCTGCTGATTGTGAATGGTGAGCGCATCAGCTACCGGGCTTTAGATGTGGAGCAGATCGGCTCGGTGTACGAGGGGATCATGGGCTACGCGGTGCGCCGCATTCCCGGCCGCTGCATCGGCCTGAAGAGCAAACCACAAGGTGCAAAGAAGCAGCTCACCACGGCAGTGGATCTCGATGCCCTGCTGGCATTGCCCGGCGGCAAACGCAAGGCCTGGCTTGAAGAGGAGGCCGGCACCACCCTGCCGCCGAAATCAGTGGCGGCCCTGAAGGACGCCAGCAGCGAAGCCGAGCTGTTGGAGGCCCTGGCCCCGCGCATCAACCGCGATCTGTTTGAGGGCCCCCAGCCGGCCGGCGGCCTGGTGTTCCAACCCACCGAAGAACGGCGCCGCAGCGGCAGCCACTACACGCCCCGTTCCCTCACGCGGCCGATCGTGGCCGAGGCCCTGCGACCCTGGCTGGAGCGCACGGCTCACCAGCCCAGCGCTGAGCAAATCCTGGCGTTGAAGATCTGCGATCCGGCCATGGGCTCGGGTGCCTTTTTGGTGGAGAGCTGCCGCTTCCTGGCCGAACTGCTGGAGCAGGCCTGGAGCCGCGACGGCCTACCCCAGGCGTTGCAACTTGGCGGCCGCGCCCATGGCGAAGAACCGCTGCTCTATGCCCGCCGGCTGATCGCCCAGGGCTGCCTCTATGGGGTGGATAAAAACCCCTTTGCCGTGAACCTGGCGAGGCTGAGTTTGTGGCTGGTGAGCCTGAGTAAGGACGCGCCGTTCACGTTTGTGGACCACGCCCTGCAATGTGGTGATTCCCTGGTGGGCATCTCGCGCGCCGAGATCGAGAAGGCCCTCAAGGGCGCCAGCCGGCAGCGCGAGATCCAGATGGCCTATCTCGATCAGGTGCGCCAGCAGGAGGCCAAGAGCTTCGCCCTGTTCCATGCCGACAGCCGCAGCGATGCCGACGACGACCGTAAGCGCCAGGCCCTCGACGACCTGAACGCCAGCACGGCCTACCTGCGCACGGTGGGAGATCTGATGGTGGCGGCGTTCTTTAACGGCAAGAAGCCGAAGGACCGCGAAGAGCTGAAGAAGCTCTACCTGGAGGCCACACTGCAGCACAACTCAGCGGAGGAGCTGGAAGACGAGCTAGCGGAACCGCTGGAGCGGCTGCGCCAGGGCGAGAAGGGCATCACCCCCCTCCACTGGGAACTGGCATTCCCGGATGTGTTTGGCCGGACGGAGCCAGGATTCGATGTGTTCGTAGGCAATCCCCCCTTCGCCGGTAAGAACACCATCGCCGACGGCAGCCCCGACGGCATCCTCGACTGGTTCAAGCAGCTGCACTCCGAGAGCCACGGCAATGCCGATCTGGTGGCCCACTTCTTCCGCCGCTGCTTCGATCTACTGAGGCCTGGCGGATCACTGGGGCTGATCGCCACCAACACCATCGCCCAGGGAGACACCCGCAGCTCCGGTCTGCGCTGGATATGTCTCAATGGCGGCACGATCTATGCGGCACGCAAGCGATACAAATGGCCGGGTGTGGCGGCCGTGGTAGTGAGTGTGGTGCACCTGCTTAGGGGCGCCTATGTCGGCGCGAAGCTTCTGGACCGCAGGCCGGTGGAGCAGATCACGGCTTTTCTGTTTGCGGAGGGCAGAAATGAAGACCCAAAGCCCCTTTCGCAAAACTCTTGCATGAGCTTTACAGGGCCAATGATCTACGGCAACGGCTTCACGTTTGACGATTCTGGCCAAGCTGACGAGGATACTCCAGGGATCCCAATGCCTGTCGCTACGATGGAGCGGCTGATCGACAAGAACCCGTCATATTCCGAGGTAATTTTCCCATATATCGGCGGCGAAGAGATAAACAGCAGCCCAACTCACTCGCATCATCGATATGTTATCAACTTTGGAGAGAGCGGGGAAGAGGAATGCCGTCAGAGGTATCCAAATCTGATGGAGCTTATCGAGAAGAAGGTAAAGCCAGAGCGAGATCAACTGAGAGATAATGCGGACGGCCGGCGGCGAAAAGAGCGCTGGTGGCTCTTTGGGCGCTCGACGCCTGCGCTTGATTCTGCATGCGCAGGGATAAGTCGCGTCATGATGCATGCCTTCACCTCAAAATATATTCAGTTTGCTTTTTTACCGCAAGGCATGGTTTACGCGGCCCCGCACTATGTCATAGCGCTTGAAAGTGATGCACATTTTGCCTCTCTGCAATGCTCTCCACATGACATCTGGGCCAGGTTTACAAGTTCAACACTGGAGGACCGGCTTGGATACAAAGGTTCTGATACATTTGAGACGTTCCCGTTCACAACCGCTCTCCTCGAATTTGATACCACCGATCCCGCCCACGTATCCACACGCCAGAGCCTTGAAGCCATAGGCGAGCGCTACCACCAGTTCCGCGCCGAGCTGATGGTGGCCAACAACGAAGGCCTCACCAGCACCTACAACCGCTTCCACGATCCCGCCGAAACCAGCACCGCCCTGCTGGAGCTTCGCCGCCTCCACGAAGAGATGGATCAGGGGGTGCTGGCCGCCTACGGCTGGAGTGATGTGCCCACCGCCTGCGGTTTCGGCCTCGATTATCTCGATCTCGGAGAGGACGCCCAGCTCCCCGACGAGCTCCAGGAGCGAATCGATGGCGGAGAGCTGTTCTTCTGGGAGGCAGGAGACGCCCTCGATTTCCAGGGCCAGCTCCAGGCCTACGGCGCCATCACCGGCCGCCGCAAGCTGCCCTGGCGCTACCGCTGGCCCGATGCTGTGCGCGATGACGTGCTGGCTCGGCTGCTGGCCCTGAATGGCGAGCGGTATGCGGAGGAGGTGGCGATGGGGTTGCACAGTAAGGGGGGGAAGGCTGGTGGAGCAGCCCTTGGGAGCAAGCGTCGGGGCAGGCCTGAGAAGGCCGCCAAGTCCGACGAGAACCCGAATAGACAAGTTGCACAAATAAATCTTTTATTTTGAGCCTCCTTGCTAAATCCCCCACCCATTGACTCAAGCCGTCCTAACACAGGATTGCCATCTCACCATGTAACGCATAGCATATCTCCTGCAGCATTCATCGTCGTTACATCCGCTGCAGCGCACTCTGCCTAGCGCCATCTTTGCTAAAGTTGTATCACTAATCTGAAGGCATGGCTCAGATGAATTTTATTGCCATTAGCAATTTCTTGCGAGGAAGCGTTGAGCTTGACTGCCCAAAAGTTGAGCTGAAACGCAGCAGACAAGAAGAACACGCCAAGACCATAGAAGGATCAGGTAGCATCTCTCTTGATAGCGACGGAACCTTTAAGCTTAAAGTCTATATATCGCAGTTGCTTGACTTCGAGGAAATCTTTGAGCATCTTAAGTGGGATGCAGGAAAGCTTGTCCCTGATGATGCATATTACGACTTGATTGCTCATGAAATCTCTGGAGATATCTGGACTGCCGAAAGGATTCTTATTGACAGAAGCGTAGGAGTCAACGGATCACTGCTCTTAGCCAAGATACCAGAACTAAAAAAGCAGGAAGAGAGTCTCGTGAAATATGACAAAGCCATGATCCACTTCTATTTCAACCGTCTAATTAGGGTTCCATTTAATACGGCAGTATCCTCGCAAGAATTAGTTGGCGATCACATTCGTAGCAGAAGAATGGGCATAAGGCTTGCTAAGTTTGAGGCTGCCAGTATTGAGTTTGAGATCGAAGAGTTTCAAGGTAATACACATCTTGTGGCGATTTTTAATGAATGCGAAACAATCGAATTAATGATCAGCCGAATTCATGAGTCTTTCTGTTTTGTTACGGCAAACTCTTACTCGTGGTCCTGCCTTGTGATCAAAGCCGGAGCATTCGTTGAAACCAGGATAAGAGCTTTGCAGCACATTCAAGTCGAATCCAGAATTCTGCCTCCAATCAGCTTCAAGGCCATCGATCCCACGAACTCATGGTGGTACTTGTTTGATTGCTATCTAATCAATTCCTTGGACAATGATACCGACTACTTCCACCCTTTGTCATCGGCAGTCTTTTCGGTTATTGAATCTGGCAGGGCATCACTTGACACTGAAGCACTAACGCTGTCAACTTCTATAGAGGCTATACTTAAAGAGCAGATGGGTGACTTATTCAAGCCTCCCGCATCCCTTTCTGAAAACATCAGAATTGCCCAAGATATAATTAAGGCTTCGCTGGATCTCGACAATGCCTTCCAGCGCCGTCTAGAAGGAACTTTCGGCAGCATGAAGAAACTGCGGGCCAGCGATATATTGCACAACCTAAAAGACCTTGGCCTTATAGATGATGCACTTGTTGACATTTATGGACCAATTAGAAATGGGTCTGCCCATGGAGACAAGATGAGCGGCGGCGACTTGCAAGATTACATCAACAAGCTGCATTCTGTTCTTGTGTTGTTTTATCATCTTGTATTTTTGTCCATCAAATACGAGGGTCCATATGCTGACTACAGTGCTTATGGCTTTCCAGAAAAGACATTCAGCAGAAGCCTCGCAATTGTCAGCGAAGAACAATCATAAAGACTGAACCGAAGCTGCGGCTTTTGGAGAAGTAATGAAACTTGCATGCCTGGATTGGTCGTCAGGAGAGTGCATGATTGGCTTCTTCGAAACCCTCCAGGAACAATGTCAACATTTCAGCTGCTTTTTGGCGAGAGCCCCTGATCCCTCGATCTTCAGATGCCATCGCATCGATCAGCTTTTCGTGCCGAACTGAATTTTCCCACAGACTACGTAGTCCATTGACTGTTTCAGCATTGGCTATTCGACCACAATCCACTCCGAGAAGCCAGGCCCCGGTTTTCTCCTCATTGCCTTCAAGGGTGATGTAGCGGTCAAAAGCCTGCTCGGGGTCTGTCATCCGATCGAAGTTGCCGGCTGCCCCATAGCTCCGCATCAGCGTTAGCAGATCCACCGCATCCTTGGAATCACGCAGGCGACGATCCCCCCAGGCGAACAGCTTCAGGATCGCCAGACCCGGCAGTGAGGCCACTTTTATTTGCAGGCCCTCTTGCAGCTCCACCAGCTGCGCCGAGCCCAGCGCTTCCTCGAAGCCGGAGACCGTCATGTACACCTCCATCTCCGGTGGCCAGAGCAGGCCCCTGTGGCTCACCTGCAGGTTCTCCCCGAACGGCACCAGATCAATCGTGGTGCCTGCACCGCCACCCTCTGCCGTGAACTTCAGGCGTTGCTTCTGGCTCGGCTCGTCGACAAAGCCATGGTTCTGTACCAGCTGCGCCTTTAGCTGCTCAAAGGCCTCCCAGCTGGCCAGAGCCACGGCGAAATCCACATCCTTGGTGGCGCGCCTCACCCGTTGGCCATGCACGTGCACCAGCAGCAGATCCCGGGCAGCGGCTCCAACCAGCAGCGGCTCCACGCTCTGAGCCTGGGCTCCGGCCTGAACAGCCGCGATCACCCGCAACACGCTGGGTTCGAGGGGCAGCTCAAGTTTCAACACTATGGATCCAGCTGCCACGCAGCTCCAGGGCCGCCTCGATGTTGCGGGAGTCGAGGCTGGCCTGCAAGTCGGCGATCACCAGCGGGATCGGCACCGTGGCGCCGCTCAGACCCAGCCGCTCTTCACTCCAGAAGGCCTCCACCACCTCCACATCACCTTGCGGATCGCTGCGTAGCCCCTGGCTGCGAATCAACTGAGCCAGGCCCAGCCGCATCGCCTCTGGCTGTAGATACAGCAGCGACAGTTGTGGCTTGAGCACCGTGCCCAGCAGCGCCGCCGCCACTTCTCCGCCCCACTGGCCGCCGTACTCGGCTGGGTTCACCTCTTTCCACCACTGGCCCTGGCCTGGTGAACGGAAACGGAAGCTGCGCAGCTTCGGACGCAGTGCCAGGGGGTACTGCATGGTCCACTCCTCCAGCAGTGGCTGCCAGCGCGGCACCTGCCAGCCCTTGCCCCAGCCGATCCGAACCAGCAGACCCCGCTGTTCCAGATCCCCCAGTACCGCCGGCACGCTGCCCAGCGACACGCCGGCGGCTTCACGCAACACCGGACTGGTGGCCTTGAGCAAGCCGGGATCGCTCAGCAGGGCAAACACCAGCTTCAGGCCCGTGGCGGTGCCCGCTCGCCCGGTCGCCCGGCGCACCGCAGCGCCCTGGCCGCCCTGGCTCTGCCGCTGGCCCGTCACCAGGATCACCATCCCCGGCTCGCGCAAGTAGGCGTTGCCCTGGCCGTCCACAAAAGGCAGCTCCAGCTCCCGACACTGCTGAGCCAGGGCAGCGCTCAGCTTCGGAGTCACCAGCACGCCGGGCTCCGGATTTTCGTGCAGCTCGGCCTTGATGGCACCGAGTGTTTCAGCTCGATCAATCCGGCGCAACAGCGGCTTGTACAGCCTGGCTGGCGCCCCTGGCTCCAGAGTCAACGCCAGCCGCCCGCTCGCGCCGGAGCCTCGCCCACCTGGATCCTCCAGCAGCTCCAGCGGCAGCCCGGTCGAGGCTTGGAAGGCCGCGATCACTGCTTCCAGCAACAGCCTTTCGTTGCCAGCCAACGCCCCGGCCTTTGTCTTGACTGACTTTTTCACGATCTCAGGCGACCGGTAAAACTTGAAAAATACTAGCGCCTCGCTAACCGGTTGCAAGGACATCAATTTTCATCCGAACACAGTTTTCAGCCGTAATGAAAAATCTGGTTTCCTGAAAGTTTGTTGCCCGGCAGAATTTGCTGGTGCGTCCTGGGCAGCCGCTCTGGTCGGGCGGCAGGGGGGTGGTGGTCAGTGCTCTGGCCGCAATGCGCCCATGGCCACCTCCGCCGAGGCGGGCGAGACTGGCAACGTGAACGCCGAGCTGATCGCACAGGTTCCATGAGCCTCGCCCTAGCCCAACCCCAGCTCGACGCCATCGTCGACGCCTGCCGGCATTACAAGGTGTTGCGCATGCATCTGTTTGGTTCGGCCCTGCGCGACGACTTCGACCCCACCCGTAGCGACCTGGATTTGCTTGTGGAGTTCCAGCCGATCGAGTCGGGCGCCCTTGTGCAGGCTTACTTCGGTTTGGAGCGGCAACTGGCCGCGATCACAGGCAAGCCGGTGGATCTAGTGATGGCCGATGCCGTGCGCAACCCCTACGTGCGCCGCGACATCGAGGCATCGAAGCGGTTGATCTATGAAGCGTGATCCACGGGCCTTTCTCAGCGATGTGATCGAGGCTGGTCACGCCATCCAGCAGGCTGTCGATGGCATGAACCTCGACGACTACAGCGACAGTCGCCTGATTCGCTCGTCTGTGGAGCGGGAGTTCACCATCATCGGCGAGGCACTCAGCCAGCTCTCACGGCAAGATGGGGACCTGTTTACCCAGATCGATCAGGCACCACAGATCATCAGCTTTCGAAACAAGCTCACCCACGAGTACGTCACCATCAACGATCAACTGGTCTGGGGCGTCATCCACGACAACCTGCCCGTACTTCTGAAGCAGTGCACCCAGCTGCTCAGTGAACTTGATGGAGGCAGCAGCTGAACCATGACCACCTCCGCCGAGATCCGCCAACACCTGGTCGATGCCCTTCGCATCGATTTGATCGGTCCCGATTGGGATGACGTGGCCAGGCGGCATGAACAGATCAACCAGCCACCATCGGTGCGTTACACCACGGGCTTCCTTGTGCCCCATGTCTTCCAGCAGGAGGCCGGCCGCACCACACAAGATCAGCAGCTCTCTTTCTCCGATCTCGCTGGGGAAGAACCCAGCAACGACGCCTCCAACCGCCTGGAGAAGCAAGAAAAGGAAGACGACGCCAACGACACCCTCGATCAGGCCAACACCCGCCGCAGTTGGTTCCCCTCCTCCCTGGGCCTGAGCTTTATTGCCAATCAGGGCGCCAGCTTGGAGGTGGTTGTGAGCTGGGGGGATTACAGCGCTCCTGTCGAAGGAGACAAAGACAAGATCTGGAGCCGCACCCCCCAGCGGCAAGCCGTCACGTTCTCGATCGAAGGCCCCGGCACTAGCCCAGATATCCCCCTCGAAGGCAATCCTCAAGGCCTATGCCTGCGCTGGATCGCCCGGCCGGCACCGAAAAAGCTCAACTATCCAAGCGATCAACTTTCGGTCTCGCTCTTCCTGCTCAACAAGCGCGAGTCACCGCCTAAACAGATCCGCTATCGCGATCCGGTCACGGCTTTCCAGGCAGAGCTCTTGCTCCACTGCGAAGCAGGTTTTCCGCCCCGCCGCGATGCGCTGCAGCAGGCCGCCAAGGATCCCGATGAACGCCTGGCGGCCCTCCAGTACCGCCGCGATTACTGCTTTGCTAGCGGCCACAACGTCGCCGTGATCGCCGCCGATATCCCAGACGAAAACCCTGCTATCTGCCACACCCTCACCACCACCTGGCTACCAACGGCCCGGGTTTTTCGCACGCTGCCAGAGCCGCCCCCCGGCACCAACGTGCCGATCGATATGGAGGCCCTAGCGGATCTGGCCCGCAGCGAACGGATCGGGCAGGAGCTGATGCCGATGGTGAAGGCCTACCGCGGCTGGATCACCCAGCAACCCAAACACCCGATTAGCGACCCAGCTCAGAACGAAACCGCCAAGCAGCTCCGGGCCCAGGCAGAAGACTGTGCCAGGCGCATTGAAAACGGGATCAAGCTGCTCAGCGATCCCTTGGTGCGAGAGGCCTTCCGCACCATGAACCTGGTGATGGCCCGCGCCAGTCGGCAGCGCAGTGCCTTCAGCGCCAAGGTGCCGCCCGATCAAATCGGCCTTGCACCAAACACCCGCAGCCCCAAGTGGCGCTTCTTCCAGCTGGCCTTTGTGCTGATGAACCTGCCGGGTCTCGCCACACCAGATAGCCCAGAAGGGCGGCTGGATCGTGAGGCTGTTGAACTGCTCTTCTTCCCCACCGGTGGCGGCAAAACCGAGGCCTACCTGGGTCTTGCCGCGTTCACCTTGGTACATCGCCGCCTGCAGAACCCAGGAATTGAATCAGCCGGCCTCACCGTGTTGATGCGCTACACCCTGCGGCTGCT
>CAMAPJ010000065.1 GCA_945860085.1 Synechococcus sp. UW140 | reverse complement strand
AAGCGATGGACACGATCCACGCGCTGCTGGCGTCAACCGGAGGTGGTCTGGATCAACCCGCCATCGCATGCAGAGGACATAGAAACCGCTACCTTGGCTTTGGCCGCCTGATCAGCGGCAGCGGCGTCATCTTTCCTGGCAGTCACCGCGGCGGCTTGCCAGCCCACCTGCAGGTTGCGCAACAGTTGATCGCGTTGGTGAGCAAATCCAGCCGCGTCGGGGACCAGGTCCCCCAATTGGCCCTGGATCCACAGGGTGGCGAAGCCATGCACCAGGCTCCAAGCGCTGAGAGCCAACGCGGCGCTGTCTCCGGGCGGGGCAAGCCCCTGCTCCTGGCAGGCGCGCACCGCCTCGCTCAGGTGGCCGTAGGCCTTGGCCCCGATCTGGGCCAGGGCTGGCGGCGGTGGTCCCTCGCTGTCTAGGTGGCGCGGCCGGAACATCACCTGCAGCTGCTCCGGCTGGGCGCAGGCGAAATCCACATAGGCGCGTCCGATTCGATCCAGCAGCTCGGCGGCATCAGTCCCTGGGGGGCAGCCTTGCATCGGCTCCGCTTTGGCCTCGCTCAGGGCCCGATCCAGTCGGCGGAACCCGTCCTCGGCCAGGGCGTCTAGGAGCGCCGTGCGGCTCGGGAAGTGGTGGTACGGCGCCGCGTGGGTAACGCCAACAGCGCGGGCCACCTCCCGCAGGGTCAAGGCGGCCAGCCCCTTCTCGGCCACCAAGAGCCAGGCGGCTTCGAGCAGGGCGCGGCGCAGATCGCCGTGGTGATAAAGACGCTTCGCGGAGGGGGAGCCCCCTTTAGCTGCCGGCATGGGCCAGGCCCGGTCTTGACAAGAGAAAGATAGGCGGTCAGTATCTAGGCGTTGTCAAGATTGGTGCTGCCCATGGCCCCTGCGACGGCCCCAGGTCCCCCTGCCCCTGGTTCCTCGGCCCCCTCGGCCTCCTCCCAAGGGGGCCATCGCCCCAGCCAGGCCCCGTCCCTGGCCGGCCTGGACCTTGCCCCGTTCCGCTGGAGCCGGCGCGACCAGGCGCAGCTGCCGGTGCGGCTACGGGGGGTGGTGCCGTCCTGGCTGCGGGGTGACCTCGTGCGCACCGCCCCGGCCCTGTTTGAGCAGAACGGCTGGCGGGCCGACCACTGGTTCGACGGACTCGGCCTGCTCTACGGCTTCCGCTTTGATGCAGCGGGCGTGAGCTTCCGCCAGCGGCTCTTGGCCTCCCAGGTGGCGGCCGAGGCGTCCCAGGGCCAGACCCGCTTGGCCAGCTTCGGCACCAAGACCCAGCGCAGCCGGGTGCAGCGCCTGCTCCAGCCCGTGCCCCAGGCCACCGACAACACCAACGTCAATGTCATCCCCTGGCAGGGCGCCTGGCTAGCCCTAACCGAAAGCCAGCATCAGCACGTAATCGACCCGGGAGAGCTGGCTTCTCGGGGTCTGTATCGCTACGAGGACGGGCTGCCGGCGGGCCTGATGATGACGGCGCATCCCCACTTCGACCACGCCAGCAAGGCCTTAGTCAACGTGGGCACGGAGCCTGGGCCGCCGCAACCAGATCCAGGTCTTCCGCCAGCAGCCGGGCGAGTCCAGGCGCCAGCTGGAGGGGAGCCTCAGCTTGAAGCGCTCGCCCTACCTCCACGATTTCGGTGTCAGCGAGCGTCATGTCGTGCTGATCGACCATCCGCTACGTCTCAACGGCGCCGCGATGCTGTTCTCGAACCGCTCCCTGATCGAGCACCACCGCTGGGAGCCGGAGCAGGGCACCTATTTGCGGCTGCTCGATCGCCAGAGCGGCCGCTGGACGACCTACGAGACCGACACCTGCTTTTGCTTCCACTCGGTCAACTGCTTTGACGACGGTGAAGACGTGGTCTTCGATTTCCTCGCCTACGACGACGCCAGCGTGATCGCGGCCCTGGGCACCGAGGCTTTGGCGTCAGGCCAGTACCCAGGCCTGACGCCCCGCTACCTGCGGGCCCGCTTGCGTCCGGGCGGGGGGCGCGTCGCCTTGGAACCGCTCTCGAGCCAGGGCTTTGAATTCCCCGCGATTGCCTATCGCCAGCAGCACGGCCAGCCCTACTCAGTGGTCTGGGGGGCGTCGTTTGCCGCCACCAGCTGGCAGAGCCAGCTGGTGCGCGTCGAGGGCGAGCGGGTACGCCATTTTGAGGAGGAGCACATGATTTTCGGCGAACCGATCTTTGTCCCCCGTCCCCATGGGGACAGCCCCACCGATGGCGTGATCCTGAGCGTTGGCTGCCACCAAAACGAGCCCCTTAGTTCACTCGTGATCCTTGAGGCCGAACAGATGGTGCCGATTGCCCATTGCGAGCTGGAGCTCTGCTTGCCCCTGGGCTTCCATGGCAACTTTCAGGCCCGCTGAGGGCCTTGAAAGGGAGGAACCCACGCTCTCCAGGCGAGCGCCCGTCCTGGACCGGTGACTTGCACTACGGCTAGCGGGCTTCCCTTTGTGGCCGCTGCAGCTAGCGTGGCGTCAGTTGAATCGTATCCATGGCCCAGTTGCATGACCTGCGCCTGCGGCTATTGGTGCAACAGGAAAGTGAGCGGATCGCCGCCTCCCAGCCCGACGATCTTGATCTATCCGTGGTTCAGGCCCGTTGCCTTTGCTGGCTGGCCCTGCTGGCTGAGGCCCATGAGGACCAGGCCAGTGATGCCGAGCGTCGCGGCGATGTGGAACAGGCCATGGGCTGGTTTGCCGATTCGATGCGGCTGCGGGATGTGATTCAGGTGGTGAGCTCGATCGAGATCCCCCTGCCCGGCGCCAGTGACCGGCTCGATGACGACGGGGACTGGGAAGAGGATGGCGAGAGCTTCTTCGGACCCCTGGCGGCCTGAGCCAGGCAACTGGGCGTCCTTGGTGCCATGATGGAATTTGAATAGATAAGGGACTGCGGTGCCGGAAGAGCCCTGCCAATGCCCTGATTGCCAGCGGTTCTACCGAGAGCATGACCGCCTGATCCGTGAGAATCCGACGCTGCGCCAGCAGCAGGAACTCAGCTGGGCCGCCTTGCAGTCGTTCCGAACCCTCGCGGGTCGGGCACTCGAGGAATTGCAGAAAATCCATGGCGACGGCGAGTCGGCGCCAGCTTCGGGCTCCTCGCTAGCTCCTGCCGTGCCGCCGGGATCCGGCCATGGCGATGAAGCCGAGGCGGATGCGATCCAGCAGGCCATCGGCGATCTGGAAAACATCAACGCCCATCTGTTCTCGATCGAGGCCTTGATGGAGCGCATCTTTGATGTGCGCGTTCCCGATGAGGTGGAGCAGAAGTTCAAGGAGATGGCTGGCGAGCTGGCCCCCGATCCCCTCAATGCGGATCGCCTGCGGCTTAATCGCCTGCTGCACCAAACCCCCGACCTGCCCGATCGCAGCTGAGCTGGGTGAGCTGGTTGTGACTTGACTCTGGCTGGATGGCTGGCCAAGCCCCCCTGAAAGGGGGCTTTTTGGCGCCTGCCTCAGTCGACGTTGCAGGCAATCGTGATCGGGAACGGTTCGGCGCCCCAGATGCGCTCGGCGTAGTCGCGGATCGCCCGGTCGGAGGAGAAGAAGCCGGAACGGGCGCTGTTAAGCAGGGACATGCGGTTCCATTGCTGCCGGTCCGCCCAAGCGCGGCTGACGGCCGCCTGGGCCCGCAGGTAGTCGCTGAAATCGGCCAGAACGAAATAGGGATCGCTGCCGGTGATGTTCTGCAGCAGGGGCCGAAACAGGTTGCCGTCGCCGCCACTGAAATGGCCCTGCTCCACCAGTTTCAACACCTCTCCCAGTTCCGGCACCGTGGGGATCAGTTCCCAGGGGCGGTAGCCCTGATCATGCAGGGCCGTGATTTCGGATTCGGTGTTGCCAAACAGGAAGAAGTTTTCGGCTCCCACCTGCTCGCGTATCTCCACGTTGGCGCCATCGAGGGTGCCGATCGTAAGGGCGCCATTCATGGCGAACTTCATGTTGCCGGTGCCGGAGGCCTCCTTCCCGGCCGTGGAGATCTGTTCGGACAGATCGGCGGCCGGGTAAACGCGTTCGCCCAGTTTGACGTTGTAATCGGCCAGAAATACCACGCGCAGGCGCCCATCCATGGCGGGATCGGCATTGATCGTTTCGGCAATGCCATTGAGAAAGCGAATGATCAGTTTGGCCATGTAGTAGCCAGGCGCCGCCTTGCCACCAAAGATCACCGTGCGCGGCGCTTCATCATTGGCCAGACCATTTTTGATGCGCAGGTACTGGGCGATCACCTGCAAGGCATTGAGATGCTGGCGTTTGTATTCATGAATCCGTTTCACCTGGACGTCAAACAGGGAGGCCGGATCCACAAGCAGGCCACTCTTGCGATGGATGTACTGGGCCAGGTCCCGTTTGCAGGCCAGCTTCATCTGGTCCCAGCGTTCTAGGAAGCCGGCATCGTTCTGGAAGGCTTCGAGGCGCCGCAGGTCGTCGAGGTTGCGGATCCAGTCGTCGCCGATGCAGTCGTGCAACAACTGACCCAAATGGGGATTGGCCAGGGCCAGCCAGCGCCTAGGGGTGACGCCGTTGGTGACGTTGGTGAATTTGCCTGGCCAGAGTTCGGCGAATTCCGGGAAGAGCTGGGTTTTGACCAGGTCGCTGTGCAGGGCGGCGACGCCGTTGACGTGATGGCAGGCGACCGTGGCCAGGTTGGCCATGCGCACGGCCTTGCTGCCGTCCTCATCGATGATCGAGAGCTTGGCCAGGATCTGGTTGTCGCCTGGGTAGTGAAGCTTCACCTCGGCCAGAAAACGACGGTTGATTTCGTAGATCAGCTCCAGGTGGCGGGGCAGCAGGCTGCCGAACAATTGCAACCCCCATTTCTCCAGAGCTTCCGGCAGCAGGGTGTGGTTGGTGTAGGCCAGGGAGCGGCTGGTGATCTCCCAGGCGGCGTCCCAGTCAAGATGCTTGTCATCGATCAGCAGCCGCATCAGTTCGGCCACGGCGATCGAAGGATGGGTGTCATTGAGCTGCACGGCCCAGTTGTCCGGGAATTGCTCCACCGGGATGCCCCGTTGGTCAAGGCTGCGCAGCATGTCCTGCAGGCTGCAGCTGACAAAAAAGTGTTGCTGTTTGAGCCTCAGCCGACGACCTTCGTCGGTGCCATCGTTGGGATAGAGCACTTTTGAGATCGTTTCTGTGCCGATCTTCTCTTCCACTGCCCCATAGTAATCGCCGATATTGAAGGCGTGGAAGTCAAAGGATTCGGCCGCATCGGCGCGCCACAGCCGCAGCCGATTACAGGTGTTGACCCGATAGCCCAGCACGGGCACATCATGGGGAATGCCGATGGCATGTTCGTCGGGGATCCAGCGGACCCGATGGTTGCCCTGGTCATCGAGATAGGTTTCGGTGCGACCGCCAAAGCCGACGAAAATGGCCTGGTCGGCCTGGGGAATTTCCCAGGGCCAGCCGGTTTTCAGCCACTTGTCGGTGATTTCGACCTGGCTGCCATCGCGAATCAGCTGGTCGAAGATGCCAAATTCGTAACGGATGCCGTAGCCCGTGGCCGGAATCTCCAGGGAGGCCAGGGATTCGAGATAGCAGGCCGCCAGTCTCCCTAGGCCGCCATTGCCTAGGCCGGGCTCCTCTTCCACATCCAAGATGTCATCGAGGCTGTCGATGCCATAGCGCCGCAGGGCCTCTTCAGCGGCCTGCTGGATGCCGAGCATCAGCAGGTTGTTGCCCAGCTGGGGGCCGATCAGAAATTCAGCCGAGAGATAGGCCACGACCCGCTTCGGGGTGGCGTTGATCGCTTCGATGCCGGCCAGATAGCGGGTCATCAGCCGGTCGCGCACGGCATGGCTGAGGGCCAGGTAGAGATCGTGGCGGCTGGCGCTGGGGGCCAGTTTGCCGATGGTATAGAAGAGGTGTTCGGCCATGCCGTCGAACAGATCATCAGCCCTTAGGCCACTGCGGATCGGGTCGGTGCAGCAGCCGGGGGTGGGCAGCTGCAGATTGCGGGGCTGGATGGTGCTCATCGTCAAACGGTCTCCGTGGTGGTCCAACGCCAGTTCGTCACTTCAGCGGCATCCATGCCGTGTTCGTGGGCATAGCTGCGGTTGCTCAGAATCGCTTCCTTCATGTGTTCCTTGACATGGGCGGCGCGGGAGCCCAGGGTCTCCACCCGATCAATCACATCGATCACCAGGTTGAAGCGGTCGATCTGGTTGTTCATGGCCAGCTCCAGCGGCGTGTTGATGTTGCCCTTCTCCTTGTAGCCACGCACATGGAAATTGGCGTGGTTGCTGCGACGATAGGTGAGACGGTGGATCAGCCAGGGATAGCCGTGGAAATTAAAGATCACCGGCTTGTCTGTTGTAAAGAGGCTGTCGAAATCCCGATCACTCAGGCCGTGGGGATGTTCCGATGGTGTGGTAAGGGCAAACAGTTTGACCACATTGATCACCCGCACCTTCAGGCCTGGAATCTCGCTGCGCAGGATCGCCACCGCCGCCAGGGTTTCCTTGGTGGGACTGTCGCCGGCGCAGGCCATCACCACATCGGGTTCGTCCGGGCTGTTATTGAGATGGTCATTACTGGCCCAACTCCAGAGGCCGATGCCCTTGGCCACATGGCGGCGAGCCTGCTCTAGGTCCAGATATTGCAGATGCTTCTGCTTGTCCGACACGATGATGTTGCAGACGTTGGTTTCCTGCAGGGCTTCTTCTGCCACCGCCAGCAGGCAGTTGGCATCGGCTGGTAGATAGACCCGCACCACCTCGCCACTTTTGTTGCCAGCTAGGTCGATGAAGCCGGGGTCCTGATGGGTGAAGCCGTTGTGATCCTGGCGCCAAACGGTGGAGGAGATCAGGCAATTCCAGGCGCCGATCGGGGCCCGCCAGGGAGCGTGGTGGATGCAGGATTCCAGCCATTTGGCGTGCTGGTTGAACATCGAGGCGATCACATGGGCGAAGGCCTCGTAGGTGTGGAAGAAGCCGTAGCGGCCAGTGAGCAGATAGCCCTCCATCATCCCCACCAGGGTGTGTTCCGAGAGCATTTCGACAACCCGGCCCTGGGGACTCAGTTCGCTGCCGCCCTTGCCGTTCACCCCCGCGTCTTCCGGTAACAGCTCCTCCAGCCAGACCTTCTTGCTGACCTCATAGATGGCCTGCAGCCGGTTCGAGGCCGTTTCATCGGGACCAAACACCCGCAGGGAGTCGGGGTTGCGGCTGATCGTGTCCCGCAGCAGGGCCCCCAGGGGCGCGGTGTTCTCGGCCATCACCTGGCCTGGGGCCGGCACGGCGACGGCATGGTCCGCGATGGGCGCCAGCCGCAGCTTGCGGCGTAGCAGGCCGCCATTGGCATGGGGATTGGAGCCCATCCGCCGCTGCCCCTCAGGCGAAAGGGCCTGGAGCTCCTCGATCAGGCGACCGTTGTCGTCAAAGAGCTCCCAGGGGCGATAGCTCTTGAGCCACTCCTCCAGTTGGTGCAGCTGGCCCGGGTCGTGGCGCGGGTCCGGCAGGGGCACCTGGTGGGAGCGCCAGAAGCCCTCCAGCTTCAGGTCGCCCAGGGCGGCCGGGCCAGTCCAGCCCTTGGGGGAGCGCAGCACGATCATCGGCCAGGCCGGCCGCTTGGCCACTCCCGTCGTTCTGGCGTCCTGGCGGATGCTCAAGATCGTGTCGATGGCGCTCTCCATGGCGCTAGCCATGGCCGCATGCATGGCCTCCGGTTCGCTGCCTTCGACAAACAGAGGCGACCAGCCGTAGCCCCGCAGCAGGCTCTCCAATTCGGCCTTGGGGATCCGGGCCAGCAGGGTGGGATTGGCGATCTTGTAGCCGTTGAGATGCAGGACGGGCAACACGGCCCCGTCGCTGATCGGGTTGAGGAACTTGTTGATGTGCCAGGAGGTGGCCAAGGGGCCGGTTTCGGCCTCGCCATCGCCGACGCAGGCCAGGGCGATTAGGTCGGGGTTGTCGAAGACGGCGCCGCAGGCGTGGGAGAGCACGTAGCCGAGCTCGCCGCCCTCATGGATCGAGCCGGGGGTCTCGGGGGTGCAGTGGCTGCCGATGTGGCCCGGGAAGGAGAACTGCTTGAGGAAGCGGCCAAGTCCTGCTAGGTCCCGGCTTTTGTCGGGGTAAATCTCGCTGTAGCTGCCATCGAGATAGGTGGGCGCCAGCACCCCTGGGGCGCCGTGGCCGGGCCCGGAGAGGTAAATCATGTCCAGGTCATGGCGCCGGATCATCCGGTTGGCATGGGCCCAGATGAAGGACTGGCCCGGGCTGGAGCCCCAATGCCCCAGGAGCCGGTTCTTGATGTGTTCGGGCCGCAGGGGCTCGCGCAGCAGGGGGTTGTCCTGCAGATAGATCATGCCCACTGCCAAATAATTGGCCGCCCGCCACCAGCGCTGGGTCTGCTCCAGGCTGGCGACGGGGTTGGAGGGGGCGGGCTGCTTGAAGCCAGGTTCGACCGGGGCGGCAATCATGGCGATCCAGGCGGGGAACCTATCTGGACCGTAGCGATGGTCACAGGGATGGGCCGCCGACGCCGAGACTCTCATGGTGAATTGACGATCTCCGATGTTGCTGCCGCCTTTGCCGCTGCCAGCTCTGCTGCTGCAACTGGGTGCCCATCAGCTGGAGGTGGCCGAAACCCTGGTCTGGGTTGGGCGGTTGCTGGTGATTGTCGTGGCGGCCAGGCTGTTCGCGGAGCTGCTGGTGCGCCTGCAGTTGCCGACGATCCTGGGGGAACTGCTCGCCGGAGTGCTGCTGGGCCTGTCCGGCCTCCATTGGATTGTGCCGCCGGACACCCAGGCCCAACTCAGTGCCGGGCTGTTGCAGCTCCTCGGCTCCCTAGCGGATGTGCCGATTCCGGCCGTGCAGCAGATCTATAACGACACCTTCCCCAGCTTGCAACTGGTGGCCGGGCTTGGGCTCTATGCCTTGCTCTTCCTCACCGGCCTGGAAAGTGAACTCGATGAGCTGGTGGCAGTGGGGGGGCAGGCGATCTCCGTGGCGTTGGCGGGTGTCCTGCTGCCCTTTGCCCTCGGGACCTTCGGCTTGATGGGCCTGTTTGGGGTGGAGCCGATCCCGGCGATCTTTGCCGGTGCCTCGATGACCGCCACCAGCATTGGCATCACCGCCAGTGTGTTCAGCGAGCTGAAGATGCTGCGTAGCAGAGAAGGACAAATTGTGATCGGTGCCGCCGTGCTCGATGACATCCTCGGCATTGTGATTTTGGCGGTGGTGGTTTCCCTTGCCGCTGGCGAGAGCTTCAGCGCCGGCCCGATCCTGAAGCTGGTAGGCGCGGCAGTGCTGTTTGTGGTGGTGGCGATCGGCCTGAGCCGCACGGCGGCACCGGCCTTCGACTGGCTGCTCGACCAGCTCAAGGCCCCCGGTGAAGTGATCGTGGCTTCATTCGTGGTGCTCAGCCTCTGTTGTTTTGCGGCTACGGCCATCGGCCTAGAGGCGGCTTTAGGCGCCTTTGCCGGCGGCCTGATCCTCAGCAATTCCCGCCATACCAAGGCGATCCAGGAGGCGGTCAAGCCGGTGGTGGCGCTGTTTGCCACGATTTTCTTTGTGCTGATCGGCACTGGCATGGATCTCTCGGTGCTTAACCCCACCGATCCCGCCAACCGCAGCGGCCTTGTGGTGGCGGCCTTCCTGCTGCTGGCGGCGATCGTCGGCAAGGTGGCCTCCGGCTGGGCCTTCCTTTCCGCCCAGCCCACGGACCGTTTGCTGGTGGGCCTGGGCATGGTGCCCCGCGGGGAGGTGGGCCTGATCTTCCTGGGGCTCGGCACCCAGGCCCATTTGCTCAACCCCTCCCTGGAGGCGGCGATTGTGCTGATGGTGATCGGCACCACCTTCTTGGCGCCGGTCCTGCTCAGACTGGTGTTAGCGGGACGAGGGACCCTTGCCGAAGCGAGTGGCTGATCAGAGCTCTCCCCCAGCCCTGCGCCAGGGCCCTTGGGCCGCCTGGCAGGGCTGGGGCCTCAGCTGGGGGGGCTGGCTCGACAACCGCCATGGCGAGTGGTGGTTGCTCGCCCAGTTGCTGCTTATCGCGTTGCATCTGCTGCCTCCCTGGCCGGCGCCGGGGGCTTGGGGCTATGCCTGGCCCCTGCCGCTCGCGCTTGCCGGTGCCGTCCTGCTGCTGCTGGGGTTGGGCCTGGCGCTGCAGGCCTTCTGGGGGCTTGGTGCCAACCTCACGCCCCTGCCCGATCCCAAGCCGGGGGCGTCCCTGGTGACCACGGGCCCCTACCGGCGCTGCCGCCACCCCCTCTATCAAGCGATCCTGCTTTGTTCTCTGGGGGTGGTAGTGGCCCTCGGCAGCCTGCTGCACCTGCTGCTTTTGCTGGCGTTGGTGGCGGTATTGGGCGGCAAGGCACGCCGCGAAGAAGCTCGCCTGCTGGGGCTCCATCCCGATTACCCCGCCTACCGAGCTGTCACCGCGGCGATCCTGCCTGGTTTGCCCTGGCTCGATTGGCGCCAGTGAGTGGCTCCCTGGTCTGGACCCTGCGCTGAACCCTGCCCTAGGCGGTGCGCTGGGCCGGTGCGCTCAGCGGCGATGCCAGCTCAGATGCCAGCTCAGCTGTTAGCTCAGCTGGCATCGCTGCGGCTGCCCAGGCTCAACACCAGGCCCGCCAGGACCGCGATCAAGCCCAGGCTGGTGCCCCAGCCGGGCCCCAGGATCCAGGCCATCAACAGGTTGGCGATGGCGCCCACCGCCAGGGCCAGGGCCAAGCTGGCCACCACTAGGGCCAGCTGCTGCAGACCCTCCTTCAGGCCGAAGTCCGCCAGGGCCTGCTCGAACCGGCCCAGGGGCACGCTCAGGGGCAGGTAGAGGGCCAGGGCCCAGAGGGCCGTGCCCGGCAGCAGGGGCGTCCAATCCAAGGCGGGCTACGGGCGGGGGGATCTCCCTAGCATCGACCCCCCCTGACCCCCACCTCTGTGTCCTCCCCGGTCTTGTCCCTGCCAGCTGAGCGGGTGGAGCAGCTCCCCTGGAGCTATCGGGGCCATGCCGTCCACAGCCTCAGCCGCTGCCCGGAGGAACCGGTCGGTCCGGCCCTGCTGCTGGTCCATGGTTTCGGCGCCTCAACCGACCACTGGCGCTACAACATCCCCGTACTGGCCGAGCGCCACGAGGTGCATGCGCTCGATCTGCTCGGCTTTGGCCGCAGCGTCAAACCAGCGGGGTTGCCCTACGGCGGGGCGCTCTGGCGTGACCAGCTGGTGGCCTACGTGCGCGAGCGCATCGGTCGCCCGACGGTGTTGGTGGGCAATTCACTCGGGGGCTATGCGGCCCTGGCGGCTGGGGCGGCCCTGGGCCCCGAGGCGGCGGGGGTGGCCCTGCTCAATGCCGCCGGACCCTTCAGTGGTGAAGCCAGCGAGCCCCGGGGCTGGGGGGCGATCGCCCGCCGCACGATTGGCTCGGCCCTGCTGAAAAGCCCGGTGCTGCAGCGGCTGTTGTTTGAAAACCTGCGCCGCCCCGCCACGATCCGCCGCACCCTTAACCAGGTCTATATCGACAAAACCAACGTCGATGCGGCCCTAGTGGAGGCGATTCGCATCCCTTCGCTGGATCCCGGCGCCTTCGGCGTGTTTCGCACCGTCTTCGATATCCCCAGTGGCCAGCCCCTCGATGAGCTGTTCGCAGCCCTCGAGGTCCCCTTGTTGCTGCTCTGGGGCATCCGCGACCCGTGGATCAATGCAGCCGGCCGCCGCGCCCAGTTCCAGCACCATGCGCCGACAGCCAGCGAGGTGGTGCTGGAGGCCGGCCACTGCCCCCATGACGAGGTTCCCGAGCTGGTGAACCGGGCCCTGCTTGACTGGATTGCCAGTCTCTAGGCAGAACCCAGGCGGCCATGGGGGGCAGAAAGCGTCGGTTTCTGCTCTTCGGTGTGGCCAATGTGCTGCTCACCAACGGGGCGCTGTTGCTGTTGCTGCACCTGGTGACAATCGGCCTGGCCACCTTCTTGAGCCAGCTGCTCAATGTGGTGCTCGGGTACTGGCTCTACGGCAAGCAGGTGTTTCGAGTTGAGCGATTTGCCTGGCGTTCGGCCGGGGCCTACGGCGGCTTGGCCGTGGCGATCTGGTTGCTGAACTGGCTGGGGATTCGCGGGCTTACGGGCGCCGGCCTGGCGCGGGGCTGGGCGGCCGTGGCGCTGATTCCGCTGCTGGCGGCCCTCTCCTACGGGGTGCAGAAAACCCTGGTCTTTCCCCAGGCTTCAGCACCTCTGAGTATGTTGACGCGTCATGGACCAGGCAATGGTGGGCGCAACGTCTGAGCAGGTGGCGATGGTCGGGGCTGCCCAGGCTGCAACCGGCCGGCCCCTGCTGTCGGTGGTGATTCCCTGTTACAACGAAGTCGCCACGATTGGCTCCCTAATCGAGCGGGTGCGGCGCGCGCCCGTGGCCTCACTGCAGATCATCGTGGTCGATGACGGCTCCACCGATGGCACCCGAGATCTGCTGGCGGGTCTTGAGGCGGACGACCTGACGATTCTGTTTCACCCCCAAAACCAGGGCAAGGGAGCGGCCCTAGCCACGGGCTTTGCCGCCGCTGTTGGTGAAATCACGATCGTGCAGGATGCCGATCTGGAATATGACCCGGAGGACTATCCCCTGGTGATCGGTCCGATTCAACAGGGCCGCGCCGATGTGGTGTTTGGTAGTCGCTTTCAGGGCGGCGCGCCCCATCGGGTTGTGTATTTCTGGCATCGCCTGGGCAATGGTTTCCTCACCTTGCTCAGCAATATGTTCACGGATCTGAATCTCAGTGACATGGAGACCTGTTACAAGGCTTTCCGCACCGAGATCATCCAGTCGATCCCGATCTGTGAGAAGCGCTTTGGTTTTGAGCCGGAAATCACCGCCAAGGTGGCCAAAAAGAAATGGCGCATTTATGAAGTGGGTATTTCCTATTACGGGCGTACCTATGACGAGGGTAAAAAGATCGGCTGGCGTGATGGGGTGCGCGCGATCTGGTGCATTCTGAAATACAACGTTTGGGCCTAGTTTGGGCCTCATGCTGGTGATTAACAAGTGGGCCTAGCCTGGGGCCTGCTGCCCGGCCTCCAGGCCAAGCCATGCCCTTGATCCAGCGCCAAGAGCCCTATTCCCATTGGGAATTCACGGATCCAGCCAGTGGTGATCAGCTGAGGCTCGTGCCTGAGCGGGGCGGGCTGGTCACGGGCTGGGTCTGTTGCGGCCGTGAGCTGCTGTATCTCGATGCCGAGCGCTTCGCTGATCCCAGTCAGTCGCTGCGGGGCGGCATCCCGGTGTTGTTTCCGATCTGCGGCAACCTGCCCGGCAACCAGCTGGAGCTGGCCCAGGGCCGCTATCCAATCCGCCAGCACGGCTTTGCCCGGGATTTGCCCTGGGCGATTCGCCTGCTCGACGACCTGCGCGGCGTGCGCCTGAGCCTGGTCGATAGCCCGGCCACCCGGGCCGCCTTCCCCTTCCCCTTTGAGCTGGTGCTCGAGCTGCGCCTGGCCCCCTCGGCCCTGGCGATCACCGCCAAGGTGGAGCACCGGCTCGAGAGCGGTCAGGGCCAAGAGCCGATGCCCTTTTCCCTGGGGCTCCATCCCTATTTCGCGGTCTCGTCCCTGGCGGCCGCGGCCCTGGAGGGCCTGCCGCCCCGCTGCTTCGACCACCTGCCGATGGCCGAGGCGGACACCGCCAGCCAGTTGGCCCGCCTGGAGCAGGGGGTGGATTTCCTCTGCCAGCCCAGCGGGCCGGTGCGCCTGCTCGATCGCGAGGCGGGCTATGGCATCACCATGCAGCCCAGCGCTCCCCTCGACCTGGCCGTGGTCTGGAGCGAGCCGCCCCGGCCGATGGTCTGCCTGGAGCCCTGGACCGGGCCCCGGGGCTCCCTGGCCAGTGGCGAGCGCCGCTTGAGCCTGGCGCCTGGGGAGCAGATGAGCCTCAGCTGTCGCTACGAACTGGGCCTGGCCTGACCCCGGGCAGGCGGCCGCGGGCCAGCTGCTGGCTGGGGTCGAACTGCCGTTTGACCGCCTCAATCAGGGGGCGGCTGGGGGCGTCCTCCCAGGCCGGTAGATCGACGCCGCTGGGTTGTTCCAACACGGTGAGGGCGCCGCCCAGCTCCTGGCAGCGTCGCCGCAGCTGCTCGACCCGGTAGGCGGGCAGCTGCGGGGCGGCCGCCCAGGCCAGACCCAGGCCGCTGCCGCCCTCAAGCCAGAGGGGCAGCCCAGCCAGGGCGGACTCGCCCAGTAAGGACATCCCCTGGCTGGGCAGCACTCCCAGGCGCAGTAGCCAGCGCTGGCCCTGTCCGTGGCCCTGTCCGTCCACCAGACCCGGGCCCGCATCCTGCCGCGAGGCCAGGCCCGGAGCCAGACCCAGGCCCGGAGTCAGGCCCGGACCCAGGGCCACGGCGCGGAAGGCTTCGAGCCGTTCCGAGTCGAGCCGTTGGGGGTGGAGTCCAGCGGCCTCGGCCTCGCTGACGATCGCCTGCAGCTGGGCCTCGATCGCCGCGCCACTGACACTGGCCAGGCTCAGCAGCAGACCCGGCTCAGCGGCCCGCTCACCCAGCGGGTTTGCGACCTGACCAGCGGCTTGGGCCAGGGGAGCGCTCCACCAGTCGAGCAGCTCCGGAGCCAGGGCGGCCGTCAGCAGCCGTTGGCGCAGCCGCTCCAGCTCGGCCAGGCCGCCCTGCAACCACAGCCCGCGGCGTTGGCGCGGTCGGGGGTAGGTGCGCAGGCTTAGTTCCGTGATCAGACCCAGGGATCCCCAGCTGCCGGCAAGTAGGCGCACCAGGTCGTAGCCGGCCACGTTTTTAACCACCTTGCCGCCGGCGCGGGCGGCGGTGCCATCGGCCCGCAGCAGGGCCAGGCCGATCAGCTGGTCGCGCACGCCCAAGTAGCGCTGGCGCAGGCCGCCGGCCAGGCCCCGGGCCACCAGGCCGCCGATGCTGCCGGAGTCCTCGCCGGCGGCGCCGCTGCCCCAGGGCCAATCGAGCGCCAGCCACTGGCCTTGTTCGGCTAGGGCCGTCTGCAGGTCCCGCAGGGGCATGCCCGCCTGCACGGTCACCGTGAAATCACCGACGGCATGCTCCAGCAGCCGATCGAGTCGGCGGCAACTCACCACCGTGGTGCCTGCCGCCACCGGGGCGCCCCAGTGCAGGCGACTGCCCTGGCCGGCCGGCAGCCAGGGGGTGGCCTGGCGGTGCAGCTCCCGCACCAGCGGCTCTAGGGCGTGGGGCTCGGGGGTGATCACGGCACGATGGTGCCATGGCTGAGACCCCAAAAGCCCGGACCCCCAAGCTGGGGTCCTGCAAGATCGTCGTGTTTGACGACGATCCCACCGGCTCCCAGACGGTGCACAGCTGCCCTTTGCTGCTGCGCTGGGACGCCGCCAGCCTGCGCCAGGGCCTGGCCGATCCGTCGCCCTTGCTGTTCCTGCTGGTCAATACCCGCGACCTGGCGCCCGGGCAGGCCCGCGCCCGGCTGACGACCCTCTGCCGCACGCTCCAACCCCTGCTGGCCGAGGCCTGGGCCGCCGGCACGATCGACCGCTGGCTGGTGGTGAGTCGTGGCGATTCGACCCTGCGGGGCCATTTCCCCCTGGAGAGCGAGGTGATCAGTGCCGAATTAGGGCCCTTCGCCGCCAGTTTTTTGGTGCCCGCCTTCCTGTCCGGGGGCCGGACGACTGCGGCCGGCGTGCATTTGCTCCACGGCGAACCGGTGCACCGCAGTGCCTTCGCCCAGGACAGGCTCTTCGCCTACGGCACCAGTTTTCTGCCGGCCTGGGTGGCGGAGAAAACCGCAGGAGCGATCCCGGCCGAGGCCGTGCAACGCATCGACCGCAGCGAGCTCGAGGCGGCCGTGGCGGAACGGGAGGGGAGCGAGAGCAAGGGTTTCCAGGCCCTGGTGGGGCGGCTGGCGGATCTGGCGGGGAACCCCTGGGTGGTGGTTGATGGCGAGCGGCCGGCCCAATTGGCCGCCTTTGCCGCCGCGGTGGATCGGGTCAGCGATCCTGCGGTTGATCCGGTTCCTGGGGGGGATGCCACGGCGGCTTCCGCCCCAACCCCAGGGCCGCGGCGCTTCCTGTTCCAATCGGCCGCCAGCCTGATCACGGCCCTGGCGGAGTTGCCGCCCCAACCCCTCTCTGCCGCAGGCCTGGCGGCCCTGCGCCGCCGCAGCCCCCCAGGGGTTCCCCTGGCTGGCCTGGTGCTGGTGGGCTCCCATGTGCCCTTGGCCGATGCCCAACTGCAGAGCTTGTTGGCCGAATCGGCCTGCGGGGGGGTTGAACTGGAGGTGGCCAAGGTCGCCCGGGTCCTGGCTGGACCCCTGCCCGATCGCCTGCTGCCGTCCCTGGAGAACGCCTGGTTGGTACGGCTGCAAACGGTGTTGGCGCGGGGCCAGACGCCGGTGCTGTTCACCAGCCGGGGGGAGCTGGCTTGTTCCAGCCCCGCCGAGCGTCGGGCCCTGGGCGAAGCCCTGGCCGGCCTGATGGCCCGCCTCGCCGCCCGCCTGGCGCCCCAGCTGGGCTACCTGATCAGCAAG
>CAMAPJ010000064.1 GCA_945860085.1 Synechococcus sp. UW140 | reverse complement strand
GCTTTGCTGCGACCTGGGACAGCGCCAGCTTTGCTGCGACCTGGGACAGAGCCAGCTTTGCTGCGACCTGGGGATCAGGTCGGTGAACAGGCCACGACGCCATCGGCGCAGGAAACCGGGCAACCAGCTGGCCCAGCCGGGGCCCTGGCGACCCACCTGGCAGGCCTGAGTCCTACGGACAACCTGATCTGGCAGCGCCACCCCGCGGGCCGCCTGCCGGCCCCTGCTCTAGAGCGGCTGCGCCGCCATCAGCAACGGCTCAGGGCGCTGGCCGAGGCGATCGACTGGGGCACCTGGGCCGCCTGGGCCGCTGGAGAAGGCAATCCACCCCCAGACAGCACCGGCGCGATCCCCCCAGACACCGAAACCCGCCTCGGCGACGCCGGAGGGTCTGGTGCCGTAGCCAGCGCCGATCCCGCCTCGGCGCTGCTGGCCGAACTGGAGACCTGTGTGCTGCTCAGTCCGGTGCGGCAGGGGGCCTGGGGCGTGGAAGCGGTGCACCGTCAGCTGCTGGGCGAGGCCGCCGGCCGGGCGATCCAGCACTGGCCCCTGGGCACGCCCGTGCTCTGCCAGCGCAACCTGGGCGAGGAGGGTTTAGCCAATGGCGATATCGGTGTGCTGGTCGAGCGCCAGGGCGAGCGGTTGGTGCTCTTCCCAGGACCATTTCCAGCCCAGGCAGGGGCAGCCCCAGGCAGCGACAGCCCGAGTGGACGCCTGTTCCATCCTGCCCGGCTGGGCTCGGCAGAACCGGCCCTAGCCCTAACGATCCACAAGTCCCAGGGCAGCCAGTACCAAGAAGTGGTGTTGCTGATCCCCCAGACGCGGCACTGGGATCCCCGCCTGCTCTACACGGGCCTGACTAGGGCTCGCCAGCGGGCCTGGCTGATCACCACCAATGCCCCCACCTGGCTAGCTGGGGGCTGAACAGACAGGCCTGTCATTCCCAACGAAAAGTAAACACCAACAAGTTGTGATCCAGACCTGGGCCCATACTCGAAGCAGCGGTTGAAGGAGCAATCCAAAAACCGTATCTGCTGCAGCCACGATGCACTTCAACCAGCGCACCTACTGCCGCAGTCTGTGTTGAAAGCCCCCTGCTCAAGCAAGGACGGACTCGAAACACATCAACCCCGTCAGAGCCCCTGCTCCAATAGTCTCCCCCCAAGGCCATTCCCAATTCCAGCCCGGAATTCACCCGTTGCATCGCAGACGTGACAGCCAGGAGCACTCCAGGTCCTGTCATCGAGGTGCCCAAAGGTGCGGAAATGACCCCCTTGATCCCAAGGCCCCAGCAGGCTCTGACCCCATTTTTCAACAACGATCCGCCCCGATATGGGAACTCAACAGGCAGCCTGGTCGCTCTCTCCTAATCCAGCTTGATGGATCTAAAACAGTCAGACACACCTCCACTCCAGCACAAGCAAACGAGTTTCACTTGCCGAACGAGGCGTCACCAGAACTGTGAAATCTAGGCATAATTTTATTGGCAAATGGCAGCCGCTCGGCCCGAAGCCTGGAAACCCTCCATAAACGGTGCATCTTGCCGGCATTGTGGTGATCTCTAGCATTGGCCTGAGCCTGGGATTGGATCTATCCATTGAATTCCTCCAAGCCTAGAATTGGTAGTCTTGCCGGTATTGACGGCCTACGGGACGGTTCATGCCAGACACCGCCCAAGACGTACACACATTCGACCGGAGCGAATTCGACAGGGTCCAGCGACCCTGGGGCTGGTTTGAGCGCCTAGGCGGCGGCGAGGGCTATCAGGTGAAACGCCTGTTGGTGCGTAGCGGCTGCCGCATCAGCCTGCAACGGCACCACCAGCGCAGTGAGCATTGGGTGGTGGCCTCTGGCGAGGGATCCCTCCACTGCGACGGACTGGAGCTCCCCGCCCAAGCCGGCACCTGCCTGGAGATTCCCCAAGGTGCCGTGCACCGGGCCAGCGCCGGGACCAGCGACCTGCTGATCATTGAGGTGCAGCACGGCAGCTGGCTCAGCGAGGACGACATCGAGCGCCTCAGCGATGACTACGGCCGGGCGGGCGGCTAGACCCAAACCCAGACCCCAGCCCGAAGCAGCCTTAACAGGGGACCCGGCCACGAGGGTCGCTGGGGTGGTAAACTTTAAATTCACCCTTTGCTTTAGGGCAAGGCAGTTAATTGAACGTGCTGGGACCCAGTACGGATCGCCACCAAGGCCATCTGGTCTGAGGTTTGAGAAACTTCGGATCGACGTTCAACGGGTATCTGCCGGCCTGCGAGACAAGGATTTTCCAGGCCCACATCACTTGACCAAGACTCCTGCGTACGAGAGCGTCAGCTCCTCGGTAGATCTCAGCGCGACTGCCCAGGCAACGGCGACTGCCCAGGCAACTTTGATCGCGATCGACCCGGCAACGCTCGTTGGCGATGACAACGCGCCTGGATCGGCAGCCAGCCTTTCCGATCTCGATGCCTCAACAGAACTCGATGCCTCGACGGATCAAGACACCAACCCCCTCGGGGCCGCTGGCCCCGAGGCTGCACTTGAAATCCCCTCAGACATCTCCTTAGCAACCGATGCCGCTGCCGAGCTGGCTGTCGAACCTGCCGCTGAGCTGACAACAGCGAGCTCCGAGAACGAGGAACTTTCCAGCGAGCCGTCCGAGCTCGAAGAGAGCAACGAGGAGCCCCTCAACGGCTTTGCCCATTTTGGCTTGGCTCCGGAGCTACTCCAGGCCCTAGTGACGATCGGCTACCAGCAGCCCTCACCCATTCAAACGGCCGCCATTCCCGAGCTACTGCTCGGCCGCGACCTGGTCGGCCAAGCCCAGACGGGTACCGGCAAAACGGCTGCCTTCGCCCTGCCCCTACTGACGGCGATTGATCCCAGCCAGCGCACCCCCCAGGTGCTGGTGCTGGCCCCCACCCGGGAACTGGCGATCCAGGTGGCTGAAGCCTTCAACACCTTTGCCGCCAAAATGCCCCACCTGCGGGTCCTGCCCGTCTATGGCGGCGCCGATTTCCGCGACCAGATCGCTCGGCTGAAACGCGGCGTGCAGGTGGTGGTCGGCACCCCTGGTCGGGTGATGGACCACATGCGCCAGGGCACCCTCGATCTCTCCGGCTTGCGCACCCTGGTGCTCGATGAGGCCGATGAGATGTTGCGGATGGGCTTCATCGACGACGTCGAATGGGTGCTCAGCCAGTTGCCCGAGAAACGCCAGGTGGTGCTGTTCTCGGCGACGATGCCCCCTGAAATTCGCCGCATCTCGCGCCAATATCTCAACGATCCGGCCGAGATCACGATCCGCCAGAAGGGCGACGATGCCAGCCGCATCCGCCAGCGCTACATCACGGTGAATGCGCCGCAGAAACTGGAAGCGCTCAGCCGGGTGCTGGAAGCCGAAACCAAGGAAGGGGTGATTATTTTCGCCCGCACCAAGGCAATCACCGTGGCGGTGGCCGAATCCCTGGAGGCTAAGGGCTATGACGTGGCCGTGCTTAACGGCGACGTGGCCCAAAGCCAGCGCGAACGCACCATCGATCGGCTCAAGAGCGGCCATGTGAATGTGCTCGTGGCCACTGATGTGGCCGCCCGCGGCCTCGATGTCGACCGGATCACCTTGGTGGTGAACTACGACATCCCGTTTGACTCGGAGGCCTACGTCCACCGGATCGGCCGCACCGGTCGGGCCGGACGCACAGGCGATGCGATTCTGTTCCTCACCCCGCGGGAGCGCCGCTTCCTGGGCGGACTGGAACGGGCCGTAGCCCGGCCGATCGAGCCGATGGAGGTGCCCAGCAACGCCACCATCAACCAGCACCGCCTCGATCTGCTACGCCAGAAACTCACAGCAGCCCTTAATCCCGCCGAGGACAACCGCCGCGAAGAGCTGGCGCTGCTGGCCGAAATCTTGCAGCGGGTGGGCCAGGAACAGGAGGCCACCCCCGATCAGCTCGCCCTAGCAGCCCTGAGGCTGGCTGTCGGCGAGGCGCCCTTGCTCGTTCATGGCGACGAAAACTGGATGCGCCAGCAAGCCTCCATGGGCCGCAACGACCGGGGTAATGACCGGGGCGGCGGGGGCTACGAGCGAGGCGGCGATCGCCGCGATCGGGGTGGCGAACCCCGGAGCCGCCTAGGTCAGGCCGGCGGCGCCCCAGCCCGGGGCGGCTTCCGCTCCGAAGACAGCCAGCCGGAAGAGAACATGGAACGCTTCCGCATCGAAGTGGGCTGGAGGGATCGGGTCAAGCCCGGCAACATTGTCGGCGCCATCGCCAATGAGGCAGGCCTGGGTGGCCGCAGCATCGGCCGGATCCAGATCTTTGATGGCCATAGCACGATCGACCTACCCAAGGGGATGCCCGAGGAGGTGTTCAGTTCACTCAAACGCCTGCGCGTCATGAATAAGGAGCTGCAGATCAGCCGCCATCAGGACTGAAGCCCTAGGGCTGGCCAGTCACCAGCCCTAGGGCCCAGCCTGAGCCCAGACCCTCTTGTTCCAGGGGCCCTCGTTCAAGGGGGTCTTGAACGCAAGAGGATTCGGAAGACAAGAGGCTCTGGAACACAAGAAGAGCTCGATCACAAAAGAGTCTGGATCAAGGATCCTGAGTTACGTACTCCAGTTCCCCGGGATCAGCCACTTCAAGCAACAACCTCCCCCGAGAACAGCCAAACCCCAGGGACAGGTTGGTCCCGGGGGTCTTTTTTATGGGCTTTTGGGCTTGGCGAATGCATGCAACAGCGATCCCGCCTGGGGCTAGACCCACCCGGGCCGTGGTGAGTCCCTGACCGTCAGGGCAGGGTTCAAGAGCAGAGGGTCGAGACGTCTACGGAAGCAAGCAGGCTGTAATGCTCCACGGCCAATCGCTCGACGGCCATGATCAAGCCATGTTGCACGCTGGCGCTTTCGCAAGCCACTAGGCACTGGAGTAGGTCAAGTTGGTCCTGGGGGGCGAGGTCGCCGTTGTCGCCCCAGGCGAGGCTCCAGGGAACGGGTGCCGTCATCAGCAGAAACCTGTAACGGGTGAGGATTCGCTGACAATGATCGATCCCAAGGGGTCGGCCCCGCTTCTTCCGGTTCCCTTTGGATCCGCTTTACAGATCTCCATCAAAGCCCTGGGGGACTGGGGCCCCCGGTGAGACGACCCTGTAGGGTTGACCCGATTCAAAGCTTTCTGGCTCCCAACGGAACCGCAGCATTCTCGAATCAGTTCCAGGTTCCGCTAAAGGAATGACCATTTACGTAGGCAACCTCTCGTTCCAAGCCGAACAGGAGGATCTGCTCGATCTCTTCGGCCAGTACGGCGAAGTCAAACAATGCAGCCTGCCCCTCGACCGGGAAACCGGCCGTAAACGCGGCTTTGCTTTTGTCGAAATGAGCAACGACGCCGATGAGCAAAAAGCCATCGACGATCTCCAGGATGTGGAGTGGATGGGTCGCATGATCCGTGTCAATAAGGCAACCCCCCGTGAAGGCGGTGGTGGTGGTGGTGGTGGCCGCGGCGGCTACGGCGGTGGTGGCGGCGGCGGCGGCGGTCGCGGCGGCGGCTACGGCGGCGGCGGCGGTGGCGCGGGCGCGGGCCAGGGTGGCTACGGAGCTGGCGGTGGTCGCAGCGACGATGGCGGCGGTGGTGGCTATGGCGGCGGTGGCGGCAACCGCTGGTGAGATCGGAACGGGACCTGTTCGTCAGGTCCCTTCCCTACCTTTGCCTAGTTGGCTCAATCCAGTCCCCCTTTCCCTGGTGCCTCCGCTTTAGAGGTTGCCAGGTTTTTTTGTTGGTCTGGCCCCATTCATCTGGGATCCCCTCACGCCGTGGCGCCGCGGCAGCACCGCAGGAGTGCTCAGTCGCTTCTGAACCGTTTGCTCCTTAATCCGTCCCCTGGGCCCTGCCTGCCATGGTCTCCCTCACCCCCTTCCCCGTTTCAGCTGCTCAGCTCGGCTCTGGGCAGGGACTTTTAGGCCAGGGTGCATCAGCCTCCCGGCCGCCCCTGGCCCGGCTAATCGGCGCCCTGGACCCGCACCGGCGCCAGGTGCTGCTGGCGGTGAGCTGCTCGGTGCTGAACAAGCTGTTCGACCTGGCGCCGCCGGTGTTGATCGGCCTGGCGGTGGATGTGGTGGTGCAACAGCAACACTCCTGGCTGGCAGCCTTTGGCGTCAGCTCGGTGCCGGGCCAGCTGGGGGTGCTGGCGGCGCTCTCGTTTGTGATCTGGAGCGCCGAATCCCTGTTCGAATACCTCTACGAGCTGCTCTGGCGCAACCTGGCCCAGACCGTGCAGCACGAGCTGAGGATTGAGGCCTACGACCACCTCCAACACCTGGAGATGGCCTATTTCGAGGCTGGCAGTTCCGGCCGTCTGATGGCCGTGCTCAATGACGACATCAACCAGCTAGAGCGCTTCCTCAATAGCGGTGCCAACGACCTACTCCAGCTCATCACCACCGTGCTGGCGGTGGGCGCGGCCATGGTTTGGCTGTCGCCCCAGGTGGCCGGGGTCGCCTTTTTGCCGATCCCGGTGATCCTCTGGGGTTCGCTGGTCTTCCAGAAACGGCTCAGCCCTCGCTACCGGGAGGTGCGCGAACGGGCCGGCGACATCAACAGCCGCCTGGCCAACAACCTGGGCGGCATGCTGACGATCAAGAGCTACGCGGCCGAAGCCTGGGAAAAGCAGCGGCTCAGCCGCGACAGCCAGGCCTATCGGGCTAGCAACCGTCGCGCCATCCGCCTCTCGGCCGCCTTCATCCCCCTGATCCGTTTCGCGATCCTGTTTGCCTTCCTGGCGATCCTGGTGATCGGCGGCCTGCAGGCCTGGAAAGGTGCCATTGCCGTAGGCAGTTACAGCTTCCTGGTGTTCATCACCCAGCGACTGCTCTGGCCGCTCACCACCCTGGGCCGCACCCTCGACGACTATCAGCGCGCCATGGCCTCAACCCAGCGGGTGCTGGATCTGCTTGAAACCCCGATCGCCATCCCCAGCGGCGATCGCCCCCTCCCCCTGGCCCGGGTGGCCGGCGAACTGGAGTTCCGCCAGGTGACCTTCGCCTACCAGGACAGGGAACCCCTGCTTCAAGGGCTGGATCTGCGCATTCCCGCCGGCAGCACCTTCGGCATCGTCGGTGCCACGGGGTCGGGCAAAAGTACGATCGTCAAACTTCTGCTGCGGCTTTACGCGATTCAAGGGGGCGAGATCCTGCTCGATGGCATCCCAATCGAGGAGCTGCGCCTCGATGACCTGCGCCGGGCGATCGGCCTGGTCAGCCAGGAGGTCTTTCTGTTCCACGGCACCGTGGCCGAAAATATCGCCTACGGCAGCTTTGCCGCCAGCCGCGGCGCCATCGAGCAGGCCGCCCAGCAGGCCGAAGCGGCCCCCTTCATCGAGGCCCTCCCCCACGGCTACGACACCGTGGTGGGCGAACGGGGCCAGCGCCTCTCCGGCGGCCAGCGCCAGCGCATCGCCCTAGCCCGGGCGATTCTCAAAAATCCGCCGGTGTTGATCCTCGATGAGGCCACAGCTGCCGTTGACAACGACACCGAAGCGGCGATCCAGCGCTCCCTTGACCAGATCACCGCCCAGCGCACCACCTTGGTGATCGCCCATCGGCTCAGCACGGTGCGCCACGCCGATCGCATCGTCGTGATGGACCACGGCCGCATCGTTGAAGCCGGCCACCACGATCAGCTGATCCAGGCCGATGGTGCCTACGCCAACCTCTGGCGCGTCCAAGCCGGCCTACGGCCGGGCGAAGCCCTCGGGCTCTAGGGGCAGCCAAGGCTGGAGCGTTGTCCTAGGCCCCCTTGCCCGGATCGGCCCCCGCCAACAACATCGAACCGAACCGGAGTGGACCGGGAAATCCCCCCCGGAGGCCCCTTGGAAGTCCGAAAGGATCTCCATAGGCTCTAAGGACTTCCCGATTCCCCTGTTGCCCATGGATGGCCCCAATGTCCGCCCTGAGCCCGGCTACGGCGCCGAGCTGAACCCCCAGCCCCAGCAGGGAGATACCCCTACAACCCATGCCCCGGAAGCCCCGGCTGCAGCCGGAATGGCTGTACCGGAGGCGATCAGCTTTCGCCAGCTGGCGGCCCTGCGCCAGAGCGCAATCGAAGCCGGACGCAGCTCAGGCCCCATTGAGGCCTCCAGCGATCCGGCTTCTAGCAGCCCGGCCCAAGGCGCTGGCCAGAGCCAAAGCCAGGGGCGCCAGGAGCCGGGCAAACCCCAGTCCTCGGGCGCAGAGCTCGCCGCGTTGGAGCAGCTGCTGGGGGCCTACGAGCAGCTAGGCCAGAAACTGTTGCAGCAGTTCAGCCGCCAGGGGGTAGCCCTTGAGCAGCACCGCAATCCCCAGCAGCTGATGGCCCTGGGAGCCCATATCCGCCTGGGATTGCAGGCCCTCGCTGCCAGCCGCCCTTAGGCGTCCCAGCCCAGGGGACCGAACTGGTCAACCGACAAACTGACCTGTCTTGCCGGCGACAGGGGCCGGTGGTCCAGCGAATTGCCATAAGTTCCCCGCAGGCTTTCAGGACGTATGAAGCATTCCTTGCCCCAGCCCAGGCGCCGGGACCAACGCCTGCCGGTGCTGCTGGCGATCGGTCTTGGCCTCTGCGGCGGATTGGCGCTGGCAGGGCCCCTGAGCGACCTGCTCAAGACGGATGTCTTTAAGCAGGGCCATCCATTCATTAACCCCTTCAGCGCCTGGATCGGCGCTGGCGACCAGGACCTGCTGGTGATGGGCACCGACATGGGCACCAACACCGATGTGATGGCCACGGTACGCATTAAGGATGGGGTGACCAGGATTACCCAGGTGCCGCGGGACACCTACATCGAATCGCCCAGCTACGGGCCGCTCAAGATCAATGCCCTCTATAGCCTCGGCGGCCCCAAGGCCGTCAAGGCGGAACTGGCTAGCCATCTAGGCCGGCCGATCAGCCACCACATCCTTGTGGACCTGGCCTTGGTGCGCCGCCTCGGCGATGCCCTCGGCGGCCTGGAGGTGACCGTGCCGAAGCGCATGCTTTACAACGACTACAGCCAGAAGCTGTTCATCGATCTGCAGCCAGGACCCCAGACCCTCAAGGGCAAAGACCTGGAAGGCTTTCTGCGTTTCCGCCATGACGAAAAGGGCGACATTGGCCGGCTGGAGCGGCAGAAACTGGCGGTCCAGGCCCTGTTCAACCAACTCACCCGGCCAGAAACAATCGTGCGGCTGCCGAGCCTAATGGGGCTAGCAGGCAAGGATCTCAAAACCGACCTGGGACCGATGGAAATCGGTGGCCTGATCACGGCCATGGCCGGAACCCACTTGGAGATCGAACAGTTACCCGGGGTGCCCAACTATCGCAACGGCATCAGTTACTGGGATGTGACATGGCCAGCGCCACCAAGCGCCTCCAGCGATACCAACACCAACAGCCGCTATCGCTTTTTATTCTAAATATTTTCCGGGTTTATTACGACCAGGCAGATCGACTCACTACGACGGCCTTGATTAAACACACATAGCGAAACAGCGCTCAAGGCAACCGTTGCTGGCCGGTCGCGACGCTGGCCTCAGAGCGATAGGCGGCTGGCACCAACACCAGAAACAACCACCACCACAGCAGCACCAGGGCCGCGCAGGGGATGGTGATCCAGAGCCGGCCCAGCAGCAACCAGCTGCCGGCGATCGCGGCGATCCCGGTGAGCAGGATCGACCAGGGCTGGCACCACCAGGGCTTTAGCGCCCAGAGGCTCTGCGGCGGCGCAGCGGCGGGACTTGGCCCAATTGGGCTGGGATCAACCATGGTTTTTGGGGTCCTGGTGGGGGTCGTCAAGCTCGGCTGGTGTGGACCCCGCGGGATTGCCGGGCTCCCAACTGTTCGGTTCGTGGCGGGAGAGGGTGATCAGGGCCAGGAACAGGGCCACCACCGCCAGCACCGGCGTCGAGGCGGCCACGGTCACCCCTAGGGCCGCGGTGAACCAGATCGAGGCGGCGCTGGTAAGGCCATGGACCTGGGGGCTGCGACCCTTCTTACTGCCCCGATCCACCAGGATTTCGCCAGCCCCGAGGAAGCCGACGCCCGTGGCCACCCCCTGGATCGCACGGCTGCGAGCGTCCAGATCGGACCCCGCCGCCAGCACCATCAGGCAGGCGCTGAGCCCCACCAACACATGCACCCGCAGGCGATTGGGCTGGGGCCCCGAGGAGGGATGGGAGCGATTGAAGCCCATCGCCAGGCCGCACAACACCGCCAGCCCCATGCGCAGCAGGGCTTCCAGGTCGGGGGTGAGATGCAGGGGAATCACCACCCCATGGTCGGCTCAAGCGGTCCTTGGCGCCATCTGCAGGGACCTCTGTCGCAAAACAAGCGCGACTGGGGCAAGGGGGAGTCGTTACGCCGGCGCCGCCAACTGCTCGGCCAAGGTCTCAACCAGGGGCGGCAGGGCCGCAAACGGAGCGCCCACACCGGCGCAGATCCAGAGCCCGGGGGCCGCCGCAACCGGACCCACCATCGGGGCCCCCGAGGCCGTGAAACTCACGGGCATCTGGTGATAGCGGGCAGGCAGGTAGGCCAGCTGGGGCCAGACCCGGGCCAGGCCGGAACGCAAGCGAGCCTCCATCCAGGCTGGATCGGGCTCGGGATCGCACTGGCCCCGGGGATTGATCAGGCTGATCTGGCCCAGCAACCAGCCAGATCCCCAGGGAGCCAGTCCCGCATCAACCACCGCCCGGCTCTCGCCCCTAGTGGGGGTCTGCTGCTCCAGGGCCTGACGCTGGCCCAGCAGGGGCATGACGATGCCAGCGCTCGCGCCCGGGGGAAAATCGGCGGCGGCAATGGCGTCACCCCCTAAGGCCAGCACCCCCGCCCAGCTGGTGGCCAGCTCCGCCGCCAGGGGCGGCCAGAGCCGGGCGCTCCCTGCCCCCGCCGCCAGCAGAACGGTCTCGGCCTCCAGCCCGGCTCCGCTCGCCAGCCGCACCTGCCAGGGCGATCCCGGCGGGCATTCCAAGGCCAGGGCCCGCCCTGGCAAGAACTGGACCCCGGCCCGATCCAGGGCTGCCGGCAGGACCGCCGCCAGAACCCTGCCATCAACCCGTCCGTAGGGCAGCTCCAGCCCCAGGTCGGGGGCTGCGGCGTCCTGGCGCTCCCAGGCGTCCAGCCCCGACGCCGCCAACAGGGCCTTGAGGCCCGTGCGGGCTGCCGCCAGGGCCTGGGGATTCGGGCTGAGCTCCGCAGCCCCAGGGGCACCGGGACCAGCAAGAGACCACGCCGAATCGGTTGCGCCAGAGAGGCCCTGCTCTGGGCCTGGGAAGCCGAGCGCCCCCGGGGGGCTAGCCAAGCCGGCATGGAGGGTGAGCCGGCAGGACTGCCAGCCGAGGGAACCATGGCGCCGCTCCAGCGCCTGCCAGAGCTCAGGCGCCCTGGCCATCGCTGGCGCCGCCCACCAGGGCACGCCGCCGTAGCTCAAGGCTGTAGCTGAGGGAGTTGCTGAGGCTGTAGCTGAGGGAGTTGCTGGGGGAGCAGCCTGGCTCTCGCTGAGCAGGCTCACCGGCAGGCCCCGCTCCCGCAAGGCCAGGGAAGCCAGGCTGCCAGCCAGCCCGGCACCGATCACCAACACCATGGCAAGCGCCCCCTCAGATCTGCAGGGTGAAGGAGGTGATCACCTGGTGGAAGAGGGTCTTGACCCGGGGCCAGCGCACCTCATTGGTGCTGGCGGCCAAGGTGTAGAGGCGACCGCGATCAATCACCACCGTGGCCAGCTCGTGGCGATCGCGGTCGTTGAGGTGAACGGCGTATTCCAGGTCATAAAAAGTGTGGCTGCCGTCCTGGCGCTCCACCGCCTCCACCAAGGTGGCCTCACGGCCGCTGCCCTCAGGGGCAATCACAACCCGACGCAGACGCTCCCCCACTGCCACAGCGCTGCCGAGGTTCTCCAGGTCATTGGTGGCATTGACATCGGAGATCACCAGGCTGAGGGTTTCATCGCTGTTGATCAGGTCGTGAAACACCACCTGGGGCCCCTCGCTGACCTGCACCCGCGTCCAGCCGGTGGGATAGAGGAAGGCGTAGCGCCCATCGGGGCTCTGAAAGGAATTGAGTCCGGCGGCGGCGGCACTGCAGCCCACCAGCACCACGGCCAACAGAGCTGCCAGCAAACGTGGCACCACGGTGCGAAGGCTGGCCATGGGGGAAAAGATCGGGATGGGAGCATTGTCCAACCCGGGCCGCCCTAACGGACGATCCGGACGCTCTTAGATTTCAAGCACTTGCGAGATCTCACTGAGCGGCTTCACGCGCCCCCTGGCCCGGTTGATTGACCAGTTCGAGCGGCTGCCAGGCATTGGACCCCGCACCGCCCAGAGGCTGGCCTTGCACCTGCTGCGTCAGCCGGAGGAGCAGATCCACAGTTTTGCGGATGCCCTGCTGGCCGCCCGCAGCCAGGTGGGCCAGTGCCAGAGCTGCTTCCATCTCTCAGCCGAACCCCTCTGTGAGATCTGCCGCAACCAGGAGCGCCACACCGGCCTGCTCTGCGTCGTGGCCGATTCCCGCGACCTGCTGGCCCTGGAGCGCACCCGCGAATACAAGGGTCAATACCACGTGTTGGGAGGGCTGATCTCGCCGATGGATGGGGTGGGACCGGAGTTGCTGCACATCCAGCCGTTGGTGGCCCGGGTCGATCGCGAACAGATCAGCGAAGTGATCCTGGCCCTCACCCCCAGCGTCGAAGGTGACACCACCAGCCTCTATTTGGCCCGGCTGCTGAAGCCCTTTACCCAGGTGAGCCGCATCGCCTACGGCCTGCCCGTGGGCAGCGAACTGGAATACGCCGATGAGGTGACCCTGGCTAGGGCCCTAGAGGGCCGCCGCCGCATGGACTAGATCAGCCCACCTAGACCGCCGCCCCAGACACCAGGACACCGCTTGCCGCCCAGCCATGGTCCGCCGCCCCAGCCGCTATAGCGCCATCGCCCCGGCCCAGCGCCTGCCGGCCTGGCTGCGGATGCCGATTGGCACTGCCAGCGATCTGGAACGGGTGCAAGCGGTGGTGAAGCAGCAACGGCTGCACACGATCTGCGAGGAGGGCCGCTGTCCTAACCGGGGCGAGTGTTATGCCAGCGGCACCGCCACCTTCCTGCTGGGCGGCCCGATCTGCACCCGCAGCTGCGCCTTTTGCCAGGTGGACAAAGGAGAGGCACCAAGCCCCGTGGATGGCGCCGAAGCCGAACGGGTGGCCGAAGCGGTGATCAGCCTGGGCCTGCGCTATGTGGTGCTCACGGCCGTGGCCCGCGACGACCTGCTCGACCACGGCGCTGGCCTGTTCACGAGCACCATCGTGGCCATCCGCCAGCGCAATCCCCTGATCGCCATCGAGGTGCTCACCCCAGACTTCTGGGGCGGTCAGCGCGACGAAGTGGGCGGCACCTTGGCCCAACGGCAACGGCTGGCGACCGTGCTGGCGGCCGAACCGGTCTGCTTCAACCACAATCTCGAAACGGTGAAGCGGCTCCAGGGCGAGGTGCGCCGCGGCGCCACCTACCAGCGCTCCTTGGCCCTACTGGCGGCTGCCCGGGAGCTGGCGCCCCCGATCCCCACCAAATCGGGCCTGATGCTGGGGCTGGGCGAAACCAGGGAGGAAGTGGTGGAGGCCCTGGCCGATTTGCGCGGTGTTGGTTGTCAACGACTCACCCTCGGGCAATACCTACGGCCGTCCCTAGCCCATATCCCTGTGGCCCGCTATTGGAGCCCCACAGAATTTGAGGAGCTGGGCTCCATAGCCTCAGAGTTGGGATTCAAGCAGGTGCGCAGTGGTCCGTTGGTGCGTAGTAGCTATCACGCCGGGGACAAGGACAACTAAGACTGAATCGCCCTAGGGCTGTTGTTCAATTGCCACAGCCAATCCGCCCCCAACCGCTCCACTCCCTGCAGGCCCCACTGCTGCGCCTCATTAACATCCACCAGCCCCAAATCCCCCAAGGGCGTCCGCGCCGCCACACCCCCTAAAAGCTTCGGCGCAATCACCGCCGCCAGCTGCTGCACGCAGCCCTGCCCCAGGGCCTCTGCCGCCAAGGCGGGGCCACATTCCCACAACACCTGATTGCAACCCCGCTGGGCCAGGGCTTCCAGCACGGTCACGGGAGTGCAGGGATCCAGTTCGAGCCGCTCCACCCCCAGTTGATCAAGCTGCTGGCGCCCCTGGGCGCTGGCATCTGGGCCATGGACCACCAAGGTTTGCGCCAGGCTCTGGTCCCAAAGCTTTCGTTGTGGGGGCAGATCCAGGGTTTGCGACAGCACCACCCGCAGGGGCTCCCGGGGGCCCAGGCCCCGGCTGGTGAGCAGGGGGTCGTCGGCGCGCAGGGTGCCGCCGCCCACGATCACCGCATCGACTTGGCCGCGCAGGCGGTGGACCCAGGTGCGGGCCTCGGGGCCGCTAATCCACTGGCTGGAGCCATTGGGCAGGGCCGTGCGGCCATCGAGGCTCATGGCCCATTTCAAAAGGCCCAGGGGCCTGCCGGTGCTGACCCGGTGGATAAAGGCCCGGTTCAAGTGCCTAGCTTCCTGGCCACAGATCCCGGCAAGCACCTCAACGCCAGCGTCCTGCAATTGGGCTAGGCCCTGGCCGGCCACCCGAGGATCGGGATCCACCATCGCCACCACGACCCGGCCCACGCCGGCGGCCAGCAGGGCCTGGCTGCAGGGGGGGGTGCGGCCCTGGTGGCAGCAGGGCTCCAGGGTCACGATCGCCGTGCCGCCTTCGGCCCGCGCGCCCGCCTGGCCCAGGGCGCCCACTTCGGCGTGGGGGTGGCCGGCTTGGGCATGGAAGCCTTCGCCCACCAGCTGGCCACTGGAATCGAGCACCACACAACCCACCATCGGGTTGGGGCTGGTGCGGCCCTGGCCCAGGGCCGCTAACTGCAGGGCCCGCCGCATCCAGGGGCGCCAGCGGGCGGCCTGCTCAGCCGTGGGCTCCATTGGGGCAACTGGGCTCAAGCGGCCTCGGCCCCACCGGCCGCCTCGACCCAAGCGGGCAGGCTGCGCCATTCCGCCACCACGTAGGGGGGCACCGGCAATTCGACAAACACGCCAGGCAAGCGCAGCCGCAGCGGTCGGTTTTGCTGCAGGTCAGCCAGCAGCGGGCCCAGGTCAAATTCGGCAGCGGCATCGCGGCCATCGCGGGCCAGCTTGGGGTTCGCCGTGGTGATATCGGCCAGATCCCAATGGCTGCGGCCGGAGCTCACCTCCAGGGGGATGGGGTGGTCGAGCCGCACCCGCCCCGGAAAACTGACGATGCGTAGGCGCAAGGGCCCCCCGGGCGGCCCCTCGCGGTAGGCCACCAGTTGCCAGCTTTGGTCGTCAAGATCGCGCAGGCTGTCGAGGCTGCGCACCACCTGCCCGCCGTTTTCATCGCCATGGCCGTGGATTTGGGCCTGGGCAGGCGCCCCGGCCAGCAGCTGGATGGCGAGGGTGAGGATCAAGCCCATGAGCAGGCTCCATGGGCCTTGGATCAGGGGGTTGGTGGCCCCACCCAGCCCTGCGCTTCTTGACAGGCGGAGCATTCTCAAGCCGCCCCCCGCTCAGCGCCAGGGATCACCTGCCACTGGGTGTGGGTGGCCCAGAGGGCCCAGATCGCCATGGCCCGCAGGTAATGGCAGGCCCGGAAGGTGTTAACGCCCGTGATCGCTTCGGGGGTGCGGAACTGGAGGCCGCCGCTGTACACCTGCTCGACCACCGCGCCGCAAATCGCTAGGGCCGTGTCGCCCTGCTCCATCAAGCGGTAGTAGGCGGCCAGGCCGAAGTTGATGCCGGTCCACACCTCCAGGGGGTGGGTGCCGTTGGGATCAAGCGGTGTGCCATCGCGGCGCAGGCCATTGGCCACGCCGAGCTTGCCGCCCTGGAAGCCCTCAAAGCAGGCCTCCTTCACCGCCCGCAGGGCCGATTGGGCCCGCTCATCGGCCACGACGCTGGGCAGGCCCAGCAGGCGGGCATAGAAATCGCCGCAGAGTTGGTCCGCCATCACCACCGGCGTGCCGCTCTCGGCATCGATCTTGTAGAACTCGCCGTTCCAGAGCAGCCGATCAAAGTTGGACCTCGATTGCTCCAGCCAGCTGCCGAAGGTGCGCTGGTCGCCGGAGGTATCGAGGCCCAGGTCGAGTTGCAGGCGCTGGGCCATGGCCAGGGCCGCCTCTAGGGCCGCGATCCAGAGGGCGCCGCAATAGGCGCTTACTCCCTGCAGCGGCCAGTCGTCGAAGGTTTGGTCGGGGGCGCCGCCGTTATCGGGCAGGCCGTCGTTGTTGGTGTCGAAGGCCTTGAGGTAGTGGAGGGCCTGCACGGCGGCAGGCCAGCAATCGGCCAAAAAGCGCAGGTCTTCGCCATTGGGGGCCAGCTTGAAGGTGCGCCACACCTGCAAGACAAAATCGCTGGCCAGATCTTTCCAGAGGTTGCAATCCTGGTAGGCGGTGTAGTTGGTGGCCTCAAAGGGCCGCTCATTTGGGGCGCCGAGGTCGTGGGGGGTGGCACCAGCAACCTTGCGGGCCGCCTCGACCCGGCCCTTGCCCTGGGTGAAATACCAACCGATCGGCCGGGGCGTGGCATCGGCGGCCGGAATGGCGCGGGCAAAACTGCGCAACACCGCCTTATCGAGCTCGGGCCA
>CAMAPJ010000063.1 GCA_945860085.1 Synechococcus sp. UW140 | reverse complement strand
TGGTCAGCCAGGGAGTCGATCAAGTCATTGAAGCAAAGACGTTCGCGGGCTGTGCGGTAGCGCAGCAGGGTCGATCGTCCCCCCGCGATTAAGCGTCTCCGCAAGCCCGGATCATCCTGAACCTGTCGAACAGCCTTGGCGAGCTCCTGGCCATCCGCCAGGCGGATGAGGGCATTCTCGCCATCCCGGCAGAGGCCGTCATCAAAACGGGGCTCATCCATCACCACCACGGTCCCGAGGGCCATGGCCGCCAGGCGGCGCAAGTCCAAGCCAGGTGCCTGGACAGAGGAAAGCACCACCACCACCTCAGCTGCGGCCAAGGCCCGCTGCCACTGAAGCAAGGGCCAGGGGCTCAATTCACACATGGTGGGTATCCCTTGGGCCTGCAGGGCCTGGTGCAGCGCCAAGCCAAGGGCTGGTTGATCACGGGCCAACACCAAACAACCGGCCTTCACCACGGGGGCTAGCGGGAGATCCTCCGGATCCATGCCCAGGGGCATCAGCTGGATGGGCTCGCGAATCTCCGGATTGCCCTTGAGAGCCTGGGCCACAGCTTCGCCCAGGGCCACCCGTAGGGCAGGTTGCGTCAAGGCACCATGGCCCCACTGACGCAGATCAGCCCGGTGCAAGAGATGGATCTTGGGCAGATCAGGCCGGTCGCCATAGAAGGCCTGGGCGGCCCGCCAATCGGCTGCATCACTTAGCAACAGCAGCGCAGGGGCCGGATGGAGCTGGGTTTGCAACACCCCCGGTTTAGCGAGGCGAAACCAGGGGCTTTCGGTGCGTAAGGATGTGGCTGGAGGCATCCACAAACGCATGCGGAACCCTTGCCGTTGCTGGCCATAGCGAAACAGTTGCGCCAACTTGAAGGCAGCTTCCCCGTCAGTGGGCTCCGCCACCAACATCTGTGCAACACCTTTGACCGTCACAACACCCGTTCCATCGCCTGATCAACAGTTTCTGGCATTGCTCGAACTGCACAGCGAGGCACGGTGGCAGGAACTCGTGGACGACAGCTTCACGCTGCTTGCCATGACCGGTTTAAAGCCGGCCCAGCAAGCCTTGATTCTGGGGCTTCGGATGGATGCCCTCAAAGCCCTCGGTCAGCAGGACACTGCCGCTGGCGATGGCCTGCTGGCCTTGAGCCTCTGGACCTCCCCCTTGACCGCGCTGCAATGGCTGGAGGGGCAACTGCAGCAGCTGGTGTTTGAGCAAAGCGAGGAGGAAGCGTCCCAAGGCGGCGGCTGGGTGGCGATTTGCCAGCTGTTGATCCGCAAGGGGTATGCAGCGCCCCTGCTGCGCTCGATCATGGCCGTGCTGGCCCAGCTGCCGCTGCAGGGCCACCGCGAGCAACTACTCAACCTGTTGGAAGAGCGGGATGCCCTTCTCCTCGATGCCTCAGAGGAACGGGTCCGGGCCTGGCGGTGGCTGCGTCAGGCCGCTCCGATTGGGGGCAACGGTTTCTGGGCCTGAGGGCAAGGCTCTGTCCTCAAGCGCTTGGGCTCATGGCTTCGAGGGGCAGATGGCGCAGGCTGGCCCCCCTGGCCTGGGCCCGTTGCCGGAACTGCTGAAGAATCCGGTAGGGGGGGAGGTCTTCATCAAATCCCCCCAGGCGCTCGATCCAGGTTCGTTGGGCCACGAGGCAGCCCGGTGCCACCCGGCTTGGGTCGGTGGCGGGCCAATGCTGATCGCCGAGCCTGCTGGCCAATTGCACCAGATCTACCCAGGGGGCATCAAAACAACGCAGCACAACGGGAATCAGGGCCAAGGGCGGTAAGACAGCCGCCAGGGGCCAAACCAGTTCGCCGCGGGCCTCGGCCAGGGCGCTGTTCCAGGCGGCGGCCAAGCTGCCAGGGCCTTGGCCTGTCCAATCGGGCCTGGCAATCACCTCCCAGGGCAGCGATGGCGCCGGGCACAAGACCGCCTGCAAGTGCTCCAGCTGATCCTCCGGGGCGGCCAGCAGCAGGCTGAGTTTGGGCGCATCGGCGGCATAGGGGAGCACAACCCCCGTGCAGAGCGGGACCCCGGCGGGGCCGCCATGGGGATCGCGGGCCTGGGATTCGCGGGTCTGGAATTGGCGAGGGCGCACCACCGGAATCGCCGAACTCGCCTCCAGCACCGGCCAGCCCAGCCAGCGGGCCTGCTGCACCAACCAAGGGATGGCCGCCTCCGGGGTACAGGCCAGCGAGGGGGGGGCATGGCTGAAACAGCCCGCAGGCAGCAGCACCCAACTGGGATGGGCGGGAGCATCCAGGTGGCCGGCGGCGGCGATGCTGGCATCGAAGCGCTTGGGATCGAGGCAGAGAGAAGGATCCGCCAGGGCCGGAGCAGGCAAGCGCCAGCTGCGGCCGATCACCAGTTGCCTGGGCCGGCCAGGGCGACACAGCTGTTCCAGGTTATGGATGGCCCCCGGGGTCAGGCAGGCATCCGGGGGCACCAGCAGCAACCATGACGCCTGGCTGTAGGACGCCGCTTCCGCCAAGAGGGGCCCGAGGCAGGGCTGGTCCTCCAAGGTGGTGGCAATCTCAGCGATCAGCTGACGACAGCTGAGCGGGGCGAGGGTGGTTTCGCCCACGATCAGCTGGTCGAGGGCGAGGTTCTGCCAATTGGCCGCCGCGACCTCAATCCCAGTGCCGGCGGCACCGCAGCACAGGGTGAAGAGGGCCATGGACTTGAATACTACTAATCAATCCCAACCCAGCGGGCTGAGAGCCGCCGCCATGGAGCGCTTCGCCGGCCAACCCCTGGGAGCCAACGCCAAGATCGTGGTTTTGGGAACCCCAAAACTGGGCAATTTTGTGGTTCTCACCCCCCTGCTTCGGGCCCTCAAGCTCAACAATTCAACCTGTGAGCTCTGGTATCGGGGCAGCGAACGCACCGCCGATCTCGAGCAGGCCTGCCCCTGGATTGATCACCGCCTGGACCCCGACACCAACTTTCCAGAGGTCACCAACTGGCCTGTTGGGATCGATCTGCTGATCAACGCCGATGCCCACAACCCCGCCAGCGCTGAATTAGCGAGCCGGATGGCCCCCCGCTACGTGGTTGGCCAGGCCTTGGGGGTAGAGACCGGTGAACACCCCCTCCAACAGCTGGCGCTCGATCCAGGCTGGGCTCAACCGGATCTGCTCGAACGCTATGCAGGCTGGCTCAAGAGCGGCAGCATCAGGGAATTGCACTGCCGGGTGTGTTGGCTCGCGGCGGACGATGCGGAACGGGTGGAGCTGCCCTGGCGCGAACCAGAAATCGCGATTCCGGCCGTCCTGATCGCCGTCAACGGCGAGCGGGAGGCCAAGCTGTGGCCCCTGGACCATTGGCTGGAGCTTCTCGGCCTGATCGAACACAGGCTGGGCATCCAGCCATCTAACGTGGGACTGGTGGGAGCAGCGCCATCGGACACCCTTCAGGGGAGCGGGCACCCCGGCGACAGCAAAGGCTTGGTGATTGAGAAGGCCCTGGTGCAGGCGGGGGTGCAAGACCTGCGCGGCAAGCTCAGCCTGACGGAATTGGTGGGGGCGTTTCGGGGGTGTGAACTGGCGATCTGCGTGGATTCCGGGCCCCTGCATCTGGCCGCTGCAGCCGGCTGCCACACCGTGGCGATTTTTGGCACCGATGCCGCTGGCTTAGGCGCCAGCCCCCAGCGCCTCTGGGCCCCAAGGCAGCCCTCGGTGGCGTTGGCCACCAGCACCTTGAGCTGCCCCCTCTGCCAAGACGAGCGCTTCTTGAACCCCGGCTGCCTACTCCCGGAGCATGGCTGCCTCCTCGGGGTGAACCCCACAACCGTGATCGACTCAGCTATCCAGACAACTAGGCAGGCCGGGCATCAACCTGCATAGGGGCTGGTGCAGATGGGAGCTGGCTGGTAGCCAGAGGTTGCTGGCGGCCTTGATGGCGGAGAGGGCCAGGATCAAGCCCCAAAGCCAGGTGAGCCGGGGGCCGCCATTGGGGAAGATCGGCATTGGCGGATGGCAATGGCCAGATCCTTCATCATGGAAGGGAGCCGCACGCCAACCATGACCCAGCAGGCCTTTGGGCGGGGCGACTGGCAGACCGTGATCGACGCCCATCCGCTGGAGAGCCACGATCCGGCCGAATGGCTCCGCTACGGGGTGGCGCTACTGCAAACGCTGACCCCTGGCACCGAATCTGGCAAGCAACAGCAGCAGGCGGCCCTGGCGTTTGTGCAGGCCCAGAGGGAGGGCGCGAGTGCGGAGGCGGTGGCGGCGGCCCAGCAACAGGCCGTGCTGATGAGCATCTCCCGATCACTCCAGCTGGCAGGCATGGAGGCTTCAGGTGAGCGCACTCAGTCCTTGGCCGATCATCAGGGCCGGATTTCAAGCATTCACCAACACATTGCCAAACATCAGTGGCTAGAAGCCTCAGAAGAGCTGTCAACGCTTCCTGCCAGCACCAACGAGAAGAAGCAGATAAAGTCTCTACTCAAAAGCTCTATTTTTGCAGCTATTAGTGGCACCACTCAAGAACACTCTCCGGAAGACTATGCTGGCGTAAATCGACTAAGAAAACAGGGGCAAATTTCGTCAATCGACGACTGTCATGACGCGCTGAAGGCAACGATCTATCTTGACAGGACAACTCCCCTCGCACTAATCAACAACTACACTTTAGCCAACAAGACCCTGGAAAATCATCCATTCTGGATTGCCTACGGGAATATACGCTCCGGGAGCACTGTCACCTTCAATCTATTGAGGATCCTCGCCAATTCACTCAGCAACAGAGCAATTAGTACATGGGAAGGCGATCTGAAGTCACCCGAAAAGTTTTTTGAACTGGTGAACGAGTCAAACGGAGTTAATCTTGGGGTGCTCAAGATCCACAGAAACCATGAGTCTGTAAACAAAAGGCTAATAGCTGGGCAAGCCAAAGCGATTGTTAGTCATCGCGACATGAAGACCGCCTGCTACTCGTACTGGAGAATGCTCAACAACCCCAGATCACCATTTTTCAAGAACTCACCAGAGAAGGACCTCCTGGAAAAGTTCGTCGAAAATGAGATCAAAGAATTTGAACTCAAAAGCCAACAGGACAACACACTCATAGTAAGAGAGAGAGACCTCCGCTCAGACACGCAAGAGACGATAAACACAATCGTGGCATTTCTTGGGATTGAGCTAGCCAGAGAATCCCTTCAACATCTTTCGAGCTTCCTCGAAGTCAATAACCTTAGACGCATCACCGAAGCCAATGCCACCAAGACAAATTCCACAGGCCACGAAATGGTCACCTACCTACATCCCGGCCACATTGCAAAGTCAACGAGCGCTCAAGAGTGCCAGCAGGAAATCAAAGATTATGTCAGTGAACTCGTACAAAAATACTCAGAAAATCTTGATCAAGAAGGATACTGGAGGACAAACAGCACACTCCAGACATTCAAGTCAGAATGACCGAGATCTATAGAGGCGTAGACAGCTTCCTCGCGCAAACATCACGAAAGACCATTCACTTCTGCGTCTCAAATGCAGGGAACGCTGTGATGGCGGCCAATCTGGCATGCAGTGCAAAAATCGCAGGTATACCTTTGACGCATTTCTCTCTGGATTCAAGAGGCATAGAACTTGTCCTGCCATTCTGCGATATCGTCGACATATCAGAAGAGAAAGCTCGATTCAATCTTTGCGGATCAGGTACTGCGGCACAAGTCGACTTCGGGACCGCAGCATTTGCAAGCGTAGCCTGGCAAAGGTACGCAATCATCAATACGCTACTGGAAAATAGAAGGAATGCCATATACCTTGACACAGATATCGCAATCAACAGCAACTACGAAAAAGAAATCTTGTCAATACTCGGAGAAACAGATTGCGACATTCTCGCCCAGGCAAATCACGCAAATAAACCATGCACAGGCTTCCTAGCCATACCAGATCGCAGCCAAAAGCTATTCAGCAAGATTTACAATCACCAAAACATTGCGGCCCATGGGTACATCCATGGATACAAGAATCTGGGCGACGCAAGTGATCAGTCGTTTTTTCACGAAGTCGTATATCCAGGGAACAAGGAGAGCGGGCCAGCAGCCGAGACGCAATTACTCGCAAAAGATTCCTATCCAAATGGCCAATGGTTTTACGATCAGCACGAAGCGACCAAAGATACCGCTCGTCTTATACATTTTAACTGTATTATTGGCCAAGAAGCAAAGATTGCTAGAATGAAATTGCATGGCAAATGGCTGATCGGAGAATAGCGCAGCGAATGTTCATGAATTTGCTGGTTTATCAATAAGTAATCCCATCATTTGTCTTCTCATCAAGGAGATGACACAGAGCCGAACAGTCGGCCTCCGGAGCTGAATCGCTACTGAATACAAAATTGCCAGCACAACAAGGGCGCCCCACTTGAGAGCATGCAAATAGGCGATACCTTAGGGGCAGCGGTGAATCGCGGCACCGGGCCCATAGCCGGTGCCAGCTCGAAATCATGGATGCGAGCGGTATTGGCTGCAGAGCTAGAGGAGGTTGAGGATGAGCTTCTGAAAGCAGCTGCCGCCAAAGCCAGCCCTGCCTTGAGGGGCTATGAACCGTAGCCATAGGGCTTCTGCATAGCGGTAGCGGGAGTCGCTGCCGTTGGCGTGGGCCACCTCAAACACTTCGGCGCCGGTGACCTTGCGGAGGATGGCAATGGAGTCGATTGAGGAGCTGCGCAGGGCAAGGAAGGCTTTGGCAAAGATGCATTGAGCGCATCAGTGAAGTCATCAGATGACTCCTCAACTGATGCCAGCAATGGGCGGGACCATGCGCACCACCGTGACGCTTGACGATGAACTGCTGGCCAGAGCCGAGCAGCTGTGCGGCCACCTCGAACGCAGTGGCTTGCTCAAGGAGGCCCTGCGGGCCCTGGTGCAGCGCGAAAGTGCGAAACGTCTGGATACACTTTGCGGCAGTAAACCTGCACTAAAGCCGATACCCCGTCGCCGAAGCGTGGCTTGATCACCGTCGACACCTCCGCCTGGGTGGAGCATCTGGGCCATAGACTTGCCCGCCTGGCCAAGCTCCTGCAGGAGGGCGAGGTACTGATCCACCCCTGGGTGATCGGCGAACTGGCCTGCGTCCACCTGCGCAACCGTCGTGAAGTGCTCAAGCTGTTGCAGGTACTGCCGGCGGCAGTGGTGGCGGGCGATGCGGAGGTGCTGCTGCTGATCGAGCGCGACCAGCTGATGGGTCGGAGCATCAGCTATGTCGATGCTCACCTGTTGGCATCCGCCAGGTTGAGCCATTGCCGACTTTGGTCCCAGGACCGGCGCCTTGCCTCACTGGCCCAGGAGCAAGGACTGGCAGAAACTGATCCACCGGGCCAGTAATGCTGCTGAACTCCCCTCAGCCCCGCTGTGGCGTGAGTTCCACCATCAGAACCGCCAGAGCTGCACTTCATTGGATCCGGTTGCGGGAGGTGCCTGAGAGGAGGAATCGGCATTGAGCAACAAGGCATCCATCCTCAATTCGAGTGCCGCATGTCGTAGACGGCTTACCAATTGAACAACTCCTGCGGAGAAGACTTCGTCTACGCCAGCAAGCGCCGCCAAGGCGGCAAGGTGGAGACATAGTCCGACCTTGTCAGGGGCCGGGAGGTTGCTGAACTGGAAGAGGTTGTCATCGCCGTAATTCGTGGTGAGCGAAATCAGGAGCAGCAGGCAGCCAGCTACAAGGGTTGAGCAGCCTTGGCAATCCAGCAGCCGGGGCCGCGGGACTGAAGCGGGACGCCCTGGAATGGTTTGAGCATCTGGGATCACAGTAGCGAGCCCGAACTAGCGCCGATCACTGCATAGCACGCCCGTACTGTCAGGTGGTCATCCGTGTTTCTACTGGGTTGAGATCAAGCGCCTGCGGCTGGCGCCGCCCAGGCCGACTACGCTGACTACATCGATTCACGAGGGCTCATGCCCACCTCCGTCCGCTTGGACCCAGCTGTAGAGGCACGGCTGGAGAGCCTCGCTCGGATCACCGGCCGCAGCAAGGCTTTCTATCTGCGCGAGCTGATCGAGCAGGGTCTCGATGACTTGGAGGACGCGTACATGGGCGCTGCCGCTCTGGAGGCCCACCGCCGTTCTGGAGAAGCAGCTATCCCCCTAGCCGTGTTGATGGAGGACCTTGGCCTGGAGGATTGAGTTCACCCCCGCAGCTGCCAAGGAACTACGCAAGCTGGACCGGCAGATTGCCAGGCGCATCGGTGCCTACCTGCAGGATCTGGTGGTCTCCTGCGGAGACCCACGACAGCGGGGCAAGGGCCTGACCGCCAACTGGGCAGGCCTGTGGCGCTACCGGATGGGCGACCACCGGGTGATCTGTCAGTTGGAGGATGACCGGTTGTTGGTGCTGGTGGTGCGGATCGCCCACCGCAGCGAGGCCTACGGTTGATGGCTTATCGCCAAAGTTCAAGAATCTGCAGGGCAGCAAGCAAGCGTTTTGCCGATCTATGGGTGGTTTCGCCCGCTTTGAGGTAGTGCGCCTAAAATAATTTTTCTGGATCAACGTCTGGTGCTCGGACGCCAGCTAGCCAAGCTGCTGCACCCACTGCCTCGAGGAATGTGTCAAGCGACATCCGGAATTGGTCCTCCGGCGACACGAAAACTGGTCCACCTTGGGGGGGGCTTGAGCTCCGGCTTGATTAACCCCGTAGCCGCAGCCAGACCAGCACGTTCATGAACGAGATCTTGGTGGCCAGCATGACGTTGGCCGCGTGTTTGGTGAGTTCGGCGGAGCGCACGTCCATCACCACGATGCGGTCGTGGTTGCGATTGAGGGGGGCATACAGCGCTTACGGCTCGACAAGCTCGCCAGACTGCGCCTACATCGCCTCGATGGCGGCGGGGCTGCTGCTCGGGGCAGACGAGATCAGGCACCGCTCCACTCGCAGCCTCCAGGGGGCTGGAACCTGCCAAATGAGTTAGAGCCACTGAAACCATCGACTGCCTGTGCCGATTGATGGCTAACGCATTGCTCCCCAAATCAGGCCTTTGGCGGTCTGAACTCCTCTAGCAACACTGCCAAGGCCTCGCTCAGTTGGAGCCGGTTGCGGGAGGTGCCTGCGAGGAGGAATCGGCATTGAGCAACAAGGCATCCATTCGCGACTCGAGTTAGCGAGTCGCTTGTTCTCGAGCTTCAGCAGCTTCAAGCGCTTTTCGCTCTCTTGCATCCGCTTCTCGCTGGCGATCACGTTCAGCTCGTGCTGCTTCGTTCGCTGCTCGATGTCGTAAACGGGTCGCCAGTTGAGAATCGCCAGCAAGCGCCGCCAGGGCGGCAAGGTGGAGACATATTCCGACCTGCTCAAAGGCCGGGAGGGAGCGGAAGCGGGAGAGGTTGTCATTGCCGTAGTTCGTTGTGAACGAAATCAGAAGCAGTAGGGCACCAGCAACAAGGGTTGACCAGCCCTGGCGATCCAGCAGCTGAGGCGGGGGCGCTGAATCCGGTTGCCTCGGAAGGCCTTGAACATCTCTCATCACCGTAGCGAGCCCGAACCAGCACCGATCGCCTCATGGCACATCCGTACTGCAGCGCAGGGACTGCGTGCTGTCAGGGTTATCCAGCCAAGCGCCTGCGGCGGGCATCAACTCCCCACATCAAGCCCCCTCCTGGCGGGCACCAGCCACCCCTGCCGACTAAACCACCGCCTGCACAGAAGCGCCCCTACCAATCGCGAAATACGTCCAACCCAGCTCCGCCAGGCGCTCGGGGTCATACAAGTTGCGCCCATCAAAAATCAGCTTCTGGCGCAGGGCTAATGCCAACTGATCAAAGTTCGGCGCCATAAACCGCTTCCACTCCGTGCAGATCACCAAGGCGTCGGCGCCTTCTGTGGCCTCTTCCTTCGTGGTCGTGAGTATGAGCCGGCCATCGGCCAGGGCCTCGGGGTAAAGACGCTCGGCCTCCTCGGCAGCTTTGGGGTCGTAGGCAGCCACGCTGGCGCCGTCAGACCAGAGGGCCTCAAGGAGCTACGAACTGCAGCGCTTGCGCTTTACCCGTTGTGCTCTGCAAGCCAGGTCGTGAGATCTTGGGGACCAGAGAAATCGAGCAGTGCCTCAGCTAGGGCCTCCAGATGCTCCAGGGGCAGGGCCTGGATTTCGGCGGTGGTGGCATCACTCAGGGGGCCGCAGCGGCGGTTGAGCAGGCGAAAGGTGACGGTGGCTTCCCCTACCTGCCGTCCTCGTGCCTCCCCTTCCTGCCGGCCCCGATCCAGAAGGTCTTGGGCGGCGCGGGTGTGGAGTAGTTGGTCGGTGGGAATGCCTGCGATCACCATGATCTCCTCGGGGGTGAGTGTGGGAAACCGCTCAAACATCATAGTGAGAACGGTGGAAAGTAGATCCGGCCGGAGCTCCAGGATCTGCTGGGTACTGGCCGGCAGTTCTGCCTCAGGCCGCACTGGCAGCGTGAGCAGGGTGAGCCATGGATCGAGATCAGCCTGCTGGCCCAACTCCTCAAGGCTCAGCCAGACCACGCCATCCACAAACATCTGCAGCTGCTGCGGCAGCTGGGACGGGCCCAGCCTCAGGCGATGATGCGGCACCACCACGACCACAGCCAGATGAAGCACCTGGGGGTGGAGCTGCAGAAAACGAAAGCTCTGGGCGCCAAGGCGGTGTTTAAACCCCGGCTTGGCGTGCATCTGCACCTCGAGAAGCACCACTGGGTGCTCCGGGGTGCCGGCCTCACCGCTTTTGGGCCAAAAGGCCCCATCAAGACGATGGTTAGCTGCTTTGAGTTCCGGCGCGTCAAATCGATAGAGCGCATCCCCAGGCGCATCGGGCCCGAGCGAGGGAGCTGCCGCACCCGCCGCCGGCAACAGCAACGCGATCAGATCGGGCGCGCTCTGAAACAACCCGTAAAACCAGTGATCGGTTTTCAAACCCCACGCACTGACACCGGCCAGCCTCCCCATCCCGACCACTACACAGTACACCTGTACTGCCATCCAGGGCTTACTTAATTTTTTAGGGTTTGCCCGCCAAGCGCCTGCGGCGGGCATGGCCCATGCGCCCCCAGCCCCCTCTCGGCGGGCAACAACCACTCCTGCCAACTACACCACGGGGCTAACAGAAGCCCCCCGACCAATCGCGTAATACGTCCACCCCAGCTCCGCCAATCGCTCAGGGTCATACAAGTTGCGCCCATCAAAGATCAGCTTGTGGCGCAGGGATGCTGCCAATTGATCGAAGTTGGGGGCCATAAACCGCTTCCATTCAGGGCAGATCACCAGGGCATCGGCTCCTTCTGTGGCCTCTTCCTTCGTGGTGGTGAGTATCAGCCGACCGTCGGCGAGGGCCTCGGGGTAGAGGCGCTCGGCTTCCTCGGCAGCGTTGGGGTCGTAGGCGGCAACGCTGGCGCCGTCAGCCCAGAGGGCCTCAAGGAGCTGGCGCGATGGGGCATCCCGCATGTCGTCGGTGTTGGGCTTAAACGCCAGCCCCCACAGGGCAAACCGCCGGCCGGCCAGGCCTTTGGAGCCGCCAAAGTGAGTACTGATCAGGCCATGCAGGCGCTGCTTCTGGAACTGGTTCACCGCTTCCACGGCCTGGAGCAACTCGGGCATGTAGCCGGCCTGCTGGGCAGTGCGCACCAGGGCCTGCACGTCTTTGGGGAAGCCAATGCGCGGGTCAGCGCCAATGCCAATGCGCACGCGCTCGATGTCGGCGCCGAGGCGTTCGGCCAGGTTGGCCAGCTTATTCATGAACGAGATCTTGGTGGCCACCTGGCGTTGGCCGCGTATTTGGTGAGTTCGGCGGGGCTCCGCTCGCAGCCAGCAGGGGCTGATGCCTGCCGAGTGGGCCGGTGCAAGAGACGCCAAAAACTTGCCGTACCAGAAGGCGCCTCACGGCCTGCAGCCCTATCAGCGCTCGGGCCTCAGCCGGCGTGCTCTGCCAACCAGACCGCCAGGTCGGCTGGACAGCCGAAATCGAGCAGGGCCTCTGCCAGGGCCTCCAGCTGCTCTAGGGGCAGGGCCTGGATGCGAGCGGTGGTCGCCTCGCTCAAGGGGCCGCAGCGGCGGTTGAGCTGACGCAAGGTGACTGTGGCTTCTCCGAGCGCACGGCCACGGGCCTCGCCTTGGGCTTCACCTTCTTGCCGACCTCGTGCCTCTCCTTCCTGCCGGCCCCTATTCAGAAGGTCCTGGGCGGCGCGGGTGTGGAGTAGTTGGTCGGTAGGAATGCCGGCGAATACCATGATTTCCTCGGTGGTGAGTGTGGGCAGCCGCTCAAGCAGCATAGTGAGAACGGCAGAAACCAGTTCCGGGTGGCGCTCCAGAACCTGCTGGGTGCTGCGCTTCAGCTCTGCTTCTGGCTGCACTGGCAGCGTCAACAGGGTGAGCCATGGATCGAGATCAGGCTGCTGGCCCAGCTCCTCCAGACTGAGCCAGATCACGCCATCGAGAAAGGCTTGCAGCTGTTGCGGAATCTGGGCTGGGCCAAGCTTCAGGCGCCGGTGCGGCACCACCACGACCACAGCCAGATGCAGCACCTGGGGGTGGAGCTGCAGAAAACGAAAGCTCTGGGCGCCAAGGCGGTGTTTAAACCCCGGCTTGGCGTGCATCTGCACCTCAAGCAGCACCACCGGTTGCTCAGGCGTGCCTTTGTCTCCCGAGCGCGGCCAAAAGGCCCCGTCAAGGCGATGATTCGCCGCTTTTAGCTCTGGCGCCTCAAAACGGTAGAGCGCATCCCCCGGAGCATCAGGTCCCAGAGAGGGAGCCTCAGCGGCACCATGCGGCAATAACAAAGCGATCAGATCCGGCGCGCTCTGGAACAGCCCGTAGAACCAGTGATCGGTTTTCAAAGCCCACCCACTGACACCGGCCAGCCCTCCGCATCTCAATCACGCCACAGTACACCTGTACTGCCGCGAAGGGCTTCCGTGTTTTCACGGGTTTTCCAAGAACCTCACACCACCGCCTGCACCGATGCCCCGCGCCCGATGGCGTAATACGTCCACCCCTGCTCGGCCAGGCGCTCCGGGTCGTAGAGATTGCGCCCATCAAAGATCAGCTTCTGACGCAGTGAGCACGCCAACTGCTCGAAATTCGGGGCCATAAACCGCTTCCACTCGGTGCAGATCACCAGGGCGTCGGCACCCTCGGCGGCGGCTTCCTTGGTGTCGCAAAGCACAAGCCGGCCATCGGCCAGTTCAGCGGGATGCAGACGACGCGCTTCCTCAGTGGCCTTGGGGTCGTAAGCAGCCACCGTGGCGCCATCGCGCCAAAGGGCGTGCAACAGTTCGCGCGCAGGCGCCTCGCGCATGTCGTCGGTGTTGGGCTTAAACGCCAGCCCCCACAGGGCAAAGCGCCGGCCAGCCAGGCCCTTGGCGCCGCCAAAGTGCTGGCTGATTAAGCCATGCAGGCGCTGCTTCTGGAACTGGTTCACCGCTTCCACGGCCTGCAGCAGCTCGGGCATGTAGCCAGCCTGCTGGGCAGTGCGCACCAGGGCCTGCACATCTTTGGGGAAGCAGGAGCCGCCGTAGCCGCAGCCGGGCCAGATGAACTGAAAGCCAATGCGCGGGTCGGAGCCAATGCCATAGCCGCAGGCTTCTCGCGCAGCGAGTTGCGCACGCGCTCGATGTCGGCGCCGAGGCGTTCGGCCAGGTTGGCCAGCTCGTTCATGAACGAGATCTTGGTGGCTACCTGGCGTTGGCCGCGACTTTGATGAGTTCGGCGGGGCTCCGCTCGCAGCCGCCTGTGGGTGGCACCTGCCGAGATGGTTGGGGCCGCAGAAGCCACGATCCTGCTGAACCAGCGGGCACCTCACGGCCTGCAGCCCTGCAAGAGTTGAGCTTCAGCCGGCGTGCTCTGCCAGCCAGGTCGTGAGATCTTGGGGACCAGAGAAATCGAGCAGTGCCTCAGCCAGGGCTTCCAGCTGCTCCAGCGGCAGGGCTTGGATTTCGGCGGTGGTGGCATCGCTCAGGGGGCCGCAGCGGCGGTTGAGCTGACGCAGGGTCACTTTGACCTCGCCTTGGGCCTCACCTTCCTGCCTACCCTCCTCGATCCATTGCTGGGCTGCGCGCGTATGACGCAGCTCTTTGGCGGGAATGCCTGCGATCACCATGATCTCCTCGCGAGTGAATGTTGGAAACCGTTCCACCAGCATAGGAAGAACGGCAGAAAGCAGATCCGGACGGTGCTCCAGGATCTGCTGGGTACTGGCCGGCAGCTCGGCCTGCGGCCGCACCGGCAGCGTGAGCAGGGTGAGCAGTGGATCGAGATCGGCCTGCTGGCCCAACTCCTCCAGGCTCAGCCACGTCACGCCATCAACAAACGCCTGCAGCTGCGGCGGCAGCTGGGCTGGACCAAGCTTGAGACGCCGGTGCGGCACTGCCACAACCACGGCCAGATGCAACACCTGGGGGTTGAGCTGGAGAAAGCGAGCGGTTTGAGCAAACAGACGGTGCTTGAACCCCGGCTTGGCGTGCATCTGCACCTCGAGAAGCACCACCGGTTGCTCCGGTGTGCCGGCCTCGCCGCTTTTTGGCCAAAAGGCCCCATCAAGGCGATGGTTTGCGGCTTTTAGCTCGGGTGCGTCAAATCGATAGAGCGCATCCCCAGGCGCATCGGGCCCGAGCGAGGGAACTGGCGCACCCGCCGCCGGCAACAGCAACGCGATCAGATCCGGCGCGCTCTGGAACAACCCGTAAAACCAGTGATCGGTTTTCAAGCCCCACGCACTGACACCGGCCAGCCCTCCCCATCCCGATCACATCACAGTACGCCTGTACTGCCGCGCAGGTCCTCCGTGTTTTCACGGGTTTTCCGGACAAGCGCCTGCGGTAGGCATGCTCTTGCGCCCCCGCCCCCTCCTGGCGGGCACCACCACCCTTACCCCTCACCCTCCCCCACAACCCACACCCGCAACCCCGCCGCGCTCGCAGCCGCCGCATCCGCCACAGCGCGGGCGTCAAACAACCAAGCCGGCTGGCGCATCACCGCCGCCAGGGCGGGCCAATCGAGCTGCCTGAACTGCTGCCACTCGGTGAGCAGCAACACCGCATCCGCACCCTGCGCGGCTGCCAGGGGATCCGCAGCTGGCTGCCACACCCCGTCGCCCTGCATCCCCTCACCACCTGAACCCAAAAGGGCCTCCACCCCCAGATCCGCGGCGATCTGCTCGGCGCTCACTTTGGGATCAAAGATCGCCAGCTGGGCGCCTTCTTCCAGCAGGTCGCGGCAGATGCGGATAGCCGGGGTCTCGCGGGTGTCGTTCGTGTCGGGTTTGAACGCAAAGCCCAGCACGGCGATGCGTTTGCCCGTCACCGTGCCAAATAGCTGCCGCACCACCAGGGCGCTTATGCGGTGCAGCTGCAAGGTGTTGAGCGCCACCACCTGCTGCCAGTAGGCGGCCACCTCGTGCAGGCCGTAGTGGCTGCAGAGATAAACCAGATTGAGGATGTCTTTCTGGAAGCAGCTGCCACCAAAGCCGGGGCCGGCCTTGAGGAACTTGGATCCCAGGCGTGAATCGCTGCCGATGGCACGGGGTTAGCCTGCTGCACGATCAGCAGCATTCCACGTGGGTCCGTGAACTATTTTTAGCCAAAGAACACCTCGGCCTCAGCCAAGAAGTTGGAGTAATACTCCAAGCCGGCTTTTGCGATTGATAAAACGTTTGTCGGATCAATAGCGCTGTCGAGATGGCGTGTTGGCACAGGAAAGCTGTTTCCACGGTTCACCACCGGCAAGAGAAAGGATTGATAGGGTTGGAATGAGAGCTCCAGGGATCCGTCAGCTTCGATCATGAGCATGCCGTCTTCGCCGATCCTGATGCGTTTGATGTGCGAACGCCCTTCGGGTCCAGCCGCTCTTATTAAAAGCTGTGATTCTTTTCGTTCGGTGATTGGTGCAATCGTGTGCTCGTCGGCATTCCTGGCGTGCCTCAGATAGCTCAATAGTGGATCCTTTTTCCGCGCTCTGGAAAATCTTCCCTGCCATCCACTCCATCTCTCATTGCTGCCGAACTGTGCCTCCGCTTTGCTCCATGATCGCTCAAGTCTCCTGAGGAATTCTTTCCAGTGGTCCTCGAAGGCCTCAAGACTTTCCGAGCTTGACATGGCTGTAACAGCAGCATCTGCTTTGCGGAGCTCTTGTTGGCACTGAAGATCCTTTGCCATTCAAAAGTGCGATCGCGAAGTCTGCACGTATAAAGATAATGGCAGAGCCGTAATTGACTTCCTCCTCGAAGAGTTCGCCTTCTGCGAATAAGCCGTGAGCCAGGCATAACCTCCTCAATATAGGAGTTTTACCTTCCGGCGATCACCGAGTAGCGGGCCTGCGAGCTGGCACTGCAGAGGCTGGGCGCCCATTCCGATTGGGTGTCTGTGGGATTCCCGTGGGCGAGCCTGATCGACCACCTCAACAACGGCCCGGGGGGCCCAGCCACACCGCAAGGTCGCTCAGCCATGGGAATACTGAGGACACCTGAAGAATGGCGCCCCCACGCTTTGATCCCCATGGCTATTTGGAGGCCGGCATCCATCGCTGCACGTTGGAAGAGCTGGAGGAGCTGTTCGGCTGGAACGCTTGCCGTAGACGGCTACTCGCCCAGCTCAGAAAGTTTGTGGAGAATGAGCTGATGCAAGCCGCCGGTCAACTGCCACCGCTGGTGCTTGATGGCACCTTCGTTACACGGCACGAAAGCCCAGCCGAGATCGTGGCGGTGTTGCTTCTCGATGAGATCGCAG
>CAMAPJ010000062.1 GCA_945860085.1 Synechococcus sp. UW140 | reverse complement strand
CAGTGGCCGTGGTCAGAGTGGCCAGGGCTGTCTGAGGCTCGTCTCAATGGGCACCTAGGGCAGCAGAACAGAGCCGCAGCGGTCCTGCTCAGTGCTGCCGTACGCCGTCTCAGGCAGACTGCTTCTCTATTGGCAACAAACTCCTAGAGCCAGGGTCCTGAAAAGTGACCCTGAAGAGTGGGACAGATCAGGGCCCCGCCAAGGGTCTCAGAAAGTCCCCCGCAATGGGGGGGCCCCTGAGACATCCCGATCAGAAACGGAAATAGCTGTAGATCTGCATGGTGGCAAAGCCCAGGGGGGCTGGCACAGGATTGGGCCCGGCCGGCAGGGCCTGCACCGCAAACATGTAAGTGTCGGACTGGTTGGGATTCATCCAGGGTTTAAGGGCCAGGGTGACTGTGGCTCCGGGCTGGGGCGGCTCAGGGAAGCTGATCTGGAAGCGGCGCTGAGTGTCATCAAAACGGACCTGGACTGGCACGGCGGCGCCCTCATGGCGGGGCCGGCCCAGGAAGGCGCGCGAACCTGCCAGATCAAAATTGAAGCTGCGATCCACCCCCCGGGTCTGGGTGATCGTGAGGCCGCCGAGGCCCACCCCCGCCGCCGCCGGCAGGGTGACGGTGAAGTAGTACTCGCCCCCCACCTGGTTCACATCGCTGTAGAAGCTGGTGAAGATCACCTGCCAGGGCGGCGAGGCGAACCAGGTCTGGCCCTGCAGCTCGACGGCCCCGGCCGGCGGCGGCGCGACCAGAGCCGGTCCGACCAGGGCGGACCCAGTCAGGGCATGGGGCACCAGGCTGATCGCCAGGGCAGCGGAGCGGACCAGAAACCGGCGCATGGCAGGCGGGCAATGGTCGAACGCTAGCGATCGCCGCCCTAGTGACCCCCCGGGACCTGGGCGACTGGCGCTGGAGGACGTAGACAGGCTTGATAGGGTGCAGACAAGCCGCAGCGGTCAATGAACAGGGCTGAACTCGACGCCATCGAGCTGATGCTGCGGGACCTCCACACCCGGCACGACGAGATCCGCCATCGGGCCGCCTTCCGGGGTTGTACCCGCGAACTACTGGCGCTGCAGGAGGAGCTGGTCCAGTACCTGCTAACCCGCAAGGACTCCCTCTCGGGTCGCTGAAGCGAGGCTGCCCTGATTGCCCCAGGGGCCAGGCCTGCGAGTGGGGCTGTTGCCTGAGAGTGGGGTGTTGTCTGAGATTGGGCCTATGGGCTGGGATTGGGCTGGCCAGCAAGCTTCAGGGCTGGCCATGGCCTGAAGGTGACGAATCCGGCAAGGTCCGTTCGCTGTCCCTGGCCAGGAGTCGGCCCTGCCAGCGGGAGATCCATTTGGGCACAAACGCCAGCAGCAGCACAAGCAGCAGCAGGCCCAGGCCGAACTGGATGACGCCAGAAATCATCCGATCAATGGGGATCCAGCGCCCCCCAAGCCAGGCCAGGCTCACCATCGAGATCGACCAGAGCAGGGCCCCGCTGACGTTGCAGACCAGGAAGCGGCCATAGGGCATGCCAACGGCTCCGGCCATGGGCCCGGCCAAGATGCGCAGCACCGCCACGAACCGGCCCAGGAACACCGAAGCCTCGGCGTGGCGTAGGAACCGCTGGCGCAGCAGCTCCATCTGCTCCGGGCTCTGGCGCAACCAGACCCCCAGCCGCAGCAGCAGGCCCCAGCCAAGGCGGTGCCCCACCCAGTAGCCGATGTTGTCGCCCAGGATGGCTCCAGCGGCCGCCGCGCCAATCACCCCCGGCAGCGACATCTGGCCACTGCCGGCGGCGTAGCCACCCAGCAGGGTCAGGGTTTCGCCCGGCAAGGGCAGGCCGGCGTTCTCCAAGAGCATGCCGACAAAAATCACGCCATAGCCCCAACGGCCAAGCAGCTCAAACAGGTCCTGGGTGCCGAGTTCCATGGCGGCAATCCTGGCGGCTCGCGCACCGCCCTGGGGGTCCAGGAGCCGACCTGGTGGCCCAAGGCTCGGCGGCTAGGGCTGGACAGCTAAGGCCGGGCCCCTCAGGCTCAGCGCTCAGGCAGGGGCGAAGCGCCGGGGGTCCTGGTCGCGGCGCTGGTTGGTCGGAATCGGGGTTGGGGCCTCGAGTGCGCCGGCGGGATCCGCTTGGGCGGTGCTCTCTAGGGCCTGGCGCAGGCGCCGGGCCGCATGCAACGACATGTCCCGGGGCACGCAAATGCGATCACGCAGATACCGCAGCCCCGGCGCCGAGCCCGGCGGCGGCAGGCAAGCCACGCCCCCCCCCACCAGGCGGGTGAGGGCGCAGGCCAGGGCCTGGTCGAACCCGGCGCCGGAGTAGGGATTAACGGCCACCAGGGTGTGGCGGTGTTTGAGAACCCGGGCCAGGGCCTCCAGGGCCGCCCCGGGGGGCTCGAGCTGGCGGGTTTCCAGCACGGGGCTGGCTGCTACTGCCGCGGGGCCGGTCCCGGAACCCCCAGAGCCGTCGTGGGGCGTAATCCAGGGCCCTTGGTCGATCTGAGCGGCACAGGCAACCTGGGCTGCGGTGCCACTGGCCAGGCAGCGCCCCATCTGGGGCGGCAGGTCGTGGGCGTGGGTATGGAAGTCCGACTGGGTTCCCAGGTAGGTGGACCTTTGCTCCAGGGCGCTGAACCAGCGGTCGAGGGCCGGGTGGCATTGGCGCAGGCCATAGCCCTTGTAGTAGCTGAGGCTGGCGCCCATGCGCTCCAGGTAAGGCGTGAAGATCAGATCGACGCAGCTCAGGCTCTGCAAGAACCAGGGGCCTTCATGGACCGCCAGGGCCGCCTCCACTAAGACCGCCATTTTTTCAAAGTGACGCTCGGCCGGCTCACTGGCGGGGCCCGCTTCGCCCGTGCAGCAGAGCCACTGGCACCAGGCCCGGAACAGGCGCCGCTCCAGCTGGCGCAAGGCCAGCACTTCGGGATCCTCTAGGGGGCGCTCCAGGGGGCCGAAGGCGGCTTCGAGGGCGGCCAGGATCAGGTCGCTTTCGGTGATCAGGCGGCCATCGAGCTCTAGGGCAGGAAGCATGCCGGAGGGCACCCGCTGCCTGTACCAGCTCTCCTTGTCGCCGTAGCAGTTCATCGTTACCTTGCGGATCCGGTAGGGGATCTGCTTTTCCTCGAGCCACAACCAGACCTTCTGGCAGTAGGGACACCAGGCGTGGTGGTCCCGATAGAGGGTGACCCGGACCTCAGATTCGCTGCTGCGAAAGAGACGCAGCTGGGCCTGGGCGTTGGTGACTCCTCGCACCCGATCGGGTGGCGGCGGCGCCAGGGCCTGGAGCTGGTCCCAGGCCAGAGAGCCTGATGGCGAGGGGGATTCAGGCACCAGGCCCATCGGATCGAACAGGCTCAGGTCTAGGTAAAATCCAGCCCTTGGCGCTGGCTGCCCGAGCCGCGATCAGAGTCAGGATTTTGCGATTTTGGTTGCAATTCAGACCATTAGTGAGCCCTTATCACTTAGGAAGGGCGCCCAGTTAGGCCCTGCCCATGAGCCAGTCGCTCGGAGAAACTGCCCGTAACGCCCTCGGTTCGCTCAAGCGAGGCCTGGGAGCCTTCCTTGGCAAGGAGAGCAGCCCAACGGCCGCTGACTCCTTCGAAGACCAGGAAAGCCCGGATCTCGCCTCGGAATCCGTCGAAGCGGCTGGCAGTGTTCGAGCTGCCGGTGTTCGAGCTGCCGGAATTGGACCTGCTGGTGTTGGAGCGGCTGTTGGTGTTCCAGGCGGCTCCGCTGCGGGCTCCGCTGCGCGTGGTGCCTCAGGGACCCAGCTCCAATTCACGGCCCAGGGTCCCCAGTGGGGCTTCGCCAGCTGGCAGCTGAGCGAGGCCGATCGCCGCGGCCTGGAGCAGTCGGGAGCCACCTCCTTGAGCCTGCGCATCGCCGATGTCACCGGCCTCTCGGGCGACGAGGCCACCCCCCATGCCCAGCAGGAGGTGAGCGTGGATCGCTCCGCCAGCCAATGGGGCATGGCCCTACCCCTGGCCGACCGCGATTATCGCGTCGACCTCGGCTACCACAGCCCCGGCGGCTGGGTGCTGCTGGCCCGCTCGTCGGTGGCCACGATCCCAGGCCTTGGCGATGGCCTGTCGGTGCCGCCCCCGTTCACGGCCTTTGCCCAACCGAGCAGCAGCGTGACTACCCGCTGGGATCAGCCGGTAGTCACGGGAGCCCCTGGCAACCCTGAAGCGCCTGGGGCCGTGCTGCATGAGCAGCTGTATCAAACGGCCACCATGCGCCTGCGCAAGCTGGGCCGGGGTTCAGAAACCTTCCATGAGCTTGATCTGCTGGAGGGTGCCGCAGGCGCCCGCGCTAGCCATGGCGGCCTCAGTGATTCCGGCCCCGGCCTCTGGGCCAGTGGCCGCAACGAATCGGGTGTCGGTGGGGTGCCCCCCCGCCAGCGCTCCTTCTGGCTCGTCGCCGATGCAGAACTGATCGTCTACGGCGCCACAGAACCCTCTGCCACCCTCAAGATTGGCGAGGAGGTGGTGCCCCTCTCGTCTGATGGCACCTTCCGTATTCAGGTGCCTTTCCGCGATGGCCAGCAGCTCTATCCGATCGAAGCCATCGCCATCGACGGCGAACAGAAGCGCAACATCGTGCTGCGCTTCGAGCGCGACACCCCCGAAGACCACACCAACCCCGCTGACGAAGCCAAGGCTGAGTGGTTCTGAGCCTGGCGGGGGCCACCCCCCAGGCCTGACCGGGCTCAAGCGCCTCCGGTTCGCCCCACCCCTGATCCCCGTTGCGGTTCTGGCCGCCGTGCTGGGGTTGGGGGTTTTTGGCGGGCCAGCCCCCCTGGCCCGAGCGCAAAGCCCGTCTTTTGGCCAGAGCCCCGTCTTGGGCCAGAGCCAGGCCCAGGACGCCGCGCTCCCGGTCCTGCCATCGGGATTGGCACCGGCAGAGCGGATCCCGGTCGGGGTCCTGCTGCTCAGCCGTCCCGCCAATGCCCGGGAGCTCAAGCGGGTCGTGGAGCAGGAGATCCTGCCGGCGATCGAGGAGGGGCGCTTCAGCCCCGAGCAGGCCCGCGCCTTCATCCGGGCCCAGCAGAAGCGCCTGCACCTCTGGAACCCCAACGGCACCAATGCCTTCAACCGGCTGCTCTGGCGCCGGGACATCCGGGGCTGACGGGGCCGGGCCAAGACCAGGTTCAGGGGGACGGTCGGGCCGCAGCACGTCGCTTCAAGGGAGCCCTTGATCGCGGCGCTCGTCCAGTAAGGCCAGCACCGTGGCGTCATCGAGCTGGCCGAAGTGGTGATACCAGGCCCCCACCGAGCGCAAGCCCTCGACCCGGGCCAGGGCCACCAGCCCGTCCAAGGACGGCTCCAGGCTGCTGGCCACGGCCCCATCGATCACCGGTACGGCCAGGACCAGCTGGCGCGGCTGGGCCTGGCGCAGGGAGGCCAGGGCCGCCCGCACCGTCATGCCGGTCGCCACGCCGTCATCGACCACCAGCAACGCCCGGTTGCGCAACGCCGCCACTTCGGGATCGCCAAACAGGCGCCGGCGCCGCTCCAGTTCCTGCTGTTGATCGGCCACTAGGCGATCCTGCTGCTGGGGGGAGAGTCCCAGCTGGCGCAGGCTGGCCCGATCCCAAAGCACCACACCCCCCGGGGCGATCGCGCCGATCGCCACCTCCGGATCGGCCGGGTGGCCCAGTTTGCGCACGGCCCAGCTGGCCAGGGGCAGGTGTAGGGCATCGGCCACCTCGGCTGCCACCGCCACGCCGCCGCGGGGCAGGCCGATCACTAGGGCCCCGGGTTGGTCTCGCCAGGCCTGCAACCGCTCGGCCAGGGCGAGACCCGCCTCACGCCGGCTGTGCCAAAGGGGTGGCAGCAGCTGCCTGGAGCTGGAAAAGAATGGGTCTTGGGCCATCGGGTCACGGGCCATCGGGTCGGATGAGATCGGGTCGGGTTCGCTCCGGTCGCTTGGGCTCAGTGCCTGGGTGATTGACCAGCGGCCTAGGCCTGCCGCTGGCGGCGCAGCCAGGCCTTGCGCAACTCATCGGCCAGCAGCAGGGTGGGAGTGCAGAGCAGCAACCAGAGCCAGAGCGGCGCCGGGAAGGGGGCCAGCTGGAACAGGGCGGCCAGCACGGGCACCGAAAGGAGCGTGGCGAAGGCCAACCATTCAGTGGCAATGCCCAGCCAGAGCAGGCCATTGCTGAAGGCCGGCATCCGGAACACCGACTGGCGATCGGAGCGGCAGGCCATCAGGTTGCCCACCTGGGAAAACACAATCGAGCCGAGGGTGACGGCCGAGGCCTGGTGCTGAATGGCCACCACTTCGGCCGGGGCCGTGTGGTGTAGCAGGGCGGGGGCCAGCAGCTGCAGCTGGCCCAGATCGATGCCGTAGTGACGCCAGGTGAGCAGGTAGCCCCCCATCGCCAGCAGGCCCTCGATCAGGCCCAAAAACAAATAGGCCCGCAGCATTAGGGGCCGATTGAGCAGCAGATCACCGCGGCGCCGCGGCGGTAGGTCCATCGTGTCGGGGCCGGGCGGCTCGGCGCCGAGGCTGAGGGCCGGCACTAGGTCGGTGCCCAGGTCCACCGCCAGGATCTGCAACACCATCAACGCCGTGGGAATGCGCAGGGCCACCATCCACAGAAAGGGAGTCACCTCAGCCACGTTCGAGGCCAGGATGTAGGTCATGAACTTGCGGATGTTCTGGTACACCGCCCGTCCCTGGTGAATCGCCGCCACGATCGAGGCGAAGTTGTCATCCAGCAAAACGATGTCGGCGGCCTCCCGGGCCACATCGGTGCCGTTGCGGCCCATGGCCAGGCCCACATCGGCGGCCCTCAGGGCGGGGGCATCGTTGACGCCATCGCCGGTGACGGCGACCACCTCGCCGAGGGCCCGGTAGGCCAGCACCAGCCGTAGTTTTTGCTCCGGCGCCATGCGGGCAAACACCAGCCGGGAGCGAAACTTGATCAGCTGGCGCAGCTGCACCTCACTAAGCCTGTCCAGGTCGTCGCCGCTGATCACCCGCACCGGATCGGCGCCGGTACCGGTGGGATGCGCTGAAGGGCGTCCAGAGGGGGTGCCACTGGACCCATTGGCGATCGCGCCGCGGTCGAGCAGGCCGATCTGGTGGGCAATCGCCTGGGCCGTGAGGCCGTAGTCGCCGGTCACCATCGTGACCTTGATGCCAGCCCGCTGGCAAGCCAAAATCGCCTCCGGCACGCCCTCTCGGGGCGGGTCATAGAGGCCGATTAGGCCGAGAAACACCAGCCCCTGCTCCATCGGGCCGCCGGGGCGGGGCGGTTGGGCCGCCACCGCCAGCACCCGATAGCCCTGGCGGGCCATGGCGTCGTTGGCCGCCACCACCTTGACCCTTTCGGCCTCCCCCAGGGGGAGGGGCCCAGGGCCCGTCTGGGGTCCCAGCCAGAAGCGATCACAGCGCTCCAGCACCTCCAGGGGCGCCCCCTTGGTGATCGCCAACTGGGCCTGGGGCTCGGGCCAGCGCCGGTCCTGGTTCCAGGCCAATAGCACCGTCATCATGCGGCGCTCGGAATCGAAGGGCAGCTCCTGCAGGCGGGCGAAGCCGCGCAGCTCCTTTTCCAAGTCAATGCCGGCCTCCAGGGCCGCCAGCAGCAGGGCGGTTTCGGTGGGATCGCCGAGGGCGCGCCAGGGCTGGCCCGGTGAACTCTGGTGTTCAAGCCGGGCGTTGGAGCAGAGCGCCGCCGCCAGCAGCAACAACTCCTGGGAGGAGGTCCCAGCCGGGGCCCGAGACTCCGGGGCACTAGATGCCGGGGCACTAGAAACCGGGGCCGGCGGCCAGGTGGCCTGCACGGCCATGGTGTTGGCGGTGAGGGTGCCGGTCTTGTCGGTACATACCACACTGACGGCGCCCAGGGTTTCCACCGCCGAAAGCCGCCGCACCAGGGCGTTCTGCCGGGCCATGCGCTGCACCGCCAGGGCCAGGGCCAGGGTGACCGTGGGCAGTAGGCCCTCGGGCACGAAGGCCACGATGATGCCGATGGCAAACACCAGGCTCTCCTCGCTGCCAATGCCCACAAACAGCCAGCTGGCCAGGAAGGTGAAGGTGCCCATCGACAGGGCCACCGTGGTGATCGTGCGCACGATCCGCGCCACCTGCAGTTCCAGGGTGCTGGGCGAACGCACCGTGGTCGCCGTGAGGTGGGCCACCTGGCCGAACTCAGTTTCCGCTCCTGTTGCATAGACCAGGGCCGTAGCGCGCCCGGCGGCGACGGTGGTGCCAGCGGGCAGCAGGTTGCTGGCCTCGGTGGTCTTGAGTCGCTGGGCTACGGCAGCACTGCTGCGGGCCACCGGCAGGGATTCGCCCGTGAGCACCGCCACATCGAGATAAAGCTGGGAGGCCTGAAGCACCCGGCAATCGGCGGGCACATGGTCGCCCTCCTCCAGCTCGACCACATCGCCAGGCACAAGGGCTTCGGCGGCCAACACCTCCACCACTCCCTGGCGCCAGACCCGCACCTGCCGTGGCAACACCTGGATCAGGGCGGCCAAGGTGCGTTCGGCCTGGAACTCCTGCCAAAAGCTGAAAATGGCATTGATCAGGATCACGCTCCAGATCGCCCAGCCCAGCTCCGGCGTGCCGGAGACAAAGGCCATGGTTCCAGCGGCCCAGAGCATCAGGGCCATGAAATGGCGCAGCTGATCGCCAAAGCGCAGCAGCAGCGGTCGGCGCTTGACGCTGGGCAGTCGATTAGCGCCGAAGCGGCTGCGGCGCCGCAGGGCCTCGGCGGCATCCAAGCCCGTGGCCTGGCTCTGCAGGGCGACCAGGGCCTCAGCAGTGGACAAGCTGGCGATCGGCCGGGAGGCAGAAAGGAGCAAGGGGTCCCTGGGGTAAACCCCTACCAGGGGCAAGCCCGATCGACCCTATGGCGTTCCTCCGGGCCAGGGCCAACCGCGGCGCCGATGGGGCCCATCGGCCATGCAAACGCTGCAAACAGGCGCTCGGCCTATCTTGAGGCGATCTCAAGGCACACCGCCCCCAGCGCCATGCCCCCATCGGTGGTGGACCGTTTCAAGAAGGCCTTGGTGGGGGCACCCCTGCCCACCAGCGCCCACGCCGAAGAACGGCTCAGCAATGGCGAGGCCTTGGCGATCCTCAGCTCCGATGCTCTCTCCTCGGTGGCCTACGCCACCCAGGAAATCGTGCTGGTGCTTGGTTTTGCCGGTGCGGCCGGCCTGGGCTTCACCATCCCAGTCACCGGGATGATCATCCTGCTGATGCTGGTGGTGGCGCTCAGTTATCGCCAAACGATCAAGGCCTACCCCCAAGGTGGTGGCTCCTACCGGGTGTCCCATGAAAATCTGGGAGCGGTGCCTGGCCTGATTGCCGGTGCCTCTCTCTCGATCGACTATGTGCTGACAGTGGCGGTGAGTACGGCGGCGGGAATCTCCGCCCTCACCTCCTATCTGCCAGCCCTTAATCCCTATCACGTACCGCTCTGTTTGGCGGCGATCGTGGTGTTGATGGTGGCCAACCTGCGGGGCCTGCGCTCCAGCGCCAAGGTCATGAGCCTGCCCACCTATGTCTTCATGGCCGCCGTGCTCACCCTGGTGGTGGTCGGCCTGGCCAAGCTGGCCCACGGCGACATCACCGGCATCGCGGCGCCTGAACAAACCCGCCTGCTCAGCGAGGTCCACGGCCCGGACCTGCTCACCGTGGGCGGCGCCGGAGCGGGGGGCTTAATCCTGATGCGCGCCTTCAGCTCGGGCTGCGCCGCCCTCACTGGCATCGAAGCGATCAGCGACAGTGTCATGGCCTTCAAGCCAATTGAGTGGCGCAACGCCCGGCGGGTGTTGACGGTGATGGTGATCCTGCTGGCGACAATGTTCGGCGGCGTCAGCGTGCTCGCCTCCAAGCTCGGCACCGTCTACACCGAAAACAGCCCCACCTTGATGTATCAGCTGGGTGAAAAGGTGTTCGGCAACGGGCCGGTGCTGTTCATCCTGCAGATATCAACCCTTTTGATCCTGCTGCTGGCCGCCAATACGGCCTTTGCCGATTTCCCGCGCCTGGCCGCCTTCTTGGCGCAGGACAGCTACATGCCGCGCCAGCTGGCCTCCCTCGGCGACCGGCTGGTGTTCAGCAACGGCATCGTGATGCTGAGCGCCTTTGCCGGAATTCTGCTGGTGATCTTCGGCGGCAGTGTCAGTCACCTAATCCCCCTTTATGCGGTCGGGGTGTTCACCAGCTTCACCCTGTCCCAGGCCGGCATGGTTGTGCATTGGTGGCATGAACGGGGCAAGGGCTGGGTCGGTAAAGCCGTGCTCAATGGCTTTGGCAGCGCTGTCACGGCAGTGGTCTCAGGTGTGTTGTTGTTTAGCAAGTTCACCCAGGGGGCCTGGCTAGTGGTGGTGGCTGTGCCCCTGCTGGTGGCCCTGTTCCTTACCATCCATCGCCATTACAAGCAGGTGGCCCGCCGCCTGCGCATGGCCCATGACGTCAAACTGACCCTACCGGCGGCGCCCTCTGACGGCGGCAGTCCGGTGGTGGTGCTGGTGGGCCAGCTGCATCGCGGTAGCTTTGAGGCAATCCGCTACGCCCGCTCGATCGCCGGCGAACTGGTAGCCGTGCATGTGGACCTGGGCCTGGGCAAAAGTGGGGCCTTCCAGGAGCAATGGCAAAGGCAATTACCGGAGATACCCCTATTGGTGCTCGATTCCCCCTATCGCTCCTTAATTGATCCGGTGCTCGAGTTTGTGCGCCAGTTCGAGATCGACCACCGCAAGGATCGCCATAAGTTCTGCACAGTGGTGTTGCCGGTGTTCGTGACCCGGCATCGCTGGGAAAATCTGCTGCACAACCAGTCGACGATTTCGCTGCGTAGTGCCCTACGGGCCCAAGGCACCAGGGTGGTTACCACAGTTGGCTTCTACTTATAACTGTAATTCAATTCACAATACCAGCGAAGCCGCAATCCCTCAAGCAAGCAGACACTAGCAAGGTAGCCCTTCTGCCCAGAGAGATACGCGCGAAGAGCTATTCAAGCCGGGAGTCTAGGAATAACAGAAGTTTGTCGACAGAGAAGATTAAAGAGTGCTAAAGCGTCTGCGAGCCGACTTAGGCGAATAACCACACAGGCAGCCAGTTAGGCAAGGGGTCCCAACTGAATATTGCGCAGGCTGACGATTTTGTCGTCGAAGTCTCGATCGCCGCCACCGAAAAGATCTTCAAATCCATAAACAGCATCGCCAAGCATCTGAAAATGCTGCTGAAAATCAGGATTAGCATCGGCAAAACCGAAATAAGTAACCTGTGAATAATGTGGATCACTGACAACAGCATAGGGAGCCAAAAAACCATTCTCAGCAAGGGCAACGACCTTACTTTCATTGCCCTGAAGCCCAGAAAGTGATCCGACTAGGTTGAGAGAATAAAGTGCTGATTCCCTGTAGCCCATTTGGCCAGGCAAGATAAACTGTCCCGTAACACTATCGACGACATGGCGATTGAGCACCGAACCTTGAACATCAAGAACACGGTAAAACCCCATTAGTGACTGATAGCTCGCCTCCTTGGTCACCTGCAGGGTGGCATAAATATCGTTTCCATTCATTCCAGTAAAGTCCAATAGAGGCGCTTCATTTTGCTGGCGCGCCAAATAGGCTGGCAGCCCAGGGGCATTACCTGTAATTTGAAAATCAACAATGAGGCCAGAAGAAGAGCTAAATACTGCCGATGGACCATCTCCAAAGACGACCGGGCTTAGAACCTTCAGCCTATTTTCAAATTCTGAAACAGATGTCTTACCTTGAGCAATATCAGCCAAGATGCCATCTTGAATTTCAAAGAGAACAATGCGATCGTTGTTGGCAACTTGAATATCCCGACCGTACTGAGTAACATCACTTTGCTCGCCAACATCCTGACTCTCAAGGGTAGTCAGCAACACCTGGTAACGACTCAGCAAGGAATCAGGGGTTAGATTGTCAGGCAAACCGTTAGCGCCAACTGAGTCGCCATCAGCAAGAATAAGGTAGCCAATTTGATTAGAAGTTGCGGAGCGGCGCTGCACAGAAAGCCGACAAAATACGGCCGCCTTCTCAGCCACCTTCTCAGGCGTGGTATCACCAATTTGCAAAGCCAAACCCTGCACTTGCAAACGGAGACTAAGGGCGATCAACCCAAGGATACTGGGATCACTAATGGAACCAACCAGCTGATCAGAATCACCTAGCCCACCATCTACATAAGCAATATCAGAGATCAGATTGATTTGGCCCGCACTAGCTAGGTTGAAAAAACGAGCGCCAGTCTGTGTGTTCGGATCATAAATAAAAGGGACAAACTCCTCCTGAGTGGCGCCAGTAAAAAAGCTAAGACTATGGCCAGGCAAAGATACATCAACATTGTCAAATAGATCACCAAGATCCAGTTGCACCGAGGCCCGATTTGAAGCAATAAGGGATGCGTCCTGCTGCTGCAAAATAAAATCTAAGGCATTGAGACCAATTCGATGCCCCCTTTGCAAGAATGCCTCTTTAGTAGTAAAATTGACTGGCACAAGCTGAAATAGGTCAGTACTCCATCCATGGCCTGCTGCTGGCAACAAACTGTTAGCAGCATCATCCTCTACTGGATCACTAGAAACAGTCTCAAGGTAACTTGCATGAATACCACCGAGACGACGATCGATTTCACTCGCTAGCCCATCTCCCGTGAAAGCAAAAAGGCCATCAGCAAGTTTTTTTGTTTCTTTCTGGAATAGGGAAAATGCCTTGGTCTTCTCAAAATCAACAGCTGCAAGAAAATCAGCTCCGCTAGCATCTTGATGCTGTAAAGCCAACTTATTAAGGACGCGAGCCAATTGCCAAGAAGCATCGGCAACAAGATCACCGACAAGTAAGCGAATCGCAACTTGGTCACTCGACAAGGTGACGAGAACGGAACTACTTAGCTGCTCATCAAACTCTAGAGGAAGACTCCAATTGTCAGCGGTAGTCTGGCCAGCCATCGCCAACCGTTGATCCATCGACAGAGTAGTATCTTGAACCAATAGATTTTGAACAAACGTCTTGACTAGAGCCAACTCAATCTGACTGGAGTTAGGAAGCAACTCAGGCATCAGGGGCTGGAGAGCCAGGGCAATAATTTCAACAGCGAAGCGAATTTTGATATGGGCAAGATACGCCCTTTGGGCGTTGGTCCCTCCAGGTACAGACTGGGTCTGACCACGCAATTGCAGCACAGGGTCAGCGGAGAGCACGTCAAAGTTCGCCAGATTAAAACCAGTAGCAATCCAGTTATCTAGTTGTTCATTAAAATAACCAAGCTCCAAACCGAAGCTATATAGCGTAGTTAGAGGGGTAATCATCTGCCCGTAGGGGGCCACCATCGGCAGGCTCAGAGCTAGGCCTGTGCTGGTATCAATGCCGCCGTCGAGGACCAAGCGGCCTTCACCGGGTTCAAGTTTACTATTGCCATTTTTATCGTAGCTGCGATTATCAATCCGTAAGTTGAAATTAGAATCCTTGCCTACAGTGGTCCAAGGTTCGATCGAATCAAGCCTGCCATTACTATTGCCATCCCAGTACACAGTACCGCCACTAATGTAACCACTAGACGCTGTACCACTAGCGCTACTACCGCCAACAGAAAATTCAAACAGGGGGATAGTGGCCAGTCTTTCATCCCAAACCGTATCCCAAGTCGAATAGAAGCCCATATCGATGCCAACTTGAACCTTGGCATTGAGATAGGCAGATAGATCACCGATTAAAGAAAAAAGTTCCAGGGGCGTATCTAGGCGATTAATGATTTCCTGGCCGCGAATCTTGCCATCAGAAGTACCCGCTACTTCGCCCTCATCCAATAAATCAAAGCTTGCAGAAGCTTCCAGGCCACCAGTGATGGAGGCCTTCGTTACCACGGCACTAAGACCTAAGCCGGCACCCATGGAGGCATCCATGGTGAATTCAGGGACATCCTGAAAAGAAGGAGTACCTGGATTAATGCCATCAGCAATATAAAAGCCCTCAAAAACCTTCCATGCATCACTGCTCTTAAATCCCGACTTAGCCCATTCGTTAAGACCATATGTATCGAAGCCAAAACCAATATTTGCATTAACGCCGAAACCACCTTCAATGATGCCATCAATACCTGGGTAGATGTAAAAATCCTGGGAAATCTCTGAACTCATGCCCATCTCTGGCATAGTCCAACTAAACAGATCAACCGTTTTACCAAGCAACAAGTTAATGGCTTTAGTGGGGTCGTCTATAATCGGTATCTTGAAACCCAAAGCATCCAACTCCTTCATAATTAAACTAAATGCACTGCTGCTCGTCTTCGCTCCCGAGGAAGCGCTTTCAGCGCTAGTGCCACCGTTGTTAGCCTGAGTTGCCGTATCCTTTGCAAGGTCAGGGGTGTTCGCAGCAGTTACAGTTGGTGTCGACGAATCGGCATTACCAGCTTCATAAGCAGGCAACACATAGCCACCATAGTCTACATAGAAACTACCTTCCTCCGCCATTTTATCAAGATTGCGCACTAAATCCATCACACCCTTGATTAGGTCGACGAAGGTAATAGTCGCATCAATGCTGGCCTTGAGCTTGTCAGCAGCTACGCCAGGATAAAGAATTGCATAATATGTAGCAAACCAATCAGCTAAATCAATAGGCGAAACAATGCCATCCTCGTTAGTATCAAAGGTACTAGCAATGCCAACGGTCTTAAAGATTTTTGTGTCGGCGTAAAGCGCATCTACAATTGGATAGATAGGATTAAGAATATTATCAATGCCGCCCACAATTGGAGATAGCATATCGGTAATATAGCTGCCGAGATCAAGGCGGATATTATCAAAATAAAAGTTACTAGCTGCAGATGCAGCAGAAGCTTTCTCTTGGTTTGAATAATCAAATAGAGGGAGAACACTCGCCAGATCAAAAGAAAATGAAGGGATAGCGGACGAACCACTCACACTCGTTTTCATCCCCAATGACATCGCTGCATCGCCAGCAAGGCTATACCGGAATAAGGACTCAAAGTCAGTTTGGGTGAGTTCCGACAGTGTTAATTTGTAATCCGGATTGGGTTGACCCAGACCAGAAGTACCAGAAACATCCAAAGTAAAGTTCACATCCAACCCCGTGCTAACTTGCGTGGCAGGATTAGCCCCCCCTATTGACGTCAATATTGGCGTTTACGCTTGGCTTATTAACAGCATCCATTTGCAAAAAAACCAAGTCCACCTGTCAACTTAAAGCCAGGGGAGAGCTTAGTGGTAAAGTTAGCATCAAAAAAAGTCTTACTTGGATCAGTATTTAGATAAATATCTCCATTCAAAGGGAAAACTAGATCGAGCATGGCATCATAGGAAAAATCCGCATCGAGGCTGCCCTCGCTTTTAAAGCCAAGCCCTGGCAACCCAAAGTCTGCAGCCAACGGAACTGAAAACACAGAATAGCTATCAGAAAATTTAAAAGTCAGTTCAACATCAGTTCCATTAATGATCTCGACACTCACAGCATCTTGAGCAATACCGATGCCATCAGCTATTAATTTAGCAAGCTTACGGGGGCTAGGAGTACTAACAGCACTAATGCTATTTACCAAAGAAGAGAGGAATTTACGAATGCCCTGGCCAGTTTTGCCTTCCAAACTACCCACTAAAGGCAAGGACAGACTGTCAACACCTTCTTGCAGAGAGGTCAAGGCATTGTCAATAGACGAAGCAGTATCCGACGACAATGGCCGATCCATAATATCCACAACCTGAATCGTCTTGGTAAAATCATCAGCTAATTTTCCAGCACTATCGTAATCGGTGTCTTCACTGATAAACTGATAAGCTATCTGAGCATTGTGCAGGCCTGTATAAAGGGGCTTGCCTTGGGTGTCATACTGATCTTCAATTTTATTGTCGTCCAAAGCCCAAAAGCTAACTTCCTGGGGGACGAACCAATTGCTGGCGTCAAACACGTGCTCGGCTTTAAACGGATATACACTAGCATGAAGCTGACGAGAAGCGCCGGCAACACTATATTCAGAGAGATTAATTGTGACATCATTCTTTGGCTGGCTCTGTAGAGCAATGAGAAAAGTGCCTGCATCTTGTCCTTCTGTGGCCAAAGCATGCGATCCAGAAGTGATAATGATCAAGCCAGCCTTATCATTATTAACGATAGTAACGGTTGCCATGTTTTCGTTGGCATTGCTGGAAACCAAATAGCCTGCCCCTGTAGACAGCTTTACTTGGAAACTTTTATCGAAAGAATCGGCAACAAAATCATCGATGGGAACAACAAAGACGTCACTACTACTTTGACCAGGAGCAATACGAACAGTCCCAGCGAGTGATCCCGGCGATTGGCTGATCTTGGTGATTGCACCGCTGTCGTCGACGTAGCCGCTTCCCAAGCCTGGATCTACCGATACATTGAAAATCTCATAATTCACTAAAACACCAACAGAACCAGCCGAAGAGGGAGCCGGCGTTGCCAGCGTGATGCGGAAACGACCAGCTTGAGCCTCTTCACTACTATCACTCACTAACTGGACACTAGGAGTTTGTTGCCAATAGAGAAGCAGCCTGCCTGAGACGGCGTACGGCAGCACTGAGCAGGACCGCTGCGGCTCTGTTCTGCTGCCCTAGGTGCCCATTGAGACGAGCCTCAGACAGCCCTGGCCACTCTGACCACGGCCACTGCCCTTCATCCAGTTGCTGCCGCCAGCGCCTGC
>CAMAPJ010000061.1 GCA_945860085.1 Synechococcus sp. UW140 | reverse complement strand
AACCGTTATCTGGGCGCTTTTAGTTACCGCTTTAATCGACGATTTAACCTCATAGCGATGACAGATCGGGTGTTGCAGACAGTCTGCTGCTGCCTCGCCCGACCGGAACGCCTCCTAAGGAGCGCGGAGTTTACTGCCTAATCAAGAGCGATTATGCCAACTATTTCATCCTACGGGCTCGCGATGAACAGGGCAATCTCATCCCGCTCACCCTGGCGGGCACTCCCTATACCATCGGCACTTTTGGGACAATCACTGTTGTTGGCTTGGCAGACTTGACAACCGTAGGCACCCCAGAAGACCCTGCTTACATTGAAGATCACGACAACTATTTCGACGTCATTCTCAAAGGCGATCTGAGCGCTATTGAGCGTCTAGCCGATGTCCGAATGCCCTCATCAGGAAGCTATAAAGCTGTCTACAACCCCGGCGGCCCTGGCAATAACCCCACAGGTTCCCTAGACCTTTCCACTCCGCCTCCTGGTCCGTTTACGGTCGCCAGTTCCGACCATACCATCGCGATCACCAATGATCTCAACGGCAGCCTGGTGGCCACCTACGTGGAAACCGGGGCCCCCGTAATGAGGGATCCCTTCAGCGGCCAACCAATCGGCACCTTGCTGGGTGCGGCCGTGATCGACACCGTGACCGGGGCGACCATCTGGTGTTACCAGGATCCCAACAACACTATCTTCTATGCCTCGTTTGCAGCAGCCAGTGCCGGGGCGACAAACCTGGCTGGCGGCCTACAAACAACAACGGCCATTGACCTGCTCAACACCACATCAATCGCCGCAGGCACCAACACTGCCACCCTCTCCGGGTCGATCAGCCGCGAGGCCAGCCTCAACAGCACCCTGCGCTTTTACACCGTTCTAGATAGTGCTGGAACGGTCGTTGATCCCCTCATCAGCGGCGGCACCCTGCGGCCAACTGATGGGGCTCGTTACCGGGCTGCAGCCCTGAGTTCCGCCAACTTGGTGTCAACCACTGGCTCCAGCATTGCCACCAGCAATGGTGCCACCGTGGCCTTCAGCTTCAGCGCCGATGGCGCCAAGCTCTATGCCCCTGTGCTGAGCCTGGCCAATGGGAGCGATTCCTGGTTTGCCTTCGGCGCTGCCACTAGCGATGGGCTCGAGCACTTAACGCGCTTCAGTGCCCATGTGTTTGGCTGCGAGGATCTCAAGGGGGGCGGCGATCGGGATTTTGATGATCTGATTGTGCGCTTTTCGGTGGCCCAATCGGCGACTTAGGGCCCATCCCAAAGGGCACCCCCAAGGGGTGCCCCCTATCCCTTAGCGGCCGTTCACAATCACCGGGCTGATCGAGCCGCCGCCAGAGCCGGGCAGGGCTGGAACCACGGAGGTCTGACCATCCCACTTATCGAGGAAGAGCTTGTAAAGCACCTGGTTATCAAGACTGGAATTGAGCGTCTGATAGCGCTTGGCTTCTTGCTCAGCAATCAGAACCTCGGTTTGGGCACGCAGGAGTTGCTGCTCGGCGATTTGCTTTTGCTCGATGGCGGAGCGATACTCCTCGGCAATCTGCAAGCCTGTGAGATCTAATCCCTGCACCGTGACATAGCCAAATTTCTGCAGCTCTTCGGCCACCTTATCTTGGACTTGTTCAGAAATCGAGTTCCATTCGGTAGCGATTGTAATTAACTCATACTGAGAAAAGACCGATTTCAAGGCTTTCAGCAGGGAGGGCTGGATGACGCGGGGATAGATCTGCTGGTCGTCGGTGGCAATCGTTTCATAGACCCGGCCCGCCTCCTCCGGTTTCATGGCGTACTTAACCGTTGCCGTGGCTTGAATCACCTGCAGATCCTTGGTGAGTGTGGAAAATTGTTCCGGCTTGACCTGGGTTCTGACGTCAAATAATGAAGTCGCCTGCACCAGGGGCGTCTTGAAATTCGGACCGGGCAGGCGGGGCGTGCCGGTCACCTTGCCCAGGGTCGTGACCACCGCCACGGTTCCGGCCGGCACGATGAAGATCGCCTGGCTGATCAGGATCAAACCCAGCACCAGGCCGATGCCCGCCAACTGCCACCAACTGGTTTGGCCACCAAAAGGACTGGAACCTGAAGATTGCATGGAGCAGGGGAGCTGGTTGATCCTGAACCCTAGGCAGCTCTGCCTCCCGCAGAGGAGCAGCCGCAGGAGCGGCTGGCTGCGATGCCAAAGGGTGGGGCGCCGCTGCTGGTCTCAGCAAAAAGACAACAAAAAGACAATGCATCGACAAGGCAGAGTCAAAGCCTGGCCACTATCAAGAGCGCTCCACCGTTTCCTACACCCTAGAAGAATGACCTTTAATCACCTAAAGCTGACGCTGAGGTGGGACAATCATCGCCTCAGCGGACCCTGCCAGGCGTCCTCTATCAGCAGCGGCGGGACCTGCAAGTGGTCGAGTAACAGCAACAACAAGCGTTCGCTGCGGGAGGCCGCTTCGCGACGAACGGAGCCTGGCTGGCTCGTGGCATTGGTTAGTAACTCTCGCTCAGGGGAATCTTCTGGGTCCGTAGCAATAGACTTTTTCAGCAAGTCGATCAGGAGATCGCGCCGCAGCCTTGACCAGCCTGTGAGCTTGTGCTGGCGGCAGAGGTCCCTCAGCGCCTCTTTGCTAAGGCTCTCCAAATCCACAGCAGCGGCAGGCAGAAGCTCACAACTGTCCTGGATGAGCCGTTCTTCCCGTAACACAAGCCTTTGCTGCTGACGGCCCAAGTGCTCGTCAAGGCCTCGCATGTGACTGCCGAGAATGGAGCCAAGTGCCTGTAAATCAGAGGCCAGACCGTCACTAATCGGCGTGCGCGACGAACTGAGCTCAGGATTGCTGCTCATACCCCTCGCTGGCTTCGCTATCAAAGAAATCGATGGAATCGGCGCGCTCGAGCAGATTTTCGACGGCGCGCTTAAGATCTTGCATGGATTGCAGCGTAGGGCTGCCCGTTTGGCGATCCTGCAGATCAACCGCCTCCTTGACATCGGCAAGGCTAGAGAGGGCCTGCTCGATCTGCTGCATCTGCAGCGTCCGACCCTTTAAACGCGGCAGCAACTCTGCCAACTGACTGGCTTCCTGTTCAGCGCGCTGGCGATAGGCCAGCAATTCACGCTTTTCCTGCTGGGCAGCGGCAAGATCCAGCTCAAGGGCCTCGATCTTCTTGCGAGCCTTTGTCACCAGACCCTGTTGGGCGCCAGCACGGCGGTTGGCGGATTTCAGCGCCTCACGCATGTCCTTGTAGAAGTTGCGCAGATCGGCGAAATGGATCAGCTGGTGCACCAGCGGGAAGCGCCCCGCTGCGGTCTGCTTGATCTCCGCCGGGACCTGGCTGGAGCGTGGACGGGCGTTGGGCTGAGCCTCTGGCATGGCAGTAGCCGGAACTCAATGCGGATACACCAGTATCAACCCAGAAGGGCGGTGCTGGAGCGCGCCATCGCAGCGATCTCAGCAAGCCAGCACCGCAATGACCAGGACTGCCGCCAGGACCACTACCAGGGCCACTACCAGGGCCATGGCGTCAGGGTCTTGGAGCTACGGCCCTGAGGATGGGGTGGCCCAGATAGGCCCTGCGCCATAAGCAGTATTTTTAAAGATGGGGCAAAATTATGGATATAGCTTAATGATGTTTAAGGCCGCCTTCTAATTCCACGACTGAGCCAGCAGCACGGCCAAGTCAGCCGGCACATCCCAGTCGAGCGGCTGGGCCCAGTCCCCCTTAACCCCCTACCCCAAACATTGCCCCACCACCTCGCGGGTATTGGTCGAAAGCTCGCTAGCGGCCAGTTGCTCTAGGGCTTCGGCCATGCGGGTACGGCGCTCGCTGCCGTAGCTCTGCCAGCGGCTGAATACTTTGGCCAGGCGTGAAGCGGTGATTGGGTTGCGGCCATCAAGCTCGGCGATCTGGCCGGCCAGAAAGCGATAACCCGAGCCATCGAGGGCATGGAACACCGGCGTATTGCCCACCAGGCCACCGAGCACGGCCCGCACCGAATTGGGCGCCGCCGGATCGAAGCGGGGATGGGCCAGTAACCGCTCCACCCGGGCCAGGCCATCGGCGAAGGGCGCCGAGGCCTCCAAGGCAAACCAGGCATCGAGGATGACAGGCCGCTCCTGCCAGCGCTGATAGAAGGCCTCGATGGCCTGCTGCCGCTCGGGGCTGTCCTGGTTCTGCAGGGCCCGCAGGCCGGCGCGGGCCAGGGTCATCGACGGGCCCGTCACGGCAGCCGCCGCCTCCTGGCGAATCGCCCCATCGCCGGCGGCCACCCGCCAGCTCCAAACTGTGGCAGTGAGTTGGCGATCGCCGCTGCCCGCCGGCCAGGCCAGGCCCCATTGGGGCCGGCAGCGCTCCAGGTTGTGTTGAAGGGGCTCAGCCAAGGCGGCGCCAAAGCGGGCCTGCAGGGCCAGCAGGGCCGCATAGAGAGCCGGCGGATCGGGCTCGGTAACGGCCTCCTCCAGTTCGGCCAGACCGGGCAGGGCCAGGAGCATGGCGCGGTTGGCGTCGTAGAGGGCGCCATCAGCCAAGATCTGCTCGAAGGCGGCCACCAGGCCCTCCTCCAGCTCCTCGTTCAGCGACCCCGCAGCCCGTTCCAGCACCGCCTGGCGCAGCAGGCTCTGGCCGGCATCCCAGCGGGCAAACGGTTCGCTGTCACAGGCGAGCAGGTGCAGCAGTTCGCCCAGGGGCCGCTCCAGGCTGAGCCGCACCGGCGCTGAAAAGCCGCGCAGAACGGACAGGGCCGGCGGATGGCTGTGGGGCTCCAGCCCCTCGACCACAAAGGCCTGTTCGGCCTGGTCGATCACCAGCAGGCGGGAGGCCTGGCCCCAGGCCGGATCGAGCTGGGCGCCAGCGGCCTGGGCAGCGTTCTCACCGGCGAGGCGGATTGGCAGCGGCTGGCCCGCCTGGCCCACCAACCCCAACACCAGGGGGATCACCAGCGGTTGCTTGTCGGGCTGGCCCGGAGTGGGAGGGGTCTGCTGGCGCACGATCAGCCGCAGATTGCCGGCCTCCCCATCCCAATGGCGCTCGATCTCCAGGCTCGGAGTGCCGGCCTGGTGATACCAACGGCGGAACTGGGCAAAGGCGAAGCGGGCCTGGCCAGGGGCGGTGTCGCTGGCATCAGCCACCGCTGCGACCGCTGCGGCAGCAGCCCCATCCTCCATGGCCTGGAGGAAATCGGCGCAGGTGGCGGCGGTGCCGTCGTGGCGCTGCACATAGAGGGCCATGCCGGCCATGAACAGCTTGGGGCCCAGCAAAGTCTGCAGGGCCCGGATCACCTCAGCGCCTTTTTCATAGATGGTGGTTGTATAAAAGTTATCGATGGCCTCGTAATGGTCTGGCTGGATCGGATGGGCGGTTGGGCCGGCATCTTCGCGAAACTGACTATTACGCAGCAGCGACACATCCTCAATACGCTTGACAGCAGCCGAGTGAAGATCGGCAGTAAAACAGGCGTCACGAAACACGGTGAGACCTTCTTTGAGCGAAAGCTGGAACCAGTCACGGCAAGTGATGCGGTTGCCAGTCCAGTTATGGAAATACTCATGGGCGATCACACTTTCGATCCGCTCCAACTCGCCATCGGTAGCGGTAGCTGCATCGGCGAGCACCAATTTCGAATTGAAGATATTGAGGCTCTTGTTTTCCATGGCGCCCATGTTGAAGTGGCGCACGGCAACAATATTAAATTCATCGAGGTCGTACTCCAATCCATACACCTGCTCATCCCAAGCCATGGAGCGTTTCAGTGACGCCATCGCATGGGCGGTGTAGGCGCCATCGCCCGGTTCCACATGGATACGCAGGGCCACCGCTCGGCCGCTGGCGGTGGTGAACTGATCGCGCACTTCTTCGAGCTGGCCCGCCACGAGGGCGAACAGATAGGAGGGCTTGGGGAAGGGATCGTCCCAGATGGCGTAATGGCGGGCCGGATCGTCCAGGGGCCCGGCCTCGATGCCGTTGCCGTTGGAGAGCAACACCGGGCAGCGCTCCCGATCGGCCTCGATCCGCACCAGGAAGCGACTGAGCAGGTCAGGGCGATCGGGGTGGTAGGTGATGCGGCGGAAGCCCTCGGCCTCGCACTGGCTGGTCACCATGCCGCCGCTCACATAGAGCCCCTCCAAGGCGCTGTTGGTCTCCGGCTGGATGCGCACCAGCGACTCGAGCCGAAAGGCCCGCGCCGGCGGCTCGAGCAGAACCAGGGCGCCAGGCTCGATCCTGTAGTCGGCTGCGGCCAGTTCGGCGCCTTCGAGGCGCAACTCCAAGAGTTCCAGGCCTTCGCCACAGAGGCGCAGGGGCCCTGGCGTTGCCGCCGGGTTGGGACGGCAGTGCAGGCTGGCTGCCACCAGGCTGTGGCCAGCAAAAATCTGCACCGTTAGATCGGTGCGATCGAGCAGATAGGGAGCCGGGGTGTAATCAGCTAAACGAACCAGGGTCACGGCGCCATGAAGCAGTCACCCCAGTGTGTCGTGCCGGCCCCGCCCTGGCTTGGCCAGTGCCGGGACGGTCCGGGATCTGGGCGGATCAGGTCCCGGGGACCAAGCCCCCAGGAGCTGGTCCGTTTGCTAGCGCCTCAGCACGACTCAAGCCGGCTGAGGCGCCAGGCGCTCAGGGCTCCTTGGTGGCGGCGGGAGCAGGCGTCGGCGCCTTGGCGCCACCAGCAGCACCGGCTGCCCCGGGGCGACTCTTGATCAAGTCATTGACCTTCTTAGTGACATCAGCGGGCACCTCTTTGGGGCAAATCTGAACCGCGCCGAGCACCGCCGAATTGATGGATCCCTTGCGCAGTTCCTCGATCGTCAGAGGCTTAGTGCCCACCTGCTGAATGACGCCCCCATGCTGGCCCTGGATCACCTGGGCGATGGTTTCGCCGGCAATCGCTACGGCCTTGTCGAACTCAATGCCCGCGGTGCGGGAGATGCAGACGTTGATGGCGGCAATGCGGGTGTAGAGGCCCATGTCAGCCTCGGTAGCCGGGGCAGCCTGGGCCGGGCTGGGTTGAATCAGCAGGGGCAGCAGCACCAAGGGGGCCGCCAACAGGGCCCGAAGTCGGCCGTTGAGGTTGGGCACGCAAGAAGGAAGAAGCAACCTTGATCCTGATGCACGAAGGCGGCTCCTGTCAGTCCGCTAGGGCAGAGGCAAACCCGCACCCTCCATACGGATTTCATGGTGGATTTCCACCAGATCGAGGACTCCCTCGCGCCAGGAATAGATCGAGCGGGCCCGGTGGCGGTCCTCGTCGATCAGGCGGATGTGCTCCAGCACATCCCAATGCAGATAGCGGGATTCGAACACCAGTTCGTGTTCGTCCACCTGGCGAATCTGGGAGCGATGGGGCGGGCCGCCATGGAAACCAGCGTTGCGTTGCAGTTGGTGACCCTGGAGCAGGACGTCGATACTGCCTTCGCGGCTGTACTCCGGTTTGCGCTCAAAGAAGCCGTGTTCGGCCTCCGGCCACCAGCTGAAGCGGTAGCGGGCCTCGTTGTCTGCCCCCTGGGCATAGGCCTGCAGCAACAGCATCATGTCGACGCGCAGCACTTCGTCGTCGGCGAAGAAATACTGGCGGCGCGAACGCCACAGGCCAAGGTTGCGGCTGAACCAGCGGCGATGGGTGTTGTCCATCTGGATCCGGCTGGCCGGCGGTCCGGGGCGGGAATCGGGCGGAGGAACCCGGCTGCCAGGGTCACGGGTCTGGGTCAAAACGGTGGGTCCGGACAACGGCTCATCACAGTTGTCATAGCCAGTTCGACGCCGGCTGCCAAAAACCCATAGGGTGACTCCATACTTGCCCTCTGCACTCCGGTGCCAGCTGCAGGGGAACCCAACCCCAACTCTTTTCTCAGGTCGAATGGCCCCGATCGCCGGGCCGGCGACGACAGGCGGGTCTCCCTGAGGCTCCCGGAGGATCAACGCGCCGCCAGCCTGCGCGACAAGGCCCAGCGGGACGCCAGTCCCCGGCGCCAGCTGCAACTCTTGCTGGTGGCCGCACCGCGGCACCGGGCCACTCCGGACATCAAGGGCCTGGTGGCCTTTCTTGAAAATGAGGACTTCGGCTTTGACGTGAGCCTGGAGGTAGCCGATCCGGCCCAGCGGCCGGAACTGCTGGAGCAGCATCGCCTGGTCGCCACGCCGGCCCTGGTGAAACTCTCGCCCGGCCCCAAGCAGGTGTTCGCCGGCAATACGGTGACCCAGCAGCTGCGCAGCTGGCTGCCCCGCTGGCAGCAGATGGAGGTGGTCAGCGGCCTGGGCATGAGTCTGCGGCCGCCGGAAAGCGATGGCAGCCGCACCCAGCGGGAACTGCAACTGGAAGACCAGCTGCTGGTGCTGCGCCAGGAGAACGAGACCCTGATCGAGCGGCTGCGGGTGCAGGAACGGCTGCTGCGCATGGTGGCCCATGAGCTGCGCACACCGCTCACTGCCGCCAAGCTCGCCCTACAGAGCTTCAACCTGGGTCAGATCGACCAGAGCAAGGCCCGGGACGTGCTTGGCCGGCGCCTGGAAGATATCGAGCAACTCTCCAAGGACCTGCTCGAGGTGGGTACGACCCGCTGGGAGGCCCTGTTCAACCCCCAGCGCCTCAACCTGGGCGCTGTCGCCGCCGAAGCGATCCTGGAACTGGAAAAGCTCTGGGTTGGCCGGGGGCTGGAGCTGGTCACTGACATCCCCACCGACCTGCCCGACGTCTACGCCGACCAGCGGCGCATGCGCCAGGTGCTGTTGAACCTGCTGGAGAACGCCCTCAAATTCACCCCCGACGGCGGCAGGGTGAGTCTCACGATTCTGCATCGCACCAGCCAGTGGCTGCAGGTGAGCGTCTGCGATTCGGGCCCCGGCATCCCCCGGGAGGAGCAGGATCGGATCTTCCAGGAGCGGGTGCGCCTGCCCCAGACCTCAAAAACCACCTCGGGCTTCGGTGTGGGCCTGTCGGTCTGCCGCCGCATCAGCGATGTCCATGGCGGCCGCATCTGGGTGGTGTCAGAACCGGACGAGGGGGCCTGCTTTCACTTCACCGTCCCGGTCTGGGATGGCCAGAGCGTTTCTTGACGAAGGGCGGGTTCGCCCCGTAGTTTCAATAGATCAACTCCTGGGCAAGCCTTTGGCAACCCCCGGAGTTGTGGCCTCGCCCCCATCGTCTAGAGGCCTAGGACACCTCCCTTTCACGGAGGCGACAGGGGTTCGAATCCCCTTGGGGGTATGACAATTTCTTTGGTCTTATTACCAAAGAATTTAATTTCATGCATCGGATGCCCAGGCTCCGGTGCTTTTTTTTAGGGCAGCCTTTGGGCCCGGCTTGCAGCTCCCGGGTGACTGAATTGGCTGGCCCTACGTCGGAGCCAGGCCTGCGTCGGCGCCAAGCATGCCTTAGTGAACCCAAGCCCCATGGCGGTGGCCAGCCAGGCAGGACCCGCGCTTAAGGCAGCCAAGGGGCCCTGGAGCCCGTTGAGGCGGGCTGATTAGTGAAGCCGGTTCAGGCGCCGGCAGCGGCGAGCGCCGTTCAGGCCTGGGCCACCCGCCGCTGGGCTTCCCGCTGGACAGCGCACAAATTGGCAGCCAAGTCGTCGCGCAGGCGCTGCTCGATCAGGCCGATCGGCATGCCAATGCAGCCCTGCACCGTGAGCTCATAAAACAAGCAGGTGGCGCCGGTGCGGTCGATCTGGAGCTGCCAGGCCCCTTCGAAACGGCGGAAATCCCCTTTGCGCATCACAAAACTGAGCCGCTTCTCCTCTAGATGTTCGGTGAGCTCCAGCTCAACCTTGGCGCGGAAGCGCAGGCCGATGAACTGCTGGGCCCCCTCTTGCTCTAAGCCGACCACCGACCCACGCCGCCAGAGCTGGCGGGAGTAGAGCAGGTTTGGGATAAACTGACTGAGGTTGTTATAATCCGTAAGAACATCCCAGATTGATTCTGGCGCCAGGTTCAGGCGCAGCTGAACCGCCAGGCGACGACAGCCCTGGGGCAACCGCTCCATCTCCTGCTGGATCGCATCAAAACCCACAAGCCCTGCAGGAGCTGGTTCAACGAGCTGGGTTGAAAGCTGCGCCAAGAACTGTCAGGTGCCGTACGCGGCAATCGTCTTTGACAAACCTAACCGCCAAAACCAGGATCTCGTGATTCCGGTGGGCAGTCACCGGGCCGGGTCCTGGCCCAAAGGCCCCAGGCCTGGGGCTGGGATCGGCGACTGCCAGCACCACTCCCTGACAAGCGCCGGAAAGAGACACTCAGCGCAGGAGGAGGACGCAAGGGCAGCGAGCCAAGCGCGTCAGGAGATGAGCCGAACAGGTGGCCCGAGCAAAGGGAGCGAGCAGGTGGACAGGGCAGATGGACCGAGCAGGCAGCCGGCTTGAGGGCCGAGACCTGGCTAATGCCCGCCAGAAGCGCCCAAACGCCCGGGGGCAAGGGCGCGCCGGGGCTGGGATTGGGCGGTGCCTATGATCGCCCGATTCTCCTTTCACCCAGGCTTCATGCGCGTCTCGACAGCTCCTGCCCGTCAGTCCGATTCCCGCATGTTCAGCGTGGTGGTTCAGGGCTACGGAGCCGGCAACCAACGCCAGGCTGAGCTTCAGATCAAGGTGGCCTTCTCTCGCCTCCAGGCCCTTATGCGCTCGATCGCCCTGATGGGCGGCCGCATCTTGGAAGTGATTCCCGCCGAAGCCGACGACCTGGCCGCGGTTCCTGCCGCCCCCCTCGCGCCTGCGGCCGCCAGCGCACCCTCCACCCCAGCCCCTGCCCCTGTGACCCCTCCCGCCAGCCACGCAACTGTTCCGGTGAACCTCTACAAGCCGAAAGATCCCTTCATCGGCACCGTGCTTGGCAACTACAGCCTGCTAAGCGATGGAGCCATCGGCCGCGTTAACCACATCACCTTTGACCTCTCAGAAGGCAACCTTCACTACGTTGAAGGCCAGAGCATCGGCATCATTCCCGATGGCGAAGATGCCAACGGCAAGCCCAACAAGCTGCGCCTCTACTCGATCGCCAGCACCCGCCACGGCGACAACCTGGAGGACAAGACTGTGTCCCTCTGCGTGCGCCAGCTCCAGTACGAGAAAGACGGCGAAACCATTAATGGGGTCTGCTCCACCTTCCTTTGCGACATCGAACCGGGCGCCAAGGTGAAGATCACCGGTCAGGTGGGCAAGGAAATGCTGCTACCGGCCGACGAAGAGGCCAATGTGATCATGCTCGCCACCGGCACGGGCATCGCTCCGATGCGCGCCTACATGCGCCGCATGTTCGAGCCGGGCGAACGGGCCAAGAATCCCGGCTATGCCTTCCGCGGCAAGGCCTGGCTGTTCATGGGCGTGCCCAAGGCCGCCAACCTGCTCTACGAAGACGACTTCCAGCGTTACCTCAGCGAGTACCCCGAGAACTTCCGCTACACCAAGGCGATCAGCCGCGAGGAGCAAAACAGCAAAGGTGGCCGCATGTACATCCAGGATCGGGTGCTCGAGCATGCCGATGAGATCTTCGCCCTGATCGAAGATCCCAAAACCCACGTTTATATGTGTGGACTCAAGGGCATGGAGCCGGGCATCGACGACGCCATGGGCGCCGCCGCCTCCGCCAAGGGGATCGACTGGTCGGTGCTGCGGCCCCAGCTGAAGAAGGCCGATCGCTGGCACGTCGAAACCTATTGAGCCCAGGGTCAGAGGCTTGCAGGAGCCCGGCTTTTGCCAAGCTCTGACCTGATTAGCCAAGCCCTTGGGCCCACAGCGCCCAGCTCCCAGGCCCGCCCTCCGGCGGGCCTTTTTGATGGCCGGCGGCGCCTGGAAGCCGATCCGAGAACCCACACAGTGGGCCGCTGGCGCGGGATCGGGGCAGCCAGAGCCGGTCCCAGCCGTTAAACCAGAGGAGACAAGGACCCTCTCCCATGAACGCCATCCTCACCAATCCACTGCGGGTGGGGCTTCGCCAGGAGCGGGTGATCTCGCCCCAGTGCATTGTCATCTTTGGCGCCAGCGGCGACCTCACACACCGCAAGCTGATCCCGGCCCTGTTCGAGCTGTTCCGCCAGCGGCGGCTGCCGAGTGAATTCGCCGTGCTCGGTTGCGCCCGCCGCCCCTGGAGCGATGAGGAGTTCCGCAGCCGCATGGCCACGGCCCTGGGCGAGGAGGTGCGCAACCACCAGAGCGCCTGGGAGCAGTTCGCCAGCTGCCTCTTTTACGAACCGGTCGACCTGGAGCAGCCCGAGCACGTGGTGCGCCTCGGCCAGCGGCTTGAAGTGATCGACCGGCTCAAGGCCACCCGGGGCAACCGCACCTTCTATCTGTCCGTGTCGCCGGCCTTCTACGGCAGCGGCTGCCGCTCCCTCGCCGCCGCTGGCCTATTGGCAGACCCCAGCCGCAGCCGAGTCGTGATCGAGAAGCCCTTCGGTCGCGACTACGGCAGCGCCCAGCAGCTCAACAAGGTGGTGGGGACCTGCGCCCAGGAAAGCCAGATCTTCCGCATTGACCACTACCTGGGCAAGGAAACGGTCCAGAACATTCTGGTGTTGCGCTTCGCCAACGCCATCTTCGAACCGATCTGGAACCGCAACTACATCGCCAATGTGCAGATCACGGCGGCGGAAACCGTGGGGGTTGAGGAGCGGGCCGGCTACTACGAAAGTTCCGGCGCCCTGCGGGACATGGTGCAAAACCACCTGACCCAGATGCTGGCGCTCACGACCATGGAGGCGCCGGGCCGCTTTGACCCCGAGGCAATCCGCAACGAGAAAGCCAAGGTGCTGCAAGCCGCTCGCCTGGCCGATGAACAGGAGCCCTGGAACTGCTGCGTGCGCGGCCAGTACAGCAGCGGCGGCAGCCAGGCCAGGCCGATGAGCGGCTACCGCCAGGAACCGGGGGTGAACACCAACAGCACCACCGAGACCTACGTGGCGATGAAACTGTTTATCAACAACTGGCGCTGGCAGGGGGTGCCCTTCTATCTGCGCACCGGCAAGCGCCTACCCAAACGGATGAGCGAGGTGGTGCTGACCTTCCGCGAGGCGCCCGTGCACCTCTTCGACGCTGCCGGCGGCAGCCCCACCGCCAACCAGCTGATCCTGCGCATCCAGCCCGATGAGGGCGCCGGCTTCCTATTTGAGGTCAAGGCCCCGGGCTCGGGCATGCGCAGCCGGCCGGTGGACATGCATTTCTCCTACGACGAATCCTTCGGCGAACCCAGTGATGAGGGCTACGTGCGCCTGCTGGCTGATGCCATGCTCGGCGATCCCACCCTGTTCACTCGCAGCGATGAGGTGGAAGCGGCCTGGCGTTTGTATACGCCCCTGCTCGAACTGATCGATGACAGTCCCTGGCAGCTGCCGATCCATCCCTACGAATCGGGCACCTGGGGCCCTGGCGCCTCCGACAACCTGCTGGCCAATGACGGCCTGATGTGGCGCCGCCCCTAAGTGGGCTGACTGAGCGGGCTGCCTAAGCCAGCGTCCAAACCAGATTCAGATCCAGATCCAGATCCAGATTCAGCGTCATAACCAGTTCAGATCCAGACCCAGCTCCAGCCCCGAATCCGTTCCCCGCTCGCCCGTCCATGGCCCCCCAGCTCACCCTTCAGGCCCCCCTGGAACTGCCCCCCACGGAGGTCTCCCCCTACCTGACCCAGCTCTGGAGCCAGGGTCTGCAGGGCGCCACCGGCGCGGCCACCTTCACCCTGGTGGTATGGGAGCCCGCCTGGCTGGAGCAGCACCTGATCCGCACCGGCCGCTGCGATGGCCCGATCACCGGCCTGGTCAATGAGGAGCGTCTGGAGGCGGCCCGGCTGGCAGTGAGTGAGTGTGGCCTGCCCTTCTCGACGGCGCCGATGGCGCCCGATCTGGCCTGGGCCCTGGGCCAGCTGGGCGGCGAGCACCAGGCCCAGGACCTGCGCGGCCAGTTCGTCAGCGGCGCGATCAGCGCCCACATGCCGCGCCGGCTGATCACCCTGGCGGCCACCCTCGCCGACAACCATCCGCTCGAAACCATGGTGGCGGCCTACTGCCCCCTGCCCGAGGAGGGCGGCACCGGCGGCGCCTGCGGCGATGTGGTGGTGCTGAAAGGGGGCATGGGCGCCCTGCATCAGGGTCTGGCCCTGATCTCGCCCCTGGTGGGCAATGACCTGCCCTGCTGGGTCTGGTGGAACGGCTCCCTCGATGAGGCCCCGGAGATGCTCAGCGCCCTGGCACCGATCCCCCGGCGCCTGATGGTCGACAGCTCCCTCGGCACCCCAAGGCGTTGCCTCGACCTGCTGGTGGAGCGGATCGGCGCCGGCCAGGCCGTTAACGACCTCAACTGGCTGCGGCTGCGCAGCTGGCGCGAATCCCTGGCGATGGTGTTCGACCCGCCCGGCCGCCGCGACGCCCTCAACCATGTGGTGCAGCTCGATATTGATGTGGAGGGCAACCACCCCGTCAAGGGGCTGCTGCTGGCCGCCTGGATCGCCGACCGGCTTGGCTGGCATCTGGAAAACAGCTTTGTGATCCCCACAGGCGAAGCCAGCGGTGATGGTTTTGGGGCCGAATTTCAGCGCACCGATGGCGAAAGCGTGCGCTTCCGGCTAATGCCCGTGCCGGTGGGGGTGCCCAAGGCCCACCCCGGCGCCCTGGTGGGCCTGCGGCTGATCTGTGCCCCAGCAGAACGCCCGCCCCTGTGCGTGATCCTCTGCTCGGAATCGGGCGGCTGCATGCGGCTCGAATCGGGCGGGATGGCGAGCATGGAGCTGGCCGAGGAGGTGGTGCCCTTGCCGAACGAAAGCGAAGAGATGGAAGTGGCCCGCCTGCTCGGTGGCGGCCATGACACCACCAACCCCCTGCTGGCCGCCGCCGTGCCCCTGGCTGCCAAGCTGCTGGCCCACTAACGCGCAAGCCCGCCACCGCGGGCGCCTGACCCCATGGCTTGCCGGAACCAATGGCCTGCCTGATCGCCGCCCCCTGCAGCGGCAGCGGCAAAACCTTGGTGAGCCTTGCCCTCAGCGCCCTGGTCCGCCGGCGCGGGCAAACGATCCAGACCTTCAAGGTGGGGCCCGACTACCTCGACCCCCAACTGCTGGAGCGGGTCAGCGGCCGGCCCTGCCGCAACCTGGACCCCCTGCTCTGCGGCGAGGCCTGGGTGCAGCGCTGTTTCCAGGGCTTTGGCAGCCAGGCCGAGCTGTGTCTGGTGGAAGGGGTGATGGGCCTGTTCGATGGCCGCGGTGCCAGCGCCGAGGGCAGTTCGGCGGCGGTGGCCCAGCTGCTGGAGCTGCCGATCGTGTTGGTGGTGGAGGCCAGCCGCCAGGCGGGCTCCTTGGCCGCCCTGGTGCGGGGCTTCCGAGACCATGACCCGCGCCTGACTATCGCCGGGGTGGTGCTCAATGGCGTCGGCAGTGAGCGCCACCGGGCCCTACTGGGCGAAGCCCTCGCCGCCATCGCCATGCCCCTATTGGGGGTGCTGCCCCGCCACGACAGCCTGGACTTGCCCTCCCGCCACCTGGGGTTGCTGCCGGCCAGGGAGCTGGCCGATCTGGAGCAGCGCCAGGGAGAGTGGGCCTGCCTGGCCGAACGGCACTTGGACCTGGAGCAGCTCTGGCCCCTGCTGGCTCCGCCCCAGCCCCCCGCCGCCGATGGCCTGGCGCCGATCGCCTGGTTACGGCAGCAGGGCAAGCCCCCGGGCGAGCCCCCAGGCGAAGCGCAGCCGGCTGGCGAGCCCCTGGCGATCGCGATCGCCAGCGATCAGGCCTTCCACTTCCGCTATCCCGAGGCGGCCGAACTGCTGGAAGCCGAGGGGCTGGAGGTGCGGCCCTGGTCGCCCCTGGCCGATGAACCCCTGCCTGCGGGCTGCCGGGCGTTGGTGTTGCCAGGCGGCTACCCGGAACTGCATGGCTGCCAACTAGCCCGCAGCCAACGCAGCCTGGCGGAGCTGCGCCGGGCCGCGGCCTGGGGCCTGCCGATCTATGCGGAATGCGGCGGCCTTTTACTGCTGGGCGAGGAGCTGGTCGATCCCGCCGGCCAGGCCCATGCCATGGCCGGGCTACTGCCCTTCCGAGCGCAGCGCGGCAGCCTCAGCCTCGGCTACCGCCAGACCAGCGCCCGGGTTGACGGCCTGGTCGTGCGCCGCGGCGAAACCTGGCAGGGCCATGAATTCCATCGCTGGCAGCTGGAGCCCGTTGAACCGGGCTCCGGCGGCGTCTGGGCCCGGGAATCCGGAGAAACCGGCTCAGGCGCAGGCAGAGCCGCAGGCGCAGGGCCGGCCCTGGCCGCCAGTACCTGCAACGGAGCCGCGCCCGTGTCACAACCTGCAACAGGCTTGTGTGCGCCCCAGCCCCTGTGGCAGCTTGAAGGCTGGGGTCAGCCCGCGAGGATCGAAGGATGGAGCACAGCGACTCTGCACGCCAGCTGGCTTCACCTTCATTGGGCTGGATGTTCGACGATCCCTCGCCGACTGCGAAACGCAGCCGCGCGAACCTCAGCCGCGACTGGCACCACGTCGAACGGGGCGAACCCCGCTCCCCGACGATCCGGGAGCGTTGGAGCCTGAAGGTCCAGGGCCAGGTGCAGGGGGTGGGCTATCGGGCCGCCTGCAACCGCCGAGCCCAGGACCTGGGCCTGAGTGGCTGGGTGCGCAACTGCCCTGATGGATCGGTGGCGATCGAGGCAGAAGGGCCGATCAACCAGCTCAACGAACTGAGACTGTGGTGTGAGAAGGGACCCGATGGCGCCCTGGTGCGCGGGGTGACCTCAAGCCTGCTCTCCCCCTGCCGCGACGACTGGTTCGAAGTGCGTCACTGAGCAGCGCCGTGACTGGCTTGCTGTTCAGGTCGCTTTCCTGCCTGCTGTCATGCCCTGCTGGCCCAAGGGCAGGCAGGTCACCGGGCAGGCAGTGCCCCTAAGGTTTGTCCTGGCAGGCCTGGGCCTTGCTCAACCCAGTTCTTGATTAGGCAGAAGACTCCGTAAGCAGCCCCAGCGGGCTAAGCTAGTACACAAGTATTGATAGGTTTGTCATGGCCATGAATCGGGTCCAGTTCCAGTCCGGACTGTCCCTGCCCCATTTCTTGGAGCTCTACGGAACCGAGAG
>CAMAPJ010000060.1 GCA_945860085.1 Synechococcus sp. UW140 | reverse complement strand
GGTGGCAAGCCTGGTCGTGGATCTGAAAACAAAGTTCCAATCGTCGCAGCGGTCTCTTTGGATGACGCGGGGCACCCGCTGCACGTGAAACTGGCAACGGTTCAAACCTTCTCCTTTGCCGCCATTGCCGATTGGAGTCAAGCGGCCCTGAGCCGTGGCTGTGAGGTGATCAGCGACGGGCTGGCTTGCTTCCGTGCTGTGGCCGAAGTGGGTTGCTCTCATCAGCCCGTAATCGTGAAGGGAAGGCATCCGAATGAGATGACTGAATTTCGCTGGATTAATACGGTGCTCAGCAACTTGAAGACCAGTTTCAGCGGGACATTCCACGCTCTGCGGTTTGACAAATATGCAGATCGTTACCTGGGTGCATTCAGCTACCGTTTCAATCGGCGATTCGATCTCACCGCAATGACCGAGCGAGTGCTGCATGCTGTCTGCCAAATCACAGCACGGCCGGAGCGCCTGCTAAGGCGAGCGGAGCTTACTGCCTAATCAAGTTATTGATTGAGAAATTGCTGATGGAGCCAGCTGCCAAGTTGAGAGTGCTAGAACCTCCCGTAATCGCTAGGGCGCCACTACCGGCATTGTTTGGCGCCAGAATCCCGCCCGCATTGATGGTGGTGCCGGTGATCGAGCCATTGCCGGAGAGGGTGGCGCCCTTATTGACGGTGAGCCCAGAGGATGGGGCGATCGATCCCTCCACCCGTAAGGTGCCCATACCGCCAACAGTGCTACTGCCCGTATAGGAGTTGCTGCCTGTGAGGGTGAGGGTGCCTGAACCGAGCTGGTTGAGGTTGCCTGAACCAGCTCGGTTCAGGCCCCCGTAGGTCATGGCATCGCTGCGATTAAAGGCCAAGTTGGCGTTATTCGTAATCGTGGCTGAATTACTGATGCTGCCGCTGGTGCCACCGGATCCAATCTGGAGGGTGCCGTCACTGATGGTGGTTTCGCCGGTGTAGGTGTTGGTGCCGGTGAGGGTGAGAGTGCCTAAGCCAGCCTTGGCAAAGGCACCCGTGCCAGCCATCACACCCTCGAAGATAGTGTTGCCATTGGATCCACCGACTGTTAAGTTAAAGCTAGCTAAATCAATCGTGCCGGCTCCGGCAATCGAGCCGATCGTATCGGTGGAAGCAAGCTCATAGGTAGCACCCTGGGACACGCTGACATTGCTGCTATCGGCCAAGAGGCCGGATACGACGAGCGTGCCGGAGTCAATTGTGGTGTTGCCGGTGTAAGTGCTATTGCCGCTGAGAGTGAGGATGCCCGAGCCCTGCTTGGATAGGGAACCCGAACCTGAGATCATTCCTGCGTAGGTCGTAGCATCACTGCGACTAAAGGCCAGGTTGGCATTATTGGCGATGCTTGATGTATTACTGATGGCGCCGCTCGTGCCACCAGCACCGATTTGCAGCGTGCCGGCGCTGATGGTGGTGGTGCCGGTGTAAGTGTTGTTGCCGCTGAGGGTGAGGGTGCCTGCACCGAGCTTGGCAAGGGTCCCCCCGCCCGAGATCAGTCCGCCATAGGTATAGTCATTACTGCGATCAAAGGCCAGGTTGGCATTGTTAGCGATAGTGGATGAATTACTGATGCCGCCGCTATTACCACCGGCACCGATTTGCAGGGTACCAGCACTGATGGCGGTGGTGCCGGTGTAGGTGTTGGTGCCGGTGAAGGTGAGGGTGCCTGCACCAAGCTGGGTGAGGTTGCCTGTGCCTGAGATTGCGCCGGAGACACTGATGTTATCGCTGCGATTAAAGGCCAGGTTGGCTGCATTGTTAATATTGGAGACTAGGGATCCCGACGTGCCACCGGCACCAATCTGCAGCGTGCCGGCGCTGATGGTGGTGGCGCCTGAGTTGGTGTTGTTGCCGGTGAGGGTCAGGGTGCCTGCTCCGAGTTTGGTAAGGGTCGACCCCGAGAACACCCCCCCATAGGCAGAGGAATCGCTGCGATTAAAGATCAGTGAGCCACCGCTGACATTGGAGACCAGGGATCCCGACGTGCCACCGTCACCGATTTGCAGACCTCCTGCACCAAAGATTTGAATGGTGCCGTTGAAGGTGGTGTTGCCGCTGAGTGTGAGTTTGCCAGTCCCACGCTTCTCAAAGGTTCCCGAGCCTGAGATCTGGGCTGCGTGGGTCTTGTCTCTTTTGTTCCTAAAGACCAAGCTGGCATTATTAATGATGATCGATGAATTACTGATGGAGGCGTCTTCGTTGGCTCCTTCACCGATCTGAAGAGTGCCGGCGTTGATTGTGGTGGCACCGCTGTAAGTGCTATTGCCTAGGAGTGTTAAAATATTAGATCCCTCTTTGATTAACGAGCCTTCGCCGCTAAGGGTAGAAGAGTTTCTGTAATCTGCGGTTCTATTAAAGATTACGGTGCCGTTGTTGGTGAAGACGCCCGTGGAATCCAGCTCTCCAGTTGTTCCACCCACGCCAATCAACAGACTCCCCCCAGCGTTGAGATTGACTATGCCGGTAGACGTTTTAGTGAGCTTCCCCGCTACGGACACAAGCCCGCCTGTTTCTATTGTTAACGCGGAATTGCTAGTGGCTATGTAAAGGTCACCAGAATTGATCCAATTGCCTCCAGAGATTATTGCCGCACTATTGTAGCCAATTACACCATTGACATTAGAAACATTGCCTCCGCTCACCGCCAGGGTGGCATTGCCGCCCGCGCCAACGGTAAGGGAGCCAGAATTCGTCCAATTGCCGCCGGAGATTGTTACGATGCCATTACTACTTACAGTGATGCCAGCCTCTTGATTTTCACCTATGACCCCAATCACGCCATTGACATTAGAAACATTGCCGCCGCTCACCGTCAGGTTGCCTTTGCCAAGAAAGCCAACGGTAAGATTGCCCGTATTGGTCCACGTTCCGCCCGTGGCAACCGTTGCCGTGCCGTTGCTGCCACTGCCAAGGCCGAGATAGCCATCTGTGTTTTTGACCGTCCCGCCAGCGATGCTCAATGTCCCATTTGAAACGGATCCGATTGCAAGCCCATTTCCGCCATTGGCTCCTACCAACAGGTTTCCTTGAGTCAGGGAAACCCCCAGATCAAAAGCATTGATGTTGGCTATATTTGCATTTTCAAGGTCAGGGCCAAAAGGCCCGCTAATAGCAGTATTGTAAGCAAGAGTAAGATCTCCCGTGCCCACCTTGGTGAAGGCACCGCTGCCAACCAGCTGGCCACTGAAGGTTGTGGACGCATTGGCACCACCCGCGGTTAAGTTATAACTACCCAGATTAATCGTGCCGTTTCCAGCAATTGAACCGATCGTATCCGTTGCGCCCAGCTGATAGGTGGCTCCGGTGGCCACGGTGAGGTTGGTGCTATCAGCTAAGAGCCCGGATACCAGCAACGTTCCCGAGTCAATGGAGGTAGGGCTGGTGTAGGTGTTTTTACCAGAAAGAGTGAGCGTATTAGATCCCTCCTTGATCAAGGAACCCGTGCCGCTAAGATTACTAGAAGTGGCAACATTAGTGCTGCTGTTGAAGCTGAGGGCTCCTCCAAAAGAAAAATCTGGAAGCGTAAGGTTCCCAATCGACAGAGTTCCCCCTTCATTGAGGTTAATGGTGCCATTGGCTCCTTTGGATAGCGTGCCAGCTACTTTCACCATGCCACCCGTTATCGTCAGGTTGGCAGTGCCAGACAAACCAACAGTAAGGTTGCTGCTACTGGTCCAATTGCCTCCAGACACCGTAACATTGCCAATCGAGTTCCCCATGGCCCCAATGGTGGCGTTGCTATTGGAAACATTTCCACCACTGATGGCTAGGGTTCCATTGCCATTACTTGATGATCCGATAGTAAGGTCGGCCGTGTTGGTCCAGTTGCCACCCGAGATCGCGGCATTGCCAGTGCCCATGTAGCCGCCAAGATTTGCATAGGCATTGGAGATGTTTCCACCACTAATGACCAGGCTTCCATTACCAGAAGAGCCGACCGTAAGGGTGCCCGTAGTAGTCCAATTGCCACCCGAGATCGCGGCAATGCCACTAGCACCTCGCGATGATCCAATAAATGCATAGGCATTGGAAATCGTTCCACCGCTTAGGGTTAAATTGCCCATTCCCTTACTACCAACAATGAGAGCGCCTGTATTTGTCCAACCACCAGAAGAGATCGTTGCGGTACCGTTGCTGCTAGATTCGACTCCGATTAAACTATTGGCAGCAGAAACACTGCCTCCGTCAACAGTTAGGCTGCCATTACCATTCTTTCCGATGGCAAGATCGTTGGTATTGGTCCAGGTGCCCCCTGCGGATACCGTTGCAGTGCCGTTGCTGCCATTAGAAAGTCCAAGATAGCCATAGGTGTCTTGGACTGTGCCGCCAGCGTTGATCAATGTCCCGTTTGAAACGGATCCGATTGAGAGCCTATTTCCTCCATTGGCTCCTACCAACAGGCTTCCTTGGGTCAGGGAAATCCCTAGGTCAAAAGCATTGATGTTGGCTATACCTGAAACAGTATCGTTGTAAGTAAGGGTGAGATTGCCCGTATTGCTGAGCTCTAGGGAGCCAGTGCCGGTGACCTGATTGTAAATCGTTAGGTTTGTGGTTTGATTGAATTGCAGGGTGCCATTGGCCGTGATCGGGCTGAGTCCTACGACCGTAGCGCCATCATTGAGGATCACCGTATCCCCAGAATTAATGATGCCGGTCCTGTATTGGGTTCCCGATGAACTGCCCGTTCCATAGGTTGTGGTTGTCTGGGCGAGGCTCACCAGCGGCGACAGGAGCATCAGGCCGTTGATCGCCGCCGAGCTCAGGGCGAAGGCCGGGCCTTTGGTGGCTGTTCGCAACCAGGAGTGGCGAACCACCACCTTCTGGCGGGCGGGCTTGGTTGGGCCCTTGGCTTGGGCAAGCGGCTTGGTGGCTCGGCTGGGGTTCCGGGCAGCCAGGATCAGGTTGCCCGCTCCGGCGATGGGGGCGGACAGGGTTAGGGCGGTTACGCCCGGGGCTGGTTGGTGGAGGGTTGCCGGGTTCCTTGGCTGCCTAGGTGGGGTTGGATCTTTGGCTGGGGTGCCTAGGCCCGGGCTGTCCCAGGCGGTCTGGCGGTCGGTTGTGGTTTCCGGCGCTCTGAAGAAATCGCTGTTTTGTCGGCAGCCCAGGTCTAGGAACTCCAAGGCCGTTTGGATTGCGGCTAGGGCTAGGGGATAGGCGCTGGGCTGGGTTGCTGCTCCTGGAGTGGGGCCATGGGCGACGCCGTAGGCGGCGTAGGGGCAAGCGGTGTGGTCTAGCCAGAGCGAACTGCTGATCTGGCAGAGGCTGCCCAGGTTGATGCAAGCCGCCCTGGCTTGGCTAGGGGTGGGCGTTTTTAAGTGGCCAGCTCTGCCGAGACTCATGGTTGGGTAGTTTTATTTGTATTAATTGGATTAATAGTTTTTAGCTGTTAAGGTAAGTTGGGTGGACAATTTTCATTGTTTTGAGGGTCAATCTGCGTGTCTTTCATTAATTTTTTTACCATACGCCTGTCCCATGGCCTTTGGCTATCGACCAAGGTCGATAGTTTTCGCCAAAGGGCCGCCTAGCCCTCCGCAGGAAACATTTTTCCCTAATTGGCCAATCACGATCATGTGGTGAGCTTTTGGCCAGAGTGGCCGCCTCCTGCCCCTAGGCCGCCATCCTTTTGCCGCTGCGATGGCATGGCTGGCCTGTCACGCCACGCCTTGGGCTGGTTTCGGTGCAGCCGCCATCGGCGCTGGGCCTTGCTTGAGGCCAGTTCGCTGCTGTTCAGGGTAAAATGTGCTGCATTACCAACGATTGGCTCCTGGTTCTCTGGCGGGGACTTCGTCGTTCCCAACAAGTTGGACGGCCGATCAATACTCCCAGTCGCTAATTAACACTGTTTGCGCTTTCTTGCTGGCCTACTTGGCCCGATCCGATCATGATTTTCACCGCCAAACAGCTTGCCAATGCCACAACAAGCTTTGAAAATCGCTTTCGCCTGGCCTACCTCTCCAGTGGATTTGAGCCCACGATTGTCATCGCTTGCAAGTCCCATCTATTGACATCGCAAGTTTATCGGGGCCTGCCCGTCAAGCGTCACTTTCTAGGCGCAGCCGACACCGGCAAGGAAGCCTTGGAGCTTGTTTCTAGGCTCATGCCCAATATTTTGGCAATCGACGACAACCTGACTGACCTGGGTACTTCGAGCGTGATTAGCCAGGCGAAGCAGATGTGCCCAAGCATGCGGATCGTTGCATGGGTAACCAAGCTGGATGCATTCTTTGGCTATCCCGATTGCCCAATTGTGATCGCCGAGGCGGATTTATTGGGGCATCCCGATACGCTCACTTTTGTTACCATGGCCCTAATCAGCAACACTAGTTACCTCACCCCATCCATTCATCAGCGCCTAGGGCAGCTTGAACAAATAGCCCCTGATTCCTATCCCGGCACGATCACCCTCACGCCACGGGAACATCAACTGCTCGAGGCCTATGCCCTCGGCCTGAGCAATCAGGAAACAGCAGAAAAAACGGGGCTTTCCGTACGCAGCATCCAAACCTATAGCGGCAATTTACTGCAGAAACTAGGAACCAATAATCGCCAGCGGGCCCTGCGGCGGGCCCTCTCCTTGGGCCTGACGGAATTGGGCCATCTGTTTGAAGCCAAGTCCCATTAGGGGCCTGCAGACTTCCTGCTGCTCAACGGCGCCTATCTCCTTCAGGGCTGCCGCAAGGAGCTGGGGCAGATCGCGATAGTTCTGCCATGGCAGCGACAGAATTGCTGCGTAGCCGATTAACCCGAGTCGCTTCGATCCCGATTCGCTCTCGGTCGTTGGCTTGATTGCTGGAAACCAGCCCGCCGCTAAAATCCCGGCGGCCGCTTACGCCCGCTGGACAGGGACACATTGCCAGGAAGGCCCGCAGGATTTCCCCCCAGTGGATTGTCCCCGCCGCGCGGCAGGCCCGAAACCATGGGCGTTTGGGAAGGCCTGGGTCCTCCGGCCGGCTGGGGCACGGCCACCACGTTGAAAGCCAACGACCAGCGTTCGCCCTCGCCGCGGAAGGGAGCGACGGAATGGGGTTGCCAGGCAGGGAATACATAAAACTCGCCGGGCACGGGCAGCACGTATTCAGCCATGCCAGTTCGGAAGCTTTGGATGTGCCATTCCTCCGGGCCATGGAAACACAATTGACCATCGAAGCTGGCGCCGCTGATCTGGGGGGGCACCTGCAAATACAACACTCCCGAAAAACTGCCGCCGTGGGTATGGGTGGGGTTGTAATCGCCAGAGCGTTGCACATTCAGCCAGACATCAATCATCTGCAGGCCGTAGCGACCTTCCGTCCAGGGGCCCCGACCTTGAGGCGGCTGGCGATCCATCACATGGCGGATCCAGCGCTCGCAGCCCGGCAAGATCACCTCGCGGCAGAGCTGTTGAACGGCCGGTTGCTGGGGTCCTAGCTCCAACTGCAGGGCCAGCTGGCCGGCCAGTTTGCCCGAGGCATCGGGGCTGCGTTCCGGCGCTTTCAGCACCTCCTTGGCCAAGGCCTGCAGGGCCGCCAGTAACGCTGGTGGCAGGGTGCCCTTCAGCACATAGCGGGGGAAGAGCTCCAGCACCTCCATGGTTGCGCCCACTGCGGCGCCCAGTGTGGCGCCCACTGACGTGCCGACGGTGGCTCCGTCCGGTGCGGTGGGAGGAGTGCCAACCATGGGTGCTAGGGCCTTAGGGGGGTGAGGCTAGGGCCTGGGGGCAGGCCGAACCGTTCAGCCGCGGCCGCCTTCAGGCGCCGCACCCGCCAGACTTTTGGGACCAGCCCCCGTCCTCCGCCATGCCGGCAGCGCCCGTGTCCGAGCCCTTTGCAGAACCGGGGACAACGTCGTTGACCTGCGGAACCGTTTCTGGTGACTCTGTTTCTGGCGACTCTGTTTCTGGGGCAACCGTGGCCGCCCTGCGCCAGCGGGTGACCCAGGGGGACACCCTGCCCTTGGCCTGGCGGCTGGAGCAGCTCGATCGCCTGGAGCGCCTCTGTGCCGAAGGGGAAGGGGCCGTGCTGGTTGCCCTAGCCGCCGACCTAGGCAAGCCGCCGGTGGAGGCCTTCTTCGAACTGGTGGCCGTGCGCCAGGAAATCCGACTCTGCCGGCAAAAGCTGCGCCGCTGGCTGGCGCCCCGGCCCGTGGCCGTGCCCCTCAGCCTCCAACCCGGCCGGGCCGAAAGCCAGGCCCAGCCCCTGGGCTGCGTCCTGATTATTGGTCCGTGGAACTATCCCTTTCACCTGCTGCTGCAGCCCTTGGTGAGTGCCCTGGCGGCGGGCAATACGGCCGTGCTTAAACCCTCGGAGCACGCACCAGCCACGGCGGCCCTAGTGGCGGAGCTGGTGGCGCGCCACCTCGATCCGGGCGTGGTGCGACTGGTGCAGGGAGATGGCCAAGTAGCCCAGGAGCTCCTGCAGCTGCGCTTTGACCACATCTTCTTCACCGGCGGCGAGCGGGTCGGCCGGCTGGTGATGGCTGCGGCCGCCCCCCACCTCACCCCCGTGACCCTGGAATTGGGCGGTAAGAGTCCGGCGGTGGTGCTCGCCGATGCCGATTTGGAGGTAACGGCGCGGCGTTTGGTGTGGGGCAAATCCCTCAACGGCGGCCAGACCTGCATCGCACCCGATCACCTGCTGGTGGAGGAGTCGCTGCGCCAGAGCCTGATCGAGCGGCTCTCCGGCCGGATCACGGCCTGTTTCGGCGCCGATCCCCTGCAATCACCCGACCTGGCTCGGATCGTCAACCGGGCCCAGTTCGAACGGCTCTCGGCCCTACTGGAAGGCGCCCGCCAGCGGGGCCAGATCCTGTTTGGCGGCCAGAGCGACCCGGAGCGGCTGCGCATCGCCCCGACCCTGCTGGCGGTGATGGACCCCAACGATCCCCTGATGGCCTCCGAGCTGTTCGGGCCCCTGCTGCCGGTCCTAGGTGTGGACTCCCTGGCGGAAGCGATCGCGGCGATCAACAGCCGGCCCAAGCCCCTGGCCCTCTATTTATTCAGCCGCAGCGACAGCGCCGAGCGCCAGTTGCTCGCCGGCACCAGCTCCGGCAGCTATTGCCGCAACGATGTGGTGATGCAGGCGGGCATCCCGGAGCTGGCCTTCGGCGGCGTCGGCAGCAGTGGCATGGGCAGCTACCACGGCCAGGCCGGCTTCGACACCTTCTCCCATCAACGCAGCCTGCTGCGGCGCCCCTTTGCCTTGGATCTGCCCTTCCGCTACCCCCCCTACGGCAACAAGCTCAACCTGGTCAGGCGTCTGCTGGGCTAAGGGCGCCGGCGCGGTTGGGGCGGCGGCTGAAGTTTCACTGCTGAAATTTCGCTGCTGAATTGGTCATCAAGGCACTGGCAGGCTCCCAGGTTCTCCGTAAGGTTCATCCAGCCGTTTCCGCCTCCCCATGCGCCGCTCTGCTGTCGCCCTGGCCCTGGCCCTGCTGCTGCCCCTGCCCGGGCTGGCGGGTCAGGTTGTGGTGAAGCCGGGCGAAACGCTCTCCGACATCGCCGATCGTTATCACGTCAGCGTCGATCGGCTGCTGCAGCTGAACGGCATTAAGGATCCCAAGACCCTCCAGGTGGGGACGAAGCTGACGGTCCCAGGCGCCCCCAGCAGTCCAAGCCGCAGTGGGGGTGGCCATGGGGGTAGCGGGGGGAGCACCACCGGTGGGGCCGGCCGGGGCAACTACACGGTGAAAGCGGGCGAAACCATCTCCGAAATCGCCGACCGCTACGGCATGAGCACCAATCGCCTGCTGGAGCTCAACGGCATCCGTGACCCCAAGGGCCTCCAGGTCGGCAGCCGCATCACCGTGCCCACCGCCGGACCGGCCAAACCCTCCAAACCAGCCAGCGCTGGCCTTGCCTCCAGCCGCGGCCCCGCTAATTACACGGTGAAGTCGGGCGAAACCATCTCCGAAATCGCCGACCGCTACAACCTCAGCAGCGAGCGCCTGCTGGAGCTCAACGGCATCCGCGATGCCAAGGGACTCCAGGCCGGCAGCCGCATCACCGTGCCCACCGCCGGACCGGCCAAGCCCTCCAAGCCACCGGTGCTGCCCGCCATCAGCGCCGCCCAGGGCAAGGCCCTCAGCCACACCGTGCGCCCCGGCGACACCCTCTCCGACATCGCCAACACCTATGGGGTGCCGGTGGAGCGGATCGCCGCCCTCAATGGGCTCAAGGACCCAGACAATTTGGTGCCGGACACCCAGCTGAAGCTGCGCAACCCGCCGCCCCTACCCAAGCCAGCCGCCAAGCCGGTCAGCCGCCCGCCGGCCAAGGCAGCCAGTAAGCCCGCAGCCAAACCGGCCAGCAAACCCGCCAGCAAACCGGCTGCGGCCACCGTGGCCACCACCAGCCAGCCACCAACGGCCAAGCCCGGCGCGACCCCTACCACCAGCACCCCAACCTCGGGCACCAGCCCCACAACGAGCGCCCAGCCGACCCCCAAGCCGGTTGACACCACGCCCAAGCCGGTGGTTACCAAGCCAGCGGCCGAGAAGCCCGGGGCGACCAAACCAGCCGCGACCACGCCTGTTGCCACCACCCCTGCCGTAACCAAGCCAGTGGTCGCGAAGCCCGTGGTCACCAAACCCGTGGTCACCAAACCGGTGGCCACCAAGCCCGCAGCGACCAAGCCCGTGGTGGAAAAGCCCGCTGCCAAACCCGCCGCCAGCGCCACGACCGAGACGGCCTTAAGGCCCGAGCCCGCCAGCCAGCCGGAAGCCACCGTCAAACCTGAGGTCAAACCTGAGGTGAAGCCTGAGGTCAAACCGGAACCCAAACCAGACGTGAAAGCCGAGGTCACCCCCAAGGCCGAAACGACCACCAAGCCGGCCAAAACCGAAGTGGCCACCGGCAAACCGGCCAAGCCCGACTGGCGCAACTTCGGTCCCCTGCAGGTGGACTGGGCCAACTGGCAACCGATGGGCGGCAGTTTTGTGGCTCCCGGCCTCAATGCCACCGGCCAGTCGCTGTATCTGGCGGTGAACTGCAGCGCCAAGCGGATCAATGCCACGGGCCCCTCGGGCGCCTGGAAAACCTGGGACCTCCCCACCACCGACTACGAGCAACAGCTGGTGAAGGACCTGTGCCGGGACAAGGGCAGCTGAGCCTGATCCCTGTTTGCCGGGGCGGCTCGAGCCGCACGCAACAGCAAACAGGCTCCGAACCAGACCTCAGGCCACCCAGCGCAGGGGCCAGGGCTGGCGCAGGTAGCGACGGCCAGCGGGTTTGAGCCAGAGCCGCTGGCTGCCGTCGTCGCTTTCGCTGAGTAGGTCTTCCTGCACCAGGCGGCGCACCAGCCAGCGCCAGCGTTCCTCCCCCTCGCCTTCCGCCCCGGCCAGCTCCTCCCCCAGACTGCGCAACACCACCCCGCCGCGCGGCTCCAGGCTGGCCAGCAGCCGCGACACCAGGGCCGACCAGTCCTCCAGGGGCGGCGCGCTGAGGCAGCGATCACAGCGGCCGCAGGGGGGCACCAGCTCACCGACCACCAGTAACAGGGCCTGCTCGCGGCAGCCCTCCCCCTCGGCCACGGCCTCCATGCGCCGCAGCTTTTGCTGGGCCAGCTCCAGGCGCAGGGCCTCAGGCCCTAAGCGCTCGGCCGGGGACAGCGCAGCCCAGCCCTGGCTCCCGCCGGAGCGAATCGCCCAGCCCAGGGAGGTGCGGTCCTCGGGATCAAACAACACCAGGCAGCGGGCCGGCCGGCCATCACGACCGGCCCGACCCGATTCCTGCAGGTAACCCTCGGCGCTGGCGGGCAGGTCTAGGTGCAACACCAGGCCCACGTCGGGCCGGTCCACCCCCATGCCGAACGCCACCGTGGCCACCAGCACCGGCGCTGGATGGTCCTGGAAATGGGCCAGGGCCAGGCTGCGGCTTTCTGGATCCATGCCGGCGTGATAGGCAATCGCCTCGATGCCGGCGCTGGCCAGGCGAGCCGCCCAGCTCTCCACCGAGCGACGGGTGCGGGCATAGATCAACACAGCCCCGCGGGCCTCGTTCAGCGCGTCAAGCAGCTCAGGCAGGGGATCGGCCGGGCGGCGCCGCATGACATAGGTGAGGTTGTCGCGCCGGGCTGAATGCACCTGAAATAAGGGGCGGCGCAACTGCAGCATCCGGATCAGGTCGGCCCGCACCCGCGGCGCCGCCGTGGCACTGAGAGCCACCAGGGGCACCCCGGGGCAGAGGTGGCGCAGCTCGCCGAGGCGGCGGTAATGGGGCCGGAAATCGTGGCCCCAGGCACTGATGCAGTGGGCCTCATCCACCGCCAGCCCCACCAGGTGGCCCTGGTCCTGGATTTCCTCCAGCAAGCGGCGGGTGGCCTCTCCCTGCAGGCGCTCGGGGGCCAGGTAGAGCAGCCGCAGCCGGTTGTCGCGCAGACGGCCCAGGAGCTGGCGGCGGCTTGCCGGATCGAGGCCGCCATGCAGACAGGCCGCCTGGATACCGCGGCGTTGCAGGTGCGACACCTGGTCCTCCATCAGGGCCACCAGGGGCGACACCACGAGCATTAGCCCCTGGCGCACCAGGGCGGGCAGCTGATAACAGAGTGATTTGCCGGCGCCGGTGGGCAACACCGCCAGGCAATCGCGCCCCTGCAACAAGGCCTCCACCACGGCCCGCTGGCCCGGCCGGAAGTCCGTCCAGCCGAAATGGCGCTCCAGGGCCTGGAGCAGGGGATCGGGCTGGTAAGGCTGGCCGGGCAAATCTTGCCCGGCCAGGCGAGGGGCCGACGGCCGTAACTCCACGATCCCCCCACCCCTAGAGAGAACTGACCCTAACCGGCACTAAATGTGGTGGGGAGCGGCGGTGCCTCCAGTTGGTCGGGAGCCTCCTCCACCAGCTGCAGCCGCAGGCGCTTGCCGCCGGCCAGCTCACCAAGGGAGACGCGCATGGTGCTGCCGCTCAGACTTTGAAGGGCATTCAGCAGTTCGCGCAGATGAGGGGTGCTGCTGCCGCTTTCCACCCAGAGCCGTTCCTGCAGACCATTAAGGCGGCGCCAGCTGGTGTGCAGCTTGAGCACGGCGCTTTCCAGCTGCTGGGCCTGACCCACCGCATCGGCCAGCAAGCCCAGGACATCGAGCCGCTGGGCCTCCTGCATGGCCTTCTCCAGGTTGAGATCGCCCTGCTGAAACGCCCGCACCGCCAGGCCCGCCTCGGCCGCCTTGCTCAGCCAGCGAGCCGTGCTGGTGACGTCCTTGACCCGCTCCAGCTCGGGTTCTTCCCGCAACACCCGCCGCAGGTCCTCCTGCTGCTGCTCCGGCAACTTGGACAGTTCCCGCACTAGGGGCGCCACCGCCTTAGAGGGCAACAGGTTGTCGGCCGTGCGCTGACGGATCTCCTCGGGCAACAGGGGGCTGGTGGCGGAGGTGAAGTCATCGGTGAGGCGCCGCACCGACTTGCGGGTGATCTGCTCGCCGCCATTGGCGGCCTCACTTATCAAGAGTTGAACCTCCGGATCGGCCTGGGCCGTTTCAATAAAGGCCCGTTTCGAGAACTGGTTGACGCTCTCGGCATCGAGAGGCCCCTGCTCCACCAGGCTTTCAGCCGATTCGGCCAACTGAATCAGGCCATAGGCGCGGGTCTTACTGATTTCCTGCTCCCGCAACCACTGAAGAAAGCCCGTGCCCCGGCCCTCGCCGCCACGCCGCTCGCGATCCCGCACGGCCTTGAGGATGCGGCCTCGCCAGATCTCGGTTTGCAGGTCGAAGCGGTCGCAGACCGCCCAGGCCTCCTCGATGCGGGCCAGGAATTCCATCGAGCTGATGTCATCCCGCTCGGGATCCGGCAACTCCAGGTTCAGGGCAGGGGCCTCGGTCACGGCGCGGCAGCAGGGAGGCGATTCGATCGTGCCATGCAGCTCAGCGCCACCGGTCGGGTGGAGGGACGTTTCCAGCCCAGCCCAGGCGCAATCGCAGCCGATGCCCCAGCCAGCCAGCCGCCCTAACCGGTTCTGCCGGAGCCCCTCGCCAGGGCGGGCCGGCGACATTGTGTGACGGCCCCCCAGGCAAGCCAAGCCAGGCCGAGTAAGGTCACTAGGCAGCTTCACACTCAGCGCAGCGATGGCCATCTCCCGCGGCGACAAGGTGCGCATCAAGCGTCCTGAGTCCTATTGGTTCAACGAAGTCGGCACCGTCGCCACGGTCGACACCTCAGGCATCCGCTACCCCGTGGTGGTGCGCTTCGAGAAGGTCAACTACAACGGCTACAGCGGTTCCGAAGGCGGCATCAACACCAACAACTTCGCCGAAAGCGAACTGGTCAAGGCCTGAGTTCCGATCCGGTCGAATCACGACAACAGAGAAGCCCCGGGAGATTGTCTCCTGGGGCTTTTATGTCCTTAGGGGTTGTGTCGTCAGACCTGCCGAAGCCGGCATTCTTTGTCTTGGCGCAGCATCAGCACCCGGCGGACGAAACCGGCCCCGGTCAACAGGAAGACCGCCGGCTCTAAAGCTCATACCGGGATCCAGGCCAGGGCGATAGCCAGTTTGGGCAGGCTTCGAGCGCCCTTCGGTTGCGTCTCTACAACGACCGAAAACAGACTGGGGTCACCCCGCAGCTTGCCAAGCTTGGCCTCCGGCGCGCAGCTTTGCTGACGCCTCTGAGAAGCCAAAGCAAGGCTGTTGCAGTGAAGCAGCCTATTGCTTGAGCCTGGCCTGCCCTTTCAATCCGCCCACTCCAGCAACCGAAGGACGCGAGCACGCCGTCCTGAGGCAACCTGGCAGTGCGTAACAATGCGGATCTCGTTAGACCGCTCCTACCGCGCCGCGACCATGGAGGCCGTTGATGCCTGAGCTGCCTGAAGTTGAAACCGTGCGCCGTGGCTTGCAACAGCAAACCTTGGGTTTCACAGTCGAGCGGGTTGAGGTGCTGCGGGAGCGAGCGATCGCAGCACCGCCTCAAGATGGCCTTGCCTTTGGCCAATGCCTACAAGGGCGCAGCCTGCAGCACTGGCGGCGGCGGGGCAAGTATCTGATCGCCGATCTCGACCATGGCCACTGGGGGGTTCACCTGCGCATGACTGGCCAGTTCCTGTGGTTGGAGCAGCCCCGCGAGCCCTGTCGCCACACACGCGTGCGCCTCTGGAACCAAGCAGGGGCCGAACTGCGCTTCGTCGACACCCGCAGCTTCGGCCAGATGTGGTTTGTACCGCCAGGTGTGTCGGTGGAATCGGTGATGACTGGCCTACAGAAGCTCGGACCCGAGCCCTTCTCCAACAGCTTCAACGCCACCTATCTCAAGGGCAAGCTGGCCGGTTCACTCCGGCCGATCAAAAACGCCCTTCTCGACCAGGCGCTGGTGGCGGGCTGCGGCAACATCTATGCCGATGAATCCCTGTATGTGGCAGGGATCCGGCCCCAAACCCGCAGCGGCAGCATCCCGTTCGAGCGGCTAGAAGGCCTGCGCAGCGCCCTAGTGAGCGTGCTCGAGCAGAGCATCGGCGCCGGCGGCACCACCTTCAGCGATTTCCGCGACCTTACGGGCACCAATGGCAACTACGGCCAGGCCGCCTGGGTCTACCGGCGCGCCGGCCAACCCTGCCGCCATTGCGGCACCCCGATCGAGCGCGAACGACTAGGTGGCCGCAGCAGCCACTGGTGCCCCAGCTGCCAGCACTGAACATGTGCCCTGAACATCTGCCCTGAACATCTGCCCTGAACATCCAGCCGGAGCAGGTGTGCCGAAACTCGGCCCAGAGCAGTTGCATTGAATGAATTCACTGAACACGGGCATTGAACAACGACTCAGGGCAGCCGCGTCAGGGGGCCCGTCCATGGTTCGATGGTGCTGAATCCCCGCTGCCCCCTGGCGCGATGGCCCTAGCTGATGAGCTCACCGCTGCTATGGCGGCCATCCACGCCCGGGGCTGGTGTGACGGCACGGGCGGCAATTTCAGCTGCGTGCTTCAAAAAAATCCCCTGCAGCTACTGATGGCCCCCAGTGGCGTCGACAAGGGGCAGGTGCAAGCCAGCGAGCTGATCGTCGTTGACGCCGCCGGCAGGGTGCTTGCTGGCCCAGGCAAGGCCAGCGCCGAAACGGCCCTGCATCTAGAGATCGTGGCCCGCTGCGGTGCCGGCGCCGTGCTGCACACCCATTCCCAGGCCGCAACCCTGCTGTCGCGCTGGGCCCTGGCTGGCCCCCTGGTCCCAGCGCGCGGTCAGGCCCCGGAGCCAATCAGCGATGGGGTAGTGCGCGTAGAGGGTTTGGAGATGCTCAAAGGCCTGGAGGGCCACAGCACCCATGCCACCGCCATCGAGATTCCCGTGCTGGCCAATGACCAGAACCTGGCCCGCCTCAGTCAACGGGCTGGTCCCCTGCTGCCAGATGCGCCCTTTGGCCTCTTGATTGCTGGCCATGGCCTCTATGCCTGGGGCCAGTCCCTTAGCCAGGCCAACAGGCACCTGGAAATCCTTGAATTCCTGCTGGAACAATCCTGGCGCCAGCTCCTGCTGAACGCCCTGACAGGCCGTACCCACCCCACCACTCCCCTGGCACTTGGTTAAGCCCATGGTTAGCTGCATCCTGCTTGATATCGAAGGCACCACTTGCCCGGTCAGTTTTGTGGCCGCAGTGCTATTTCCCTATGCGCGAGACCATCTCTCAAGCTTCCTAGAGCAGCACAACAACGATCCAGCGGTTCAGGCCCTGATCAAGACTGTGCAAACGGTATTTTCGGCCGATTCCAACCCTGAGGTGGAGCTCCTACGCCAGAGCCAAGCCGGCCTCAACCAGATCCCCCCCTCTAGCCCAGGGGCTTCAGCAACTACAACACCAAGCCAGCTCGATGTGGTGCCCTATCTACATTGGTTGATTGATCACGACATCAAACTCACAGCCCTGAAAGACCTGCAGGGGCTGATCTGGATGGAAGGCTACGCCTGCGGCGATCTTGTGGCCCCCTTGTTCAACGAGGTAGCCGAGGCCCTGCTGGACTGGAAGCAGAAGGGATACCAGCTGGCTGTTTACTCCTCCGGCTCCGTAGCCGCCCAACAACTCCTCTACCGCCATAGCCAGGATGGAAACCTGGAAGGGCTGTTCAGCCACTGGTTTGATACACGCAGAGGCCCCAAGCAATCACCAGGCAGCTATAGCGCCATCGCCTCAATCCTCCAACTCGATCCGGAGCAAATCCTATTTGTCAGTGATGCCGTTGCCGAGCTAGTGGCAGCCAGCGAGGCCGGCATGGCGGTGTTCTTCAGTGATCGAGAAGGCAATCCAGAGCGCGATCCAGGCGGCTTCACGTCAATCAGCTCCCTAGCCGAAATCCAGCTGGAACCGCCGAACAGCTGACACCGCCTGACTGCCAGCGAAAGGCGGACCGGGCCTGCCAGCTAGACAAACAGCAACTTGCCGCAATCAGGCTGTAGACCATCATGACCGCCCCCCCCCCGGCGATCCACCAAGCCCACTCGAGCGTAACCAGTCAGAAGCATCCGCCAATCCACCAGCCCAACCCGAACGATCGACCTGATTGACGCGGGACACCCTGGCGGCGTGCAAGCCTCGGCCCCCAAGAGCGCAGCCAACGCAAGCTCGTAACTTGCCAACAAAAAAGCCACCCTTTCGGGTGGCTTTTCGTGCAGCGTTACTCTCTCGAGCAACCGCTACGGGTTTGGAGCAAAAGTTTTACCTGGCATCGAGCTATTTTTGCAGGGGGCTACCCCCCAACTATCGTCGCCGCTGCTGCGTTTCACAACCGAGTTCGAGATGGATCGGTGTGGGTCCACAGCGCCATGGACACCAGGATAGGAACTTAACTCCTGC
>CAMAPJ010000059.1 GCA_945860085.1 Synechococcus sp. UW140 | reverse complement strand
CTGCTGGCGGTGCTCAAGCGCATCGGCGAGCTGTTCCCCGGCCCCAGCAAGACCACCCGGGCCTACACCCTGCGCGAAAGCGGCATCGTGGCGGCGGCGGAACGCAGCGGCTTCCGCCTGGTGCGCCGCAGCCTCAACCAGGCCCCCTTCTATTACTCCCGTCTAATTGAGTTCGAGCGGATCTGAACAGACCCTGGCCGGCCCCTAAGGGACCAGCCCAGGCGCCCGTGGCACCACCCCCAGCCTCCCTAGGGTCGCGCCCATGGAGGGGCTGCAGATCGTCTGGTTCAAGCGGGATCTGCGGCTGAGCGATCACCAGCCGCTGCTCCAGGCCTCGCGGCGCGGGCCGGTGTTGCCCCTGGCGGTGGTGGAGCCTGAGCTGTGGCAGCAGGCCGATGCCTCGGCCCGCCAGTGGGCCTTCTGCGCCGAGAGCCTGGAGGATCTCCGCCAGGAGCTGGCGCAGCTGGGCCAGCCCCTGATCGTGCGCACGGGCTCTGTGGAAGCTGTGCTGGAGCGGGCCCGCCGCCAGTTCGGCATCGCAGGCCTCTGGAGCCATGAGGAAACCGGCAACGGCTGGACCTACGCCCGCGACCGGCGGGTGGCCGCCTGGGCCAAACGCCATGACATTGCCTGGATCGAGCTTCCCCAGTTCGGCGTGATCCGCCGCCTGAAGAACCGCAACGGCTGGGCCCGCCGCTGGGAAGGGCGCATGGCCGAAGCAATCAGCCCACCCCCCGAAGCCTTGACCCCCCTGGGCAGCATCGAGCCCGGCGCCATCCCCAGTACAACGGACCTAGGGCTAGCCGACGACCCCTGCCCTGGCCGCCAGCCGGGAGGACGGCAAGCCGGCCTGGCCCTGCTGGAGAGCTTTCTGGCCCAGCGGGGCGCCCGCTACCACCGGGAGCTCTCCAGCCCGGGCACCGCCTTTGCCAGCTGCTCGCGCCTCTCGCCCCACCTGAGCTGGGGCACCCTGTCGATGCGGGAGATCGTGCAGCGCAGCCGCGGGCGCCAGGCGGAACTGAAGGGCTTGACCGCCCCGCAACGGGGCGACTGGCCCCGGGCCCTGCGCGGCTTCGAAGCCCGGCTGCACTGGCACTGCCACTTCATCCAGAAGCTGGAAAGCCAGCCGGATCTGGAGTTCCAGGAGCTGCACCCGCTCACCGCCGGCCTGCGGGCCAGCGAGCCGGAGCGGCTGGCCGCCTGGGCCGCGGGGCGCACCGGCCTGCCGTTCGTAGATGCCTGCATGCGGGCCCTGATCGCCACGGGCTGGATCAACTTCCGCATGCGGGCGATGTTGATGTCGGTGGCCAGCTACCAGCTCTGGCTGCCCTGGCGCGACAGCGGCCTGATCCTGGCGCGCCTGTTTGTGGACTACGAGCCGGGTATCCACTGGAGCCAGTGCCAGATGCAATCCGGCACCACGGGCATCAACACGATTCGGATCTACAACCCGATCAAGCAGGGCCAGGACCACGACCCCCAGGGCCTGTTCCTGCGCCGCTGGCTGCCGGAACTGGCGCGGGTGCCCGTGGTGCACCTGCATGAACCCTGGACGATGCCGCTCTCGACCCAAACCAACGCGGGCTGTGTGCTCGGGGTCGACTATCCCCTACCGCTGGTGGACCCGGCCGCCGCGGCCCGGGAAGCGAAGCAGCGGATCTGGGACCGGCGCCAGGAGCCCGGGTTCCGGGAGTGGGCCGCCACGGTCCTGCAAACCCATGGCTCGCGCCGCTCCGGCGGCACCAGGAGCCGCCCGGCTCCTAAGGGTGGGCGGCGGCGCAGTTCCACCCCTAAAGATGACGCCACCAGGCCGCTGCAACTGGGGCTGGACCTGGATCTGGCTTGATCCGGGCCTGGCTTGATCCGCGGCAGTCTTCAGCCCAACCAGGGATCCAGGAAGCTGAGCGGCCGGGCCATGGTGGCCGAAAAGCCGAGGATGCCCCGATCGAGATGGCGGTAAAGCAGGCAGTCGTCGGCCTCGAGCAGGAAGGTACCGCCCCGCTGGGTGAGGAAGTCGTCTCTCGGCACATAGGTGCGCCAATGGCCAAGCACTTCGGCCATGTTCCGCAATCGCACCGTGGCCAGTTCGAAGGGCCGCAGGAAACCCGAACCGCCCGCCCGGGCGAAGAACGAGCCCTGGATCGGCGGCAGGGGGCCCGCCTGGATCGTTTCGTCATCGGCGATGCGCTGGGGCGCGTTGCGATCGCCGGTGTAGCCGCGCAGCACCTCGGCCAAGGTGCCGGGGGAGCCGACACCAGCGCACATCAGCAAGAGATTCGGCCAGGGTCCGCCAACCTGGCGCAGGCCGGCGTAGAGCCCCAGGGCCTGGTGTAGCTGGGGCTCGCGATCCACCAGCAGCCGCTCGCTGGGGAAGCCCGTGAAGGCACAGAAGCGCCGGCCGCTCTCGCCATTGCCGATGCCGATCGCCAGCAGGGCGATGCCCGCAGCCTCCAGCTGGGGCAGGGCGCTGGCCAGGGCCTGGGCGTATTCAAGGCTGTCGAAATCGCCCAGCTGGGGCAGCAGCACCACCAGCCGCCGCCGGCCCGGGCCCATGCCCTCCACCGCAGCGAGACGCTCCAGCAAGGCCGGCGGAGCCATTTCAGTCCCTGCCGAGGCCGAGCCTGGGGCACCATCGCCTTCAGCGACAGGGTTCTCAGCGAAATCCTGGTTGGCGGAATCCCTGTCAGTGGGAGCAGGCACGGGCAAGGCGAGGCTCAGGGCGCCACCAGGGTGGCGCGGCTGAGGAAGGCATCGGCGGCGCTATGGAGCCGCTGGCGGCGATCCGGTTCGATGCGATCCAGTAGGTGCACCATCATCGAGAGGCGCGGATTGGCCTGAAAAAAGGGCCGGTGGCGTTCGATGAAGCGCCAATAGAGCCCATCCCAGATTTCACACCAAGGCCCTTTTTTGTAGTCCCCCATTTTGAGGATGTAATTGGAGCCGCAGATGTAGGGCTTGGTGGCAAAGATGCCGCCATCGCTCATCTGGCCCATGCCATAGACATTCGGGCCCATTACCCATTCATAGGAATCGAGGTAGCGCTCCATGAACCAGCGGTGCACCTCGCCCGGGTGGATCTCACAGAGCAACATCAAGCTGCTGAGCACCATCAGGCGCTCGATGTGGTGGTTGTAGCCGAGGCGGTTCACCCGCCGGATTGCCTGATCCAGCGGCGGCAGGCCGGTGCTGCCGTCGTCCCAGCAGGGGGCCAGCCGGCGCTGGTGGTTCCAAAAATTTGAGCTGGCCTGGCGCTCGCCGTGGACCCGATCGATGCCGCGCACAAACTCACGCCAGCCGATCACCTGGCGCAGGAACCCCTCCAGGGATGCGATCGGCACCGGCTCGGCGCTGGCCTGGCGGCTGGCGAACTGGGCCAGGCAGGCCTCGATCACGGCGGCCGGCGTCAACAGACCGATGTTGAGCAGGGGCGAGAGCAGGGAATGGTGCAGGGTGTCGTGGCTTTGGCTGAGGGCGTCTTCGTAGGGGCCAAAACCCGCCAGCCGCTCCTCCAAAAAGCAGTCCAGCCAGGCCTGGGCCTGGGGCTGGTCGTAGGGAAGCCAGAGGGGGCCCAGCTCGCCGGGGTGGCTGGCGAAGTGGCGGCCGATCAGGGCGCGCACCGCCGGCTCGTGGGGGCTGGCGGGCACCGGCGGCAGGGGCGGCTCCAGGTAGCCCTTGGGCAGGCGGCGCCGGTTCTCGGCATCAAAACTCCAGCGGCCGCCGCTGGGGGTGCCATCGGCCTCCAGCAACAGACCGAGCCGGCGGCGCTGGCGCTCGTAGAAGCTCTTCATCAGCGGCCGGCGCCGCCCTTCAAACCAGGCCCGGCTCTCGGCAACCGATTCCAGGAAGGCGGGCGACGGCAGCACCGTTAACGCCACCGCCTGGTCCATACAGAACTGCTGGAGCCGGGCCTCAAAACGACGATCGGCGATCTCCGCCACCCGCAACGCCGCCTGGCCCACCAACTCGGCGGCCAGCCGCTGCCAGAAGGAGCAGTCAACCGAGGCCGGCAGCTCGAAGTAGCGCACCGCCACGCCGCGCTCCACCAGGGCATCGCGGAAGCTGCGCATGGCCACGAAGGTGTGCAGCAGCCGCAGCTGGTGGTAGCGGTAGGCGGAGGCCACGGCCAGGTCCTCCACCATCACAACGACATCGCCAGCCACCAGCTGCAGGGGCGAGGGGCTAAGCCAGCCTTGGTGCAGCTGGTCGCCCAGGATCAGGGTGAGGGTCATGGGGTGGGGCTCATGGGCTCAAGACCAAAGCTGGCGGTGGGTTTGCTCGGGGTCGTAGAGACCAACCTGGCGCTCGAGGTCGAAGCGGCGGGGCGAGCCGCCAAAGCTGCGGGGGTCGGAGCCCACCCCGGCCAGATAGGCCCAGTTGCCCGTGTTCAGGGCCGGCTCGGCATCAATCAACCACCACTCAAAGAAGCGGGCGCCCCAGATCCAGGGCAGCTGCAGGCTGTTGATGAAGTGGGAGGCCACCCACTGGCGCCCCCGGTTGGAGAGGTAGCCCGTGGCCAGCAGCTCGCGCAGCTGGGCATCGATCAGGGGATGGCCGCAATCAGCGCGGCACCAACGGGCAAACAGCTCCCGGTTCTCGACCCAGTCGGGCTGGCGGTTCAAGAGTCCGCTGGCGGCATGGAAGGCGGCGCCATGGCGCTGCTCCGACCAGAGGAAAAACTCGCGCCAAAGCAATTCCACTTTCAGCCAGTCGGACCCCTCATCAGCGCCATAGCGGGCCTGGTAGTCGAGCAACACCTGCCAAATCCGCCGCACTGACAGGGCCCCGATCGCCAGGAAGGGAGACAACTTCGAAGAGAACTCCGTTCCGACCAGGCCATTGCGGCGGGCCTTGTAGTGGCGCAGGCCATCGGAAACGAAACAGAAGTGTTGCAGCCGGGCCAGGGCCGTGGGCTCATCACCCCGGAAGGGGAAGGCGCTGCGGGGGTCGCTTTGGGGATCGCAATCGGGCTCCCCATGGGGCTCCCCACGGGGAAGAGCGTGATCGGCGCCGCCGTCATGCGGGCCCGGATCGGCTGGCGGGAGACGATCCGCTGACGGATCCGGATCAACGGGCGCAAGCCACTGCCGGGGCCAGGCCTCGGGCCAGTCCCCTGCCGTCCAGCCAAGGCCGGTGAGATCGGGCGGGGCCAGGGGTGGTTCAGGAGGGCGGTCCAGCTTGCGGCGGAAATCGCTGAACACCAAGGGAAAGCGCTCAGGGTCCAGGGGCCAGTCACTCCACAGCCGGCTCTGCTGGGCCTGCAGCAGCTGATCCGGGCGCAGCAGCGGGTGGAGCTCGGCCAAAACGGCGGCAGTGCTCTTTTGGGGAAAGGCCAGCAGGGGGATTGCGGCTGCCCCCAGGCGCGCACGCAAGGACGCCAGGGCCTGGGCCTCGATCCGACGCTGGTGGGGCCCCCGCAGGCGCTGACCGTCGGGCCGGGTGGCCAGCACGATCAGGCGACTGCCTGGCTGACGGCGGACTAGCGCCACGGCCTCGTGCCAAGCGGGCTGGTCATCCAGGCGCAGCTGCCCCTCTAGGGCAAAGGCGATGGTGACGCCAGCAGCCATGGGGTTTCGTGCGCAGCAGCCAGCCTGGCAAAACAAGCCCGGGGGCGCGCGTCCACTGGACCCGCCACACCCCCCCTGGGCTCAACCGGCTCCACGCAAACGCCACGCTTAACGATTCGTCACACTAGGATGGTTGAAAGAGCAATTTAACTGTGGAAAGCATTTTGGTTGGCGTTTATCTGATCTGCTTCGCCGTGATTGCCGGCGGTGCTTTTGCTTTGATGACCCAAAACCTACGCCGAACCCCGATCCCGATTGTCGCTAGATCCCAGGGCCTTCGCAGGCCCCGCCATCCCGAGGCACCCCAACCCGGCGAAGAGCTTCTTTATGTGGATCTCAGCCGGGAACGCCTAGAAGCCCTTTATGAGCAGGCATCCTAAGAAGTCGGTTTAAGCTAGCGAATCTGGAATACCCCTTCATAGTGGGACCAGGATTGCAGCTCAAAATCGTTCTAACACCATAATAAAGACCCCACAAATCAGCTGAAAAGTCTGTTTTGTGGGGTCTTTATTATGATTTCCTGTCCCTCGCCACTGAAGGCAAGCCAATCGCCCTTGCCCTGAGAATGAGCGCAGGGCGCTTATCTTGTGCCCAGGAAGCCTTGACATCGCTGATCAGCCTTTGGCACCCCCAAAAGGCGTCGACTTGTTAATTAGAAGACAATAAAAAACCTGGGCAGTGATGACTGTCCAGGCAAGTTTTAAACGATTCTAAATTTAGAAATCAACCGAGGCCAACCTGGGACAGGATGCCTTGGCCGGTGAGCAGCTCGGTGCCTAGGCCGATCACGAAGCCGAGCATGGCTAGGCGGCCATTCCAGGTCTCAGCGAAGGCAACAAAACCGAAGCGGGAGGTGGGAGCGGCCATGGGAGTGGGTTCAACTGGACTGATCGTAACAGATTGTAAAGCCACCTAGCGGGCAGCCCGATGGCGGCGGCGGCCTAGGGGCTCGATCCAGCCGTCGCGAACCGCGTCGTGGTGCAGCTTGGTGGGCGAGAGGCGGCAGCCCAGCTGGATGTCGCCCTGATCCAGCAGACGCCCGAGCCTCAGGGCCGTGGCCTCCTCAATCCGGGAGAAGTGATCTTGCTGAGTGGTGAGCCAGGAGAGCTCCGAGGGGCTGATCACCCCGCTGGAGAGGCTGGCGAGAAAGAGCTGACCGACCGTCATGGCCTTTGTAACGGATTACAAAGATTCTGCCTCGGCCAGCACCCCACTGCGACTCCGCGCCCCCAGGGCATCGCTACCAATACTTGGGATACCGGGCGGACCGGGTGGCGTTGTTGTACACAAGGGCAACGGCCAATAACAGCAGGGCACCCACCAAAGTGGGAAACAGCACGAAGCTCCAAGCTGGCTGAACCAGAAAGACAATCACGGGATTGGAGCCCGCCGGTGGGTGGACCGTGCCCGTGACCATCATCAGCGCGATCGCTGTCGCCACGGCGAGGGCAACAGCCCACCAGTGGGGACCAAAGACTGACAGGAAGACAAGACCAACCACTGAACTGATGAGGTGGCCAAACACCACATGTCTGGGTTGGGAAAAAGGGACATCGGGATAGCCAAAAACCAGCACGCAGGTGGCGCCAAAAGAGCCAACCACCAGGGCAACCGAGAACAGATTGGTCAGTCCGGCAACCGAGGCGATGGCCAGAAATCCACCGAGCCAGGCGAGGCCAACCGCTTTGAAAGTCGGCTTGGCGGGCAACGGTGCACCATCACCCTTGAACTTAGCCAGAAACGACATGCAGACTCCTTGGCAGACCAACGGTCAAATCAAAAACTTCGGGGTGGGGACCCAAGGTGAGATGCAGTAAACAAGACCCAGACATGGCAACAAACGTCGGTCAACTCCTAACTGACACCGCGTTGAAAACGGCTGAAAGACCAGCAACAAGATCGCACCATCGTGGCCAGCTTCCTGTTCACTGATCACCTTTAGCCACCATTCAGATCACCCACAAAGCCCGGGTGGCATGAGCCGGACTGCTGGCTTGTTGCCTTGCCCTGGCAACAGCCTTTCCCTGGCAACAGCCTTTCCCTGGCAACAGCCTTGCCCTGGGCAGAAATGGGCCAAAGCTGACAGACCCGGCGACCGCGTGCCGCGCCGCAGGGTGGCCGGTTAGAGCTGTCTGCTGAGGAGCGGCGCTGCCGTTCTGGTTAGGGCCGGAAGCCAGCCAGGAAGTCTGGGATGCTGGGTCCTGGCCCGTCGGCGAGGGTGCCGAGAGTGGCCACTGGTTTCAGGCCCGCAACCGCTTGGCGCTGCGTTGCAAATAGAGCCAGTACAGCCCGCCAAACAGCAGGGCACTCAGCACCCCTACCAAGGTGGACCCCAGCATCAGGCGACCCGTGAAGCTGGCCCCCAGATTCAGCAGTTCACCGTCCTTAAGCTGGCTCAGGGAGGGGAAGGCCGGTCCTGGGCCCAGCATCCAACAACCGACCTGGTAGTTGAACCAGTAGAGCGGCAAGGAGGTGAGGGGATTGCTGATCCAGGTGCCAACCACCGCCAACAGATGGTTGCCGCGAACCAAGCTGGCCAAGCCGATGCCCAGCACGACCTGCAGACCAAAGAAGGGATAGCAACCGGTCAACACCCCAGCCGCCAGGCCCCGCGCCCTCTGGCCATGGCTGCCCTCCTGCCGCCACAGCCAAATCAGGCGCTGCCGCAGCAGACGCAGCCAGGACTGACGGCGTCGCCGACTGGGGAGAAAGAGGGCCAGGTGAACAGGACGGGGCTCTGCAGTCTGGCGGCCCCCGTGGAAGTAACGCTGCTGCGCTGACCTCAAACCCAGACAAACGCTGGATCTAGCCACTGACAACAGAGCCCAGGCCGCCACCAGCTCAGCCCTGGGCGCGGGGGCCCGCAGGCTCCTCTCCCCTGACCGGTAATTGACTGCGCTGAAACCAATCGTCTGGCCCAGGCTGCTGGAGCAACCGCCGACCGAGCGCCAGCAGAGCCAGTCCATCGAAGGGCGCCAACCGCATCGGCCAGAGTTTTTCTCGGCGGTAGAGAAACGCTTGCAGTTGCTCCCGCTGGCGGTCATCAAGCGCGCCCCAGGCCAGGCCGAGCGATTGGCCGCCCTGGCGCCGCTGGATGCGCACTACCTGGACAGGCCAACATCCGGAAAGGCCCCCCTCCGTGAGCGAAAGCTCCAGCACGGCCCCGGGAATAGCCCAATCTGATCTGGCCTGTTCAGCCAGGCCTAATTCACAACCGCTCTCGCTGAGCGTGGTGATCAAGACAGCCACCTGCTTAATCTGGCCGGGCCCTTTGAGTCCAAGCTCGCTGAGGATGGCGTGGAGCTGGAGAGAAAACCAGGGAATGGTGTCGAAGCGTTTTCGGTCCCAGCAGGTTCGAATCGCCGTGGCCAGGAGCAGGCTGTTAATCAACCCCCAAATCAGGGTCAACAGAAGCGTGCCACCGGCCCAGGGAACGGCCCCAGGCAACTGCCCTTGATGAAGGGCAAGATTCAACATGCTGGCAAGCTGAATCCCGAGCAGCAGTAGTAAAGGAAGGAGCAACTGCCGTTTAGGACCAGAACCTGCCATGGTTGACATACTTTTTGGAGTGACCTGAAAGCCTTTGGGACGGCCCAGCAAGGTCATGACCACACTGGCTGCCAAGGGCAGGGCAAACACCCAGCGATAGAGCTCTGGCATCAGGGCGCCGCGCGAGCGACCACTCAACCAAGGCAACACAATCAGTTGGCTGAGATAGAAGGGGAAGGCCGCTGTTAGCAAGCCCTGGGGATCCAGCTTGTAGGGCAAAATCCCAAAGACACCACTGCTGAGCGGCACCAGCAATAACACCAGCTGGGGCAACACCATGCACCAATGCAGAATTCCTTCTAGAAACGCTAGACGCTGGATCGGGCTCAGTCCTGCAATCGTGAGCGGATTCGCCCCGGTGCGCAGCGTTTGAATGGTGCCACTGGCCCAGCGACTGCGTTGTCTGGCCATCGCTTCCAAACTGAAGGGAGCCAAGCCAGCACTCAACTTTTCAGGCAGGTAAACACCCCGGTAGCCTGCGGCGATCAGGCGAATTCCCGTGGCCAGATCCTCCGAAGCGGTTTGGGTTTCAAAGCCTCCTACCTGCCGCAAACTATCCGAGCGCATCACGAATGAGGTGCCGGCACAGACCACGGCTCCCAACCGTTGACGATTCGGCTGAATCCAGCGATAGAAGCTCTCTTCATCGGGCATCAACCAGCGCTCCAGGCGCAGGTTGCGCATCACTGGATCGGCATTCATATAGGTCTGGGGTGTCTGCACAAAGCCCACTAGGGGATCGCGGAAGAGACCAACAGTGCGGCTCAGAAAATTTCTGGAGGGCACCACATCTGCGTCAAAGACGGCAAGCAACTCCGCCTGCAGCTGGGGCAAGGCATGGTTGAGGTTGCCAGCCTTGGCGTGGGTTCGCTGCGGCCGGGCCAGATACCGGCAGCCCAGCTGGGCACTCAACTGCTCCAGCTCGCCTCTGGCCCGATCATCCAGCAGCCAGACCTCGTGGCTTGGATAGTCCAGGCCCAGGCAGCCGCGCAGGCTCCGCTCCACCACCTCTAGGGGCTCGCCACAGCTGGGAACCAGCACCGCAACCCTGGGCAGGGAGCGGGGATTGTGGCGCCGATCATCCGCTAGAGACACCGCTGCAGCCTGGATCTCGGCCTGGCCATCGGACCCCGGTAAGGCACTGAACAGCAGCTGCAAAAAAGCGCTGGCCACAAGCAACAGCTCCGCCACCAACATCGCCAGGCTCAGGGCGGTGGCGGCGGTGGAGCTGAGATTCAAGGTGCTGCCAATCCGCCAGATCAGATAGTGCAGTGCCAGAACAGCACTGAGACCTACGGCCAAGGACCTGGTATTCACAGGATTGGGGAAGGCTCTATGGGCAAGCCTAATTCAAGTTGACAAAGCCTATCGCAACTGATCATGCAATGACGCTTGCAGGAATCAAACAAGGGATGGGGCCGCCCACCAGACCTACCCGAACACAGCCGCAGATGCCGTCCCGTGAGTCATTGCAATCCAATTCAATGATGGGGGCAGGCATGAAGCATGCCAAGTACAAAGATAGCGAGAACAAGCAAGCAGCCTACCGAAAACCAATAATTAAATGGCTCTTCGCGTCTTGAGATCACGCGCCGGTAGTAGGTCTTGCCGGTCAGAAGCGATAGAACAACAGCGATTGCCAGCCCATCCCCAAATAACTGGAGAATGCCGACATTCTGCGTCGACACGTGACAGGTACTGGCTGGTAAGAGAGACGCTAGGAGCATTCAATAATCGACGTAAGTTGGGTGGCCACTTAGCCAAACAGGGCCGCACGTTCAGGGGGCCAAGTGAAAGCGCCTTCGAGTCAGCCAATCATCCCTGCTGGCCGTCGGCATTGAACGCCAATCGTGATGCTCCAGCGGCTGCTCCTTCCCGTTTCAACGCATCATTTCCCAACTCCAGCGCCAAGGGTGCCTCCCATTCCAGGCGGTCGCCGCCGCCGGGCCGCTCTAGCTCTAAGCGCCAGGCCTGCAGCTGGTAGCCGCCGTCGCCGGGCAAGGCCCCTGGGAGCGCTAGGCCGCCCGGGCCGTAAAGGGGATCGCCCAGCAGCGGCGCCCCCACCGCCGCGCAGTGGATGCGGATTTGGTGGGGGCGGCCGCTGGCGATCGCCACCTGCACCAGATCCGCCTGAGTGCCGCGCTGCAGCAGGCGGAGGCTGCTGCAGGCGGAGCGATCTCCCGGCCCAGAACCCTCGGCGGCGCACCAAAGCTGGCCGAGCTGGGGATGGGCGCGGCGGCCAATCGGCACCTCAATCAGGCGCGCCTCGCCCGGTTCGAGCGCCAGCACCCCGGGCACCACCAAGGCGCGGTAGAGCTTGCGGCAGCCTTCGCCCGCGAGCGGCTCGCCCTGGCTGGGATCCTGGGCCGTGCTCTCCCGCAGCCGGGCGCTCAGCCAGGCCCGGGTCTGGGGCTTGCGGGCGCAGACCAAGAGGCCTGAGGTGAAGCGACCGAGCCGGTGCACGGGCCGGGGCAGGCCGGCGGGGTCGTGGTGGTGGCGCCGCTCCAAGAGGCGCAACACGGTGTGCTCGAGCCAGCCCCCGGCCGGCAGCACCGGCAGGCCACTGGGCTTATCGATCACCAGCAGGTCTCCGTCATCGAAGAGGGGGCCGGGCAGGTCCGGCACGGCGGCCTCCTGCCAGGGGGGCCGCTGCCAGGCCAGCCGATCGCCGGCTGTAAGCGTGGCATCGGCCTGGAGCCGGCGGCCGTTGCACGTCACCTCGCCGGCGGTGATCCGCGCCAGCCACACCGCTTGGTCGGAATGGCCATAGCGACTGGCGTAAAAGCTGGCTGCGCTGGTGCCGCTGGCCAGGCCGGGGCCGGGGCGGTCGCGGTAGGTCCAGCCCTGGTTGAAGGCTGGAGCCAGCCAGCCAGCCGCCAGGATCCCGGCCGGTTGTGCTGCCTGAACTGCCGCTGGATGTCCTGCTGGGCCCGCCCCTAGGGAACCGCCAGCAGGGGGATCGGACCGGGGCTGGGGCTGGGCGTTACTCAACCAGGCCGTTTTCGAGGGCGTAGCGCACCAGTTCGGTGCGGCTGGAGGTGCCGGTTTTGGTGAACAGGCGGCTGACGTATTTCTCGACGTTGCGGATCGAGGTTTCCAGTCGCCGGGCGATCTCCTTGTTCATCAGGCCCTCAGCCACCAATTGCAACACCGAGGCCTCCCGGGGGGTGAAGTCGTGGCGCACGGGACCGGCCGCCTTCTTGGGGCCGCCGGTTTGCAGCAGGGAGCGGATCTCGGTGATCTGCTTGGCCATCTGGCCGATGTCGGCGTCGGCGTAGCGGGCCGCCTCGGCCAGGAGGCGCTCCTGGCGGCGCACCACGTTGCGCACCCGGGCCACCAGCTCATCGGGATCGAAGGGCTTGGGGATGTAGTCATCCACGCCGGCCTGGAAGCCTTCGATCCGATCGGCGGTCATGCCCTTGGCGGTGAGGAAGATCACCGGCGTGCCGCCGAGGCGCTCATCGGCCCGCAGGCGCTTGAGCAGGCCGTAGCCATCGAGGCGCGGCATCATCACGTCGCTGAGCACCAAATCGGGCAGCAGGGCCTGGGCCTTTTCCCAGCCATCGAGGCCATCCACGGCCGTGGTGACATCAAAGCCTTCGTCTTCCAGGTAGGCCTGCACGGCCGTGCGCAGGCCGGGTTCGTCATCAACCAGCAGCAGGCGGGCCGGCGCCGGTTTGGGCGGTTCTGCCGGTGCGGCCGGCTCACCGGTGGCGCCGGCAGGGCCGGATCCTGGAGACGGGGGATGGGCGGGCTCTGGGGGCATGGACCCGCGGGGGGTGAAGGGGAGGGTGGCCGAAATCTATCGAGTGTTCCCCGGCAAGACCTGTTCGCGCTCCACAAGGTGGCCGGAGTAACCTAGTTTGCGGGCCAGGCCCGCCAGGCGGGCCGGATCCTTGCCGGCCTGCTCGGGATAGCAAGCGGCCCACCAGATCTGGTGATCGAGCCGATTGGCGCTGGTGATCGTGCCGCCGGGGTTGAGTTCGCGCAGGATGAACTCGCGGCCGTTGCTGCTCATCCGCATCGGCTGGGACAGGGAGCAGCGGATGCTTTCTTTGCGCACGCGCAGGCTGTTGGGCAACTCCAGCCAGACCTTGATCTGGCGCACCTCCGGGTCATTGGGGTCCTTGCTGACCGCAAACACGCCGACCGCCTCCTGGCCGCCGCGGCCGGCCCGCTCCCACAGCACCACCAGACCCGGCGGCCGGGCCTCGATCGGATTGACCATGTCCCCCTGGTCGGCCCCCGCCGGCGGCACCAGCCAGCCAGCCGTCGAGCCAGCCAAGGCCAGGCTCAAGCCACTGACCAAGCCACTGACCAGGGCAGGGACCAGCGCCTTGGGTTGGCGCGAGACGCGATCACCAGCCATGGCGCAACGCCCTTGTCAACATGGATCCATGCTCGCCTACCTCGACCACCAGGCCACCACCCCCTGTGATCCAGCCGTGGTGGTCGCCATGGCCCCTTGGTGGACGGAGCAATTCGCCAACCCGGCCAGCCGCCTACACCGGCCCGGCCTACTGGCCGCCGCCGCCGTGGACCAGGCCCGCGCCCAGATCCTCGGGCACCTGGGCTTGGCGGCGGGCGATCCCAATGGCCAGCCCAATGGCGATCGCTGGGGCGACCCGATTAGCGATGCCGCTGGAAACCCCAGCGGCGATTTCACTGGCGATCGAGCCGGCGCGCGCCTGATCTTCACCAGCGGCGCCACCGAGGCCAACAACCTGGCTCTCAAGGGTTTGGCCGAGGCGGAACTGGCGGCGGGCGGCAGCCGGCGCCAGTTCGTGACCCTGGCCACGGAACACCGGGCCGTGCTCGATCCCCTGCGCTACCTGGCCCGCCACGGCTTCCAGCTCACCGAACTGCCGGTGGGCGGTGATGGCCTAGTGGATCTCGGCCAACTCGAAGCGGCCCTGGGCCCCGAGACCCTGGTGGTGAGCGTGATGGCCGCCAACAACGAAATCGGCGTGCTCCAGCCCCTGGCCGCGATCGGATCCCTCTGCCGCCAGCGAGCCATCCCCTTCCACTGCGACGGCGCCCAGGCCGTGGGCCACATCGCGCTCAACCCCGCCGAGCTCGGCATCGACCTGCTCAGCCTCAGCGGCCACAAGCTCTATGGCCCCAAGGGCATCGGCGCCCTGGCGATCAGCCGGCCCCTAGCCCTGGCGCCCCAGCTCCATGGCGGCGGCCAGCAGGGGGGGCTGCGCGCCGGCACCCTGCCGGTGCCCTTGATCGTGGGTCTGGCCGCAGCCATGGAGCTGGCCCAAGCCGACCGCCTGGAGCGGGAGCAGCGGCTGGGGACCCTACGGGAGCAGCTTTGGCAGGGGCTGGAGGCCCTGGGCGGCATCCGTCGCAATGGGGCCGCCTCGCCGCGGCTGGCCCACAACCTGAATGTTTGCGTGGACGGAGTGGAGGGCGGCGCCTTGCACCGGGCCCTGCGACGCCAGCTGGCCGTGAGCGGCGGCTCGGCTTGCAGCAGCGGCGAACCCTCCCATGTGCTCGCCGCCCTAGGCCTCAGCCGCCTGGAGGCCGCCGCCTCGATCCGCTTTGGCCTGGGCCGCTCCACCAGCGCCACCGAGATCGAGCAGGCGATTGCCGCCGTGGCCGAGGCCCTCAGCCAGCTGCGGGCCCCCAGAGGGTGAGCGCCACAAACCCGACCACCCCAACCAAGGCCAGCAGCATCTGGGCCAGGCGGCTGACGAGCATGCCGCTTACCACCGCCAGCCCCACCTGCAACGAGCGGACCAGGATCGCCAGGCCGCCGCGGCCGGCGGCCTGATCCGAGCGCCCAGACGCGTCGCGTCGCCCGGGTGCCAGCTCTGCCACCAGCTCCCCCAAGGTGGCGCCCAGCAAGGGCCCCACTAAGGCCCCCAGCAGCGGCCCGCCGACCGGCAGGGCCGGCACCAGGCCGACCACCCCCAGCAGCAACCCCAAGGCGGCCCCCCCGTAGGCCCAGCGGCTGGCCTGGAGCCGAGCCGCCCCGAGCACCACCCCCAACGCTTCTGCCCCCCAGCCCAACAGCAACAGCACCACCGCCAACAGGAGCACGGGCCAAGCCACGCCAAACCCCACCGCCCAACACCAGAGCAGGGCCCCCAGGGGCAACAGCACCAGCCCGGGCAAGACTGGCAACAGGGTGCCGGGAATCGCCAACACCTGCACCAGCAGGGCAGCCCACCAGAGCAGGTCGGTGGTGGTCATCGCGGCAGGAGCATGAACAGAACCAGAACCATGGCCATCCCTAGGCTGATGCCCCTGCTTCGCTCCCCATGGCGCTTACGCCAGTCAGTTCGGGACGCTTACGGGTATGGCAAGCCTGCCGCGAGGGCTGGAGCGCTTTTGGCAAGGCCCCCGGGCCCTTCCTGCTCTTCTCCATTCTGAGTTCCGTGGTGATGGGGGCCTGTGTACTCCCCATTGTCCTGGGGGCCGCGGCCCTGGTGATCGCACCCCAGGCCACCGAATTACAAGATGGGACCCTGCCAAGCCTGATTGTGATTCTGGTCAGCCTGGGAGCTGGACTGGTGGGAGTGCTGCTCCTTGGGCTGGTGATGCTGGTGACGACCCTGGGCTTTTGCCGCGGCGCCTGGCTGGCCCTGGAGGGCCACCAGCCCCGTTTCGCTGACCTGATCCGCTGGGATGGAGCGGCCATCAACCGCTTGATCCTGGCCTGGACCGCCTCCCAGCTCCTGCTGCTGGTAGGGCTGGTCCCCTTGGGCCTGGTCGGCTTGGCCCTGGGTTCCCTTGGGCTGGGTCCGGTGGTCTGGTGGCCGATCGGCCTCTTGGCCCTGGTCTTTTGCGCCTGGTTCGGCATTACTCAGACCTTTCTCAACCCCCTGTGCCTGTTTAGAAGCGCCAAACCCCTCGCAACGCTGCGAAGCGGCATCCAGGGGGTCCACAGCCAATGGTGGCGGGTGTGGGGCCTGCAGGGGCTGCTGGTTGCCGTGATCGTGGTGAGCAGTGGCGCCAGCGCCACTGCCTTGTCGATTGCCTTCGCCCCGGTGGTGTGTTGCATCAACATGGCCGCCTACCGCCAACTCTTCGGGGCCGAGGATCGGCTGGGGCTGACAACGCCCCGACCCTGAGCAGCCGATCAAGGCCCGATCCCCGGCGGCTGTTCCTGCCGGCCCATCCCGCAGGGCCAGCCCTAACGCCGCTGGGCGACGCGCAACTTGGCCGAACGGCTGCGGGGATTGGCCTCAGCCTCGGCTTCGCCTGCGATCAAGGGTTTGCGGGTGACCCGCTGCAGGCGGTCGTCACTGACAAAGGCCGTCTTGACGCGGCGATCTTCGAGCGAGTGGAAGCTGATCACGGCCAGCAGGCCGCCGCTCTCCAGCCAGTCGGGGGCCTGCTGCAGGAGCCGATCCAGGGCCCCCAGCTCATCGTTGACGGCGATACGCAGGGCCTGGAAGGTGCGGGTGGCGGGATGGAGGCGGCCGCGCCGGGCCGGGGGCGGGTAGCAGCCGGCCACCAGGTAGGCCAGGGCGGCAGTGCCAGTGAAGGGGCCGCTCTCCCCTAAGTGCTGCTTGATCTTGCGGGCGATGCGACGCGAGAGCCGCTCTTCGCCGAAGGCATAGATCAGGTTGGCCAGCTCGGTTTCCTCCAGCCGCTCGATCAGCTGCGCCGCCGTTTCGCCCCCCTCCGGGTTCATGCGCATATCCAAAGGCCCGTCGGCTCGGAAGCTGAAGCCCCGGTCGGCCCCATCCAGCTGGGGGCTGCTAACGCCCAGGTCCGCCAACACGGCCAGGGCGGGCTCCCTGGGCCGGTAGTCGGCGAAGTTGCTGGCCACGATCTCGGCCCGCTCGCCGAAGGGCGCCAAGCGCTCGGCGGCGGCGGCCCGGGCCGCCGGGTCCTGGTCCAGGCCCACCAGATGCAGCTGGGGATGGGCCGCCAACAGCAGGGCGCTATGGCCGCCACCGCCCAGGGTGCAATCGATCAGCAGGCCTCCACGGGCAGGCAGGGCCGCGAAAGCGGCCAGCAGCGGCTCCGCCAACACCGGCACATGGGCATAGCCGTCTGAAGACAGGCTTTCAGCAGACAAGAGGAGCCTCGGCGTGGCTTCCTTCCTAAGATCCCGGCATTCGCCCCGCAGGCCCCGGCCCCATGACGCAACTGGAGACGCGCACGGAGCCGATGGTGGTCAACTTCGGCCCCCACCACCCCTCGATGCACGGGGTGTTGCGGCTGGTGGTGACCCTCGATGGCGAGGACGTGGTGGATTGCGAGCCGGTGATCGGCTACCTGCACCGCGGCATGGAAAAAATTGCCGAGAACCGCACCAATGTGATGTTCGTGCCCTACGTGAGTCGCATGGACTATGCGGCGGGCATGTTCTATGAGGCGATCGTGGTGAATGCGCCCGAACGGCTGGCCGATGTGCCGGTGCCGAAACGGGCCAGCTACATCCGCGTGCTGATGCTGGAACTGAACCGCATCGCCAACCACCTGCTCTGGCTGGGCCCGTTCCTGGCTGACGTGGGCGCCCAGACCCCCTTCTTCTACATCTTCCGCGAGCGGGAGATGATCTATGACCTCTGGGAAGCGGCCACCGGCCAGCGCCTGATCAACAACAACTACTTCCGCATTGGCGGGGTGGCGGCCGACCTGCCCTGGGGCTGGCTGGAGAAATGCGAAGACTTCTGCAACTGGTTTGGCCCCAAGATCGATGAATACGAAAAACTGATTACCAACAACCCGATCTTCCGTAAACGCATCGAGGGCTTGGGCGTGATCAGCCGCGAGATGGCGATCAACTGGAGCCTGTCCGGGCCGATGCTGCGGGCCTCGGGCGTGCCCTGGGACCTGCGCAAGGTGGACCACTACGAGTGCTACGACGACTTCGAGTGGGATGTGGCCTGGCAGAAGGAGGG